>JAEZCO010000121.1 GCA_023433505.1 Bacillota bacterium | reverse complement strand
TATTGCGTTTCAATCCAAGCTTGATAATTTCAACCTACCACAATTAATACAGGCGGATGCAATAAAATGATGCATCCGCCTGTACTTGTTTTTATTTAACTAATACCCGATCTTGAGTAAGAACCTTCACAGGCCAGGAGCTTTTTTTCATTTTGGATTATAACGATACGGCTTGAAGCTATCTGGCCCTGTAAAGCCGGTCCGTCCTCCTTTGAAATCCGCCATATAGTTTATCCATGGCCAGGATGGACAGGTACATCCATAAAATCGTTACGGTGGAAACTGCCGGGAACCACTGGTCCCTGATCAAAATCAAATTTAGTTTGCACCCAAGATAATAAATCAGGTAGGTAACGGGTATAAGCAGGATCTTCCACACCCATTTCATTTTTGAAAAATATATCAGCATCATAGGGATGAGCAGCATATAAAAATTCAGCATAGCCATGAAATGACGGCTGCTTATAGGGTCAGAAAGCAGCTCTCTGCTGTACTCCAGATATCCAGCCAGCATGAGGCCCCATATGATCGTGATAATATGCAGCGGGAATAGTCCTAAATAGACATAGAGATAATAGATGATCGGTTTTACTCCCTTTATAATGGCCATATACATCTTTTTCGATAGCCAGAATGCGAAAGGCAATATGAGTACGGTCATCCAGGTACGGTACCAATTTTGGGTATAGATGCCCAAAGCGATAAAGAGTTCTTCGATAGCGCCGTAGATCAAGGCGAACACGATATACCAGTAATATTTTAAGTTCATTACAGTGACCAACAGCAGGGTTGCCGCTATGGAAAACTGAGAGAAGAGATTTCCTGAAAGCACATCATCAAACGGTGTTGTGGCATTTTGTATTATCTTTGGATAATAGACGTATCCTTTAAAGAAAATCAGGATCATAAGTTCATAATGCAAAGTTATGCCTAAAACGGATAGGAAGAAGGCAAAGGTCAGTTTGCGCTTTTGGGCCTTGATCATGGTGAAAACCAATTCTACAAGGGTTACAATGCCTAAAAGCACATACCATATTGTGTTGGTCCAGAACGTAGATTGCATTTATACTCCAAATTCAGCCCCGGGTTCTTTTCTTACATAGATTATTTGCTTATTTCAGAGTATTTATTAATTTTGATTTTTTTGCCTGCAATACGCTGCCGCATCGCTGAACCAACGATCTTTGCTTCCATCCCGGATTACAGGATGGAGGGTTTTACTTCAAATCAAGAAGATAGCCCGGCAGGCCCAATGCCTGCATTACGCTTATTATAACCTGATGAATGGACGCCTCGATATCCAGATGACCGTTTTCAGAAACCGGCTGGTGTGCGTCGATTAATGTCACCATCTCGCTGCCGAGGCAGGATTTCAAGTAGTCGATGCAGGGCTGAACCTTGTCAATGTAGAACTGGTATCTTCTTTCCAGGCTTTCCTGGGTATCGTCGGTCCTTTTTCTGCTGAGGGCCCGGTAGCTCATTTGTTCTTTGGTGATGAAGAGGTGCAGGACTTTTATAATGGGTATTCCCAGCCGGTTGAATGCCTTCAGCAGGTATTCCGCAGCAACCACCGTCCTTGGATAGCCGTCAAGGATAAGTATTCCCTGCTTTAATTCGGAGGAATTTTCAAATAACGCTTCCATTATTTTTTCCGTCCATTCGTCGGGGACCAGCAGGCCATTGGATACGCAGAACTTGAGCCAATCCAGCTGCGAAAAATAATCTTGGGACCGGTCAAAAAAAATACGCATTTCCTCTTTGTAGCCATGCGCTTTGCTAATGATCTCGGGACGGTTTTTTTCAGGGTCAAAAATTGAATTATTGTCGCTGATGCAGTATTTTTCTTCCAGTATCCGCCGGAAGCCGGGGTCTTCATTGGCTTTGTCGATTGTTTTTCTCAGAATGTCTCCCATGGAAAGATGTTTATCTTCGGGAATGGATAAAAACTTGCGCAAGGCTTTTGCAATTTCTCCCTTACCGCAGCCGGATGGGCCTGTAAGAAGAATTACGCCGTTGCCTTCGATATGTACTTTTTCGACAAGGATTTTTATATCGCCTTTTAGTGTAGCCTGTGCATTTTCCGGTAAATTGTTCATTTGTCCTTCGTCCTGTTTTCTTATAGATTCTGATATTCATTACTCCGAGAAATATAGTAACACACTACGCTTCGATATTCCAGTCGTATTTCATTAAATTTCAAGGGACCCAGCAGGAAAAGCGGGATTTATATCACCGGTTTGATATGATAAAATATATTTTATTCAGAAATATATGTGAATGCAGGAGGAAGAGCGGAATGATAATGGATAACTTTGATATAAGACTGATACAATGCGCAACATCCGAATACGATGAAGAATTGGCCCTCAGAGATAGAGTGTTAAGAAAGCCTTTAGGGTTAAGCATATATAACGACGATCTTGAGAAAGAAAAAAACGATTGGCACATAGGGTGTTTTAAAGACGGTATATTGGCCGGCGTACTTGTTTTGACTGCACATGGCGCTAACGAAGTAAAAATGCGCCAGGTGGCTGTTGATGAACGCTGCAGGGGGAACAACATAGGTTCGGGATTAGTGAATTATGCGGAGCGGTTTGCAGAAAAAAACGGTTTTGGCCGGATCGTGCTTAATTCCAGGAAGACGGCTGTCGGCTTCTATGAGAAGCTGAAGTATAAAACAGTGGGGGAGGAGTTCATAGAAGTTACAATTCCCCACTATAAAATGCAGAAGGATCTTGGAAATGACCGCAGCCGGAGATAGCTTCCAAGGCTCCGCATACGCATATTCTACAGGCGCTGGTCCATCCATTCCCCGGCATATTTGAAAACGTCCTCGTGGAGGGGTTCATTCTGAAGCACATGATAAAAGCCATCCCAGATTTTCAGGGTACTTTCCGGCGCCTTCCCGGCGAATTCCTTACTGGCTTCAGCCGAAGTGACCCTGTCTTCGCCTCCGTGCATGATCAGAAGCGGAGTTTTCGCCTCAGCCGCATGAACCAGCGCCCAAAGGCCTGCTTCACGGATAATGGTAAAAAGCCTCGCGGAAATGTAATTGTGGAAAAGCGGGTCCTTGAAATAATCCTCTGTCTTATTTTCCGTACGGTACAGCTTGCCGGAATCAAGTCCGTTGTTCATTGTCAAGGAAGGATAGATGACGTTCAGTAAACGCGAAAGAAGGTATTTATACCGGGGCGGCTCAATAGCAAGCTTCAGCCATGGCCCTGTTGCAATGACTCCTGCCAGCTTTGCATTCTGCCTTAGGCAGTAGTTCAGGACCAGGTTTCCACCCATGCTGTGTCCGTAGAGGAAGCAGGGCAAATTGGCTGAGTCGCCGGATGCCCGGGAGATGAACCGGCGGATGTCATCCATAAGTATTTCGTAAGAGGGAGCGTGGCCTCTCTTTCCTTTTGAACGGCCGTGGCCTCTTAAATCAAGGACTGCAAGGGAATAGCCCTTTCCCGACAGGTATTCGGCCAGAGTGCCGTAGCAGCCGCCATGCTCGCCTAAACCGTGAATAAGGCATACCAGGGCTTTTTCGTTTTCAGCGTACCATTTTTGGTAAAAGAGCTGAAGATTGTCTCCTGCAGTAAATTCAAAAGTAGTATGTTTCATCTGCGTGTACCCCCTTTTATTATAGTATATTACTTTTTATATCCATAATATAGCTTAAGTTTCAAGGATTGCATTGAATTCTTGAGTACTTTATAAACGTGTTCCATGGTATACTTATAACGAGGCAATTATAGATAGGTGGAGTGATTGGATGAATAGCTTTTATGATTTGGCTTCTACAAGAAGAAGCATAAGAAAATTTGAGGACAGGGATATACCCACAGAGGAAGTTGAAAGGCTGATAAAAGCAGCAGTTACGGCCCCCAGCGGGTGCAACAGTCAATGCTGGCGTTTTGTCGCCGTTAAGGATAAGGCGGTCATCGAGAAAATTGCAAAGGCTGTCATAAACAGGATGGATGAGGCTTTAAGCATAAAGGAGGATGAAATATCAGAGCAATATAGGGTTTCTAAAGCAAAAATGATCACCTTTTTTGTGAATGCCCCGGTGGTTGTTGCCGTGTTTATGACACATTTGGAATTTTATGATCCGACAGTAATATCTGCTTTGGAGGAGAAGGGGTATGACCATGAAGGGATAATGAAGCTGTTTGCCTATCCGGACATATTATCTATCGGAGCGGCCGTTCAAAACCTTTTGCTTGCCGCCCACGAAAGCGGCTATGGAGCTTGCTGGATGAATGAGCCCGCCATTGCGGGAGAGGATATCAATGAGATTCTCAATATACCGCCGGAGCAAAAGTTTCTGAGCCTTATTCCTATAGGGTTCCCCGCATATGTGCCCAGAGGCAAGGATTTGAAGAGCATGGATGAAGTGTTTTCAATAGTTTAGAAACTTCTATGGGAAGGTATATTTCAGTCTGTGACTGGCGAACTTTATTTCGTGTTTTATCGTCAAATGGTGGGAATAAGAAATTGTTAAAAGATTCTTCGGAGAAAGGCAGTGGTTGGCTATGAAACGTGCATTACTGGTCATTGACGTGCAAAATGAATATTTTACCGGACAGCTCCCCGTGTCCTATCCTGAAAATAGCTTTCAGAACCTGCTGAAGGTTATGGATTCTGCGCTTGCGCATAAGATTCCTGTTGTAGTCGTACAGCATACAACCCCTCAGGAAAATTCCAAAACCTTTAGGAAGGGAAGCGCGGAGTGGAGTCTTCATCCGGAAATAGCAGCCAGGAAATATGAGCATTATGTTGAAAAGGCATTACCTGGGAGCTTTACGGGTACCGATCTGGAGAGCTGGCTAAGGGAGCAGGGGATAGACACTGTTGTCATTTCCGGCTACATGACGCAAATGTGCTGCGATACGACAGCACGGCAGGCTCTTCACCTGGGATTTGCCGTTGAGTTTTTATCGGATGCAACGGGCACCCTCCAGATATCGAACTATGCCGGTTCTGTGACGGCGGAGGAATTGCACAGGGCTATTCTTGTTACACAGGCGATGAGGTTCAGCAAGGTAATAAAGGCACAGGATTGGATAAATGGTCTGAAGTAAAGGCAGCGTCCCATTAATTATTGGATGAAGGAAGTAAATGAACAAATGAAGAACGAAAACACCCGGCGCAGGTTGGCAATGGCGGTAAAAATAACCTGCGCAATTCTATTTTTTATCTACTTGGCGTACTTGTTGTTTCTGACTTTTTTCAGCCGGTATTACGGCCGCGGTTTTTTTACTTACCGGAGGATAAATATTATTCCGCTGAAGACGATTCTTCTCTATGCTTCATCCTCCTTCAACACCAATATCATAGTGACAAATCTGCTGGGAAACATTCTTGCGTTTGTGCCTATGGGTTTCCTCGTACCCCTGGTCTGGAGGAAGCTATCCGGTTTTATAAAAATACTTTTGGTTTCCTTTGCGGCGTCCTTGGCCATTGAGATTGCCCAATATATTACCGGAGCAGGTGCTGCGGACATTGATGATTTAATCCTCAATACGGCGGGAGGGATTTTGGGCTATATATTCTACTATATTCTTAAAATATTGCCCGTCTGGCAGTATGGAAAAAGAAGAAGTTGATTTTTAAAGAAAAGATTATCCGCACAGGCAAGTGGTTGGCGGAATCGGAGCTTGAGCTGTTATAGGAATGGGTGCAAATAGGAAAAACAGTTTATGAAGTCAAAAAGAGCCGTGGATCAAACTCCGGCTCTTTTTGACTTCTGCTTTTTGAAATGCTTGCTCTTCCGGGTGATGGGAAGGATTCTAGCCTATGGCATCGCTGCCTTCTTCGCCCGTTCTGATGCGGTAGCACTGTTCGACGGGGAGCACGAATATTTTCCCGTCGCCGATATTGCCGGTCCTTGCCGCGCTGAAAATTGCATCAATGGTTGGTTTGACAAAGTTGTCGTTTACGACGATTTCAAAGCGGACCTTGTTTAACAGATTTACCTGCAAAATATTGCCCCGATAGCTCTCGGTGTATCCTTTCTGCTGTCCGCAGCCTTTCACATGGCTGACGGTCATCTTGTGGATCTCCGCCTTGAACAGAGCATCTTTCACATCCTGAACAGCTTCAGGCCTTACGACGGCTACTACCATTTTCATAACTAAAACCCCCTTAAATTTATTGATGATACCAATTTGGTTTTACAAGCTTTGTTCCGGGTTGGCTTCAATACGGTGAAATGTCAAGTCTGCGCCCTGCAGCTCCTCATGGACCGAGACCCTCAATCCATAGACCTTGTCAATAACCTTGTAAACGATAAAGCCTGCGGCTGCGGCATAAACGACAGCTAAAAGCGAGCCGGAAAGCTGAGCGAAAAAACTCAGGTCCGAAACTCCGCCCAGAAACCTATGACCGAAAATCCCTGCGGCAATACCGCCCCAGGTGCCATTGATCCCATGCAGAGGCCATACGCCCAAGACATCATCGATTTTAAGCTTTTCTGTCTCAAATGCGTACAGCTTTATAAATATTATACCGGCTATAGCCCCGATTGCAAGCGCTGCAAAGGGGTGTACCACGTCCGAACCGGCGCAAATAGCGATAAGTCCTGCCAATGCCCCGTTGTGAGTAAAGCCTGCGTCGTTTTTGGAGAAAAGCAAGCCGGTAATCGTACCGCCCACCATCGCCATCAGTGAATTGATGACGACAAGGCCGGAAATATTTTCGATATTTTGTGAACTCATCACATTAAAGCCGAACCAACCCACGATTAAAATCCAGCTTCCCAGCGACAGGAAGGGTATATTGCTGGGCCGGGTATCCACCTGTCCTTCGTAGCGGCCGGTCCTGGGCCCCAGCAAAAGGATGGCCGGCAGGGCAATCCATCCGCCGATGGAATGTACCACCACCGAACCTGCGAAATCGTGAAAGGGCGTGCCGAAAAGGTGCTGAAAAAAGGAGCCTGCCTGACCCATGAAGGAAATCCTGCCCCAAACGAGACCTTCAAAGAAGGGGTAAACCAGGGCCCCGAGAATAATGGCCGCAATGGATTGGGCAAAAAACTTCATCCTGCCCACAACACCGCCGGAAATGATGGCGGGTATACAGGCTGCAAAGCCCAGGAGAAAGAAAAAACGAACCAGTTGAAAACCGCTGTTTTCACCGAATAAAGATGAATTTGTGTATAGAACGATCCCATAAGACAGTGGAAAACCGATTAAAAAATAAACAATCGTAGTTGTTGACCAATCAAAAATAATTTTGTTAAAAGCATTTACCTGATGCTTCTTGCTGACAGTCCCCGCCTCCAGAAACGCAAACCCTGCGTGCATTGCCAAAATCATTACTGCTCCCAACATTAGAAACAGTACATTCATTGAACTCATTATTATATTCTCCTTCCGACAACTATATTGGAAAATACATCATTGTATTATGACGTTTTTTCAATACATGCTGCCTTGCATGAATATAAAAAAACGAGATTATGCGAAGTGTCATTACTTCGGTAAAAGCGCCATCACTTTAGCATTACCAACTGTGTAATGCCATATTTGAATTTTAATACAACAGGGGCATAAAAGCAAGGTATTCTATACCATTTTAAAGGTAAAAAAAGGAGACGGCAGCGAAAAGCATGGGATGCCTTTTAATCGGAATGGCATGTAAACCGTATGTTTGATATAATATAGTCTGGGTCAAACCTGACCATTGATGAAGGAATGACTGGTAAAATGATTTATGTGTAAGTTTTCCGGCATATTTTTTAGCAAAGGGTGCAGCAGCAATGAAATACAAGGTTATAAAGAAACAGCATAACAGCAGGATGTGCTTTACCTGTGGATTGAAAAACGATATTGGCTTGAAAGCGTCTTTTTTTGAGCTGGAAAACGGAGATCTGGCAGCTTTATTTACTCCCGGCGACGGACATCAGGGCTACCCTGGAAGATTGCACGGGGGAATTGCGGGAGCCATCCTTGACGAAACCATCGGAAGGGCTATATTGGTTCATCATGAAAATGCCTGGGGCGTGACGGCGGAGCTTACCACCAGGTATTTGAAGCCAATCCCGCTGAATGAGGAAATAAAGGTGGTTGGAAGGATTACCAGGGATACCGGCAGACTGTTTGAAGGCACAGGTGAAATCCTTCTCAAAAACGGCGAGGTAGCGGCAAGGGGATTTGGCAAGTACATAAAGCTGCCGCTGGACAGAATCTCCGATTTCGACGGGCAAACCGAGGAATGGCAGGTGTCGGGCAGCGATGTTCCGGACGAACTTGACCTATAGCTTTGGTGCTGCAGGTCAAGCTTTGTTCAATAATTGTTAACAATAAATTAAAAATTTCTACATTATTACTTCACAATATTTGGGTATTATAAAAATAAGTGATCAATCAATCATAAAATCAATGTTGGGAGGTATGATTCATGAACGGGGATTTTAATAATTTTAATAACTACTATGAAAATATAGCAAAACCCAGAAAGAAAAACAGATTTTTTGTATACCTTGCTCTGATTCTGGTAACTTCACTGATAACCAGTGCGGTTGTAGGCGGGGCCCTCTATACGAAATTCTCAAACGAGCTGGAGAAGGTCAGTGCGGCAACAGCCAATAACAGCACGGTTACAGCAACAGCCCTTGGAAACGGCAATGCAGGCAGCAATCTTCTTCAAACCGCTTTGTCACAAACTTCGTCCGTCACCGATATCGCTAAAAAAGTCGGACCGGCCATTGTCGGTATACGTATGACGGTCAGCACCCGCCAGTCCCGGTATTTCGGCAGCTCAGGCAGTCAGCAGTCAGAAGGCTCGGGCATTATCATCAACAGTGACGGATACATTATGACCAATTACCATGTGGTGGAATATGCCGATCCTAAATCGGGCGGAAACGCAAATACAATCCTTGAAGTATTCCTGCCGGATTCAAGACAGGCGGAAGCCAAATTTATCGGCGGCGACAGCAAAAGCGACCTTGCTGTGATTAAAATAGACCTTAAAAATTTACCGGTTGCTACGCTTGGTGATTCCTCAAAGCTTGAAGTCGGAGAGCTGGCAGTTGCTATCGGCAACCCGCTGGGGATGGAATTTGCAGGCTCTGTTACCGTAGGCGTTATCAGTGCCTTGAACCGTACGGTGGACACCGGGGACAAGACGCTTAACCTTATTCAAACGGATGCAGCCATAAATCCCGGCAACAGCGGAGGAGCCCTTGTCAATGCCCAAGGACAGGTAGTAGGGATCAATACAATTAAAATCTCGGTGAGCGGCGTAGAAGGCCTTGGATTTGCAATACCGGTGAATGACGCGAAGCCGATAGTCAATCAATTGATATCTTATGGCTATGTCAAAGGAAGACCCTTAATAGGGATTTCCGGATACGTGGAGGTCACCGAAGCAATTGCGGAACAATATAATCTTCCAGTCGGAATTTATATCAGCAGCATTATAGCAGGGGGCGGAGCCGAAAAGGCAGGAATCAAAGCGGAAGACGTATTGGTAAGCATAGCCGGTAAAACCGTTGCCACAATGAAGGATCTGGATAACGTAAAGAAGTCATACAAAGCAGGGGACACTGTGAGTGTGACTGTAGTCAGGAACGGCAAAAAGATCGATATGAAGCTGACCTTTACAGAGGAAAAGTAGAAAATTCATAAGTGCAGGATGGATATTGAAGCTGCGCCATACAGTCAACACAGTCAAGAATTAATATAATACATTCAAAGATTAATCAAAATGTAGGGGCGACCATTGGTCGCCCTCTTTATTTGCTGGGGTATGAAAGATAATTCCAGGACGTTGGACAATCACCCTTGCACATTGCTACATCTATAGTTACACAGATTAATCACTCATCCAAAGAAAAGCATAGCCCTATTTCGCATAGCCTAAAGCATCGGAAGCTTCTTCGGCAGCATCGCCGGTGCACATACGTATTTCGGCGCCTAGCCGGCTAAAATCTCTTACGATATCCTCGTAACCGCGCTCAATGTGTTCGACTCCGGCAATACGTGTGGTGCCTTCCGCCATCAACCCCGCCAGTACCAGGCTAGTCCCTGCCCTGATGTCGCCGGCATGAACCCATGTGCCGGTAAGACGCCGGTAGCTGTTAATTCTCGCGATGCCGTTTTTAACGGTGATGTCCGCTCCCATTCTATTCAGCTGCTCGCAGTGATTGAAGCGTTTGGGATAGATCTTGTCGGAAATGACGCTTTTGCCATGGGCTTTTAATAAAAGCACGGTGGCAGGCTGTTGAAAATCGCTTTCAAACATGGGGAACTTGCCGGTCCTGATTCTTGTTGCCTTGATTCTTTTTCCCGAGGAAATCCGGATACTGCTGTCATTGACATCAAACCGCAGGCCAATCTCCGTCAGTTTGTCGATGCAGGCGCCAAGATGCTCGGGAATAGTATCTTCCAGGGTTATTTCACCGCCCGTGATACCGGCAGCCATGAAATAGGCTCCGGCAATAAGCCTGTCGGGAGCGGCATTGTGATCGCAGCCGCCCAGTTGTGGGACTCCATGGATACGGATGGTTTCCGTACCCGCACCGTAAATCCTGGCGCCCATTTTATTCAAAAGAACAGCGGTATCAACAACTTCGGGGTCCTTTGCGGCATTGTACAGGGTGGTTTTTCCCTTGGCCAGGACAGCTGCCAGCATTACATTAATGGTGGCTCCTCCGGTGATAATGTCAAAGAATATCTCCGTACCTGTAAGGGAATCCGCTTCAACGGTATAATAATCTTCATGGTAGGTTATGCTGGCCCCGAGAGCTTTAAGGCCTTTAACATGCTGGTCGATGGGACGGGACACAAAGTTGTCGCCGCCGGGATAGCCGATGGAAACCTTCTTCCTCTTGGCAAGAAGAGCGCCGACGAAATAATAGGCGGCCCGGAATGCGGAGGACAGGTCTGCGCTTATTTCAGAGGCTGTTATATTGCGGGGATCTATAG
>JAEZCO010000119.1 GCA_023433505.1 Bacillota bacterium | reverse complement strand
TATTGCGTTTCAATCCAAGCTTGATAATTTCAACCTACCACAATTAATACAGGCGGATGCAATAAAATGATGCATCCGCCTGTACTTGTTTTTATTTAACTAATACCCGATCTTGAGTAAGAACCTTTGAATCATGCCTGCCTTTATATCCTGCTGTTTTATGACTGTTTTTTGGGATTCAGTATCATGATCATACTTTTGCCTTCAAGCCTGGGCTGTTTTTCCACCACACCTACATCTTTTACCGCCTCGGTGAACTTTTCCAGCACTTCCTGACCGGCTGAGGTATAACGCATTTCCCTGCCTCTGAACCGGATCGTTGCCTTTACCTTGTCGCCTTCTTGCAAAAACTTATATGCATTCTTGACCTTGAACTCAAAGTCATGCTCTTCAATTTTTGCAGAGAGTCTTACTTCCTTCAAAGCAACAATCTTCTGATTTTTTTTGATTTCCTTTTCTTTTTTGGTCTGCTCGAATACACTTTTCCCATAGTCCATGATTTTACATACCGGCGGAGCCGCATTGGGCACTATTTTGACCAGATCCAGATTCTTTGCGAATGCAAGCTTTTGGGCATCCTTGCTAGGCATTACACCCAGCATTGTACCGTCGGTATCAATCACACGAACTTCCCGGTCTCTTATTTCTTCGTTCATTGGCAGTTCAACTTTTTTAATACTTCACACCTCCATAATATTATACTTCTTATTTTCCATTGTTTCATATCCGTTTATACCTATTCGGCATAGCAGATTCCACTCCGACCGAAGGACTCAAATAAAAAGAGCCTGGAACCCATAAATAATTGAGTTTCCTGCTCAATAAATCCAAATTTTATCCGTCGATACCGGAATCAGGCAGTTGAAAAAACAATATTACATGTTTATCATATCACGTTTGCTGCAATATAGCAATTTAATAGAAAAATTTACAGGGAATCCGCATTCCTATAGAAGGGCAATATATACAAAAATCGCCTGCATTTTTAGCAATGCATACAAACTTTGGCCTTTGAGGCCTATTGTTCACAGTTTATTCATAATTAGTCCGGCGATTTCTGCTATAGTTTTGATATAAAACTACTTGGTGAGGAGACGATAACCGTGTTCGGATTTGGAAAAGCAAAGAAACAGGAAAATCAGTTTGTAATCGCTGTCAAGGATTTTTCAGAGACCCAAAAAGGCCTGGAGGCCGGGACACTCAGTGTGCCTTTCGAAAAATCCCTCTATCGTGAATTATTAGCTACGGCAGGAAATAAAGTGGACGACCAGAAGGATTTGGGCAAGTTTATCAAGCTGATGAATAAAAATAAGGGCGAAGTGAAGCATTACTGGGAAGGCTTGATAGCACAGGGCTATACCCTCATGAACGTAACTTACGATAAAAAAGCGCCTGCACTTGAAAGACTGTGCGACACCCCAAAATTCAAGTTTGTATGCAGGGCATAAAAATATTTTCAAGACAAGGCTTCTCAATAATTAACAGATTGAGAAGTTTTTTTATGCTTGCACAAATCAACATTTGGGCAAGGTTGAAGATTTAACAAATTGTTCACAGCTTCTTTATTGTTTTATAACATTTGGCGTGTACTATAAAAGCATGAACTTTTTCATAAAGAGTTCCTCCTTTTTATATAACCTCTTTGCAACAGCCTCGGGTAACCGAGGCTTTAATTGTTTCACCGAAAGTCCTTTTTCCGCCTTTATTCCGATACAGGCTGCACTGCTTCAGAAACAGAAGGAACCGCCCCCTTGCTGCCGGCAGCAAGCTGATCCTGATTTTCAGTTCCCATTATGACCATTCCGCCAATGATACCAATAATGCCCGAAATTTGGTGAACCGTAACCGAATCCTTAAAATACAGGATGGAAATAAGCGTCGCGGACAAGAACATTGTGGAAGAAAAAAGGGGCTGTGCCACGAACAATTTTAACTGTGACAGGCCTCGATAGTATAGAGAAAATCCGCCGCCAAAAATCGCCATCGCTATGACAATGAGAAGTATATTCTTTTCAGATGCCGCCGATTTCAGTACCGCAGCGCCGCACGCCTGGATGGAGGCGGCTATGATGACCGGTAAAATAGCTTTAAGTTTCATCAATTATGTCCTCCCTAGTTTATTACAGTCACAATTCCCGCAGATATGACCACCAGTCCTACAATTTGCTGGAGTCTTAATTTATCCTTGAAGAAAAATGTGGAGATTAATGCCGTCACCAAAAACATAGAACTTGAAAACACCGGCTGTGCTATGGATAGGTTCAATCCGGACAAACCCAGCGCATAGAACACAAAGCCTCCGCCGTATAGCAGCATCGCGCCTGCAAACATAGCAAAAAACCGTTTTTTGTTGGTTTTTTTATAATCGCCGGACAACTTGATCAATGCTGTTGCAATGGCCTGGACCATTGCTGACATAATTAAAAAGAAAGTGGAACTCATGGGGCGTCTCCTTTTTTTGATTGGTTATATAACCAAAAATATAGCAAAATATTATTATTTTTTAAACAACCGAAGGACCATTTCCACATCCGGCATGGGTAGTTTCCCCACAGCATAATACCGGAACAAAATCAGCCCTTGTATCAGTGACCAAAAAGTCGTTGCCAGCCTCTCAGGGTTTCCTTCAACAATCTCTCCGATTTTCTGGCCTTCGGCGATTAGCTTTTGGATCATCTCCATGGGGTAAAAGTTGGACTGCAGCAGTGCCTTTGTCTCCGACGGCACTGAGTCCGAAATTGCTACCTGGATCATAATCAGCCATCGCAGCGCATTCTCTTCCGCATCCAGATAGTTTAAATTCCGGTCTATGAAGATGCGGATAATTTCGAGCGGGGAACCCTGCATATGCCGGAAGCGGTCTATGGCTTCGTGTGATAATTGCGCTGTCTGCTGCACGACCACAATGTAAATTTCCTCTTTGGATTCGAAATAATAATGAATTAGACCATGGCTGAATCCGGCCTCTATCGCAATATCGCTGATTTTTGTTGCTGCATAACCCCGGCATGCAAAAACTTTGAGCGCCGCCTTTAGTAATTGCTTACGGCGTTCATCACGAAGATCATTGTTTTGCTCCTTGCTGCGCGGCATATTGATCACATTCTTTCTTTGACTGACTATATAACCAGTATAAAACAGCGGGTTTCATCCGTCAAGTCTTTTTAGAGAAATCCGCCATAATTCTTTAATTGTTTCACCGAAGGAGATTTCCCTTGATATGCTCATGGGAATACAAGTGGTCCATGCAGTATTCGTGATCGCCTTCGCAATCTACGCAATACCTGAATTCCAGGTCCTTGCCATCCTTTTCCGACCTGCCGCATATCTCGCATTTATGCACCGTATAATCCTTTGGGAACTGGACAACATAACCCCTCTTGCGCTGGTAATTCTTTCTGCCCCTCTTGAGGCTGATAAAAATATCCTTGCCGAAAAATACGAGGAAGTTCAAGATGGATACCACGGCGGCCACCTTGCCGGCCAGATTGTCCGTGAATATGGAGTAAATGATAAAGGCCGCGTCCAGGTACGCCAGGTATTTTACCTTGATGGGAAAGAAAAAGAACAACAGGATTTGATAGTTGGGAAAAATATAGGCAAAGGCCAGGAATAGAGACAGGTTCAAGTATACCGCCGTGGCCATTCCGCCGGTTAAAAATACTGCTATGGTGGTGCCGATCATGCCCAGAAGATAATATACATTAAATTTGAATGTCCCCCATTCATTCTCCAGGCTGCTGCCGATCATATAGTAAAAATACAGGACAAAAATAAGGAAGATGGCAGAAGTGGAAGGCGGTATAAAGATGTATGTCACAAGCCTCCATACCTGTCCTTGCAGCACATACTCAGGAATCAGCGCCAGATTGTATACAAATGAAGGCGCAACCTGCATCATAAAGAATACGATGGCATTGAGGCCTATGATATAATTCATCAGACCCCTGATGCCAAAGCGTCTGAATCTCTTTTCCAGTTTATCCAGCCAGTTCACGGGCAATCTCCTCCTGAAGGGAATTATCTGTTTAAATTTGCTGTCATCGATGCTCTCGCATTCAGCTTATACTGATTTTATTAAATAGATTGCCCTTCGTCAAGGAAAGAATGTATAACGGCTCTCAATTGCTGGTTTTCCAGTCAACTAATATCCTCCACTTCCACTTCAAATTTCAACTCATCGCCATAATCGAAAAGGTACAGGAACTTCTGCTTCGGCTTAAGACCCAGCCGGCCTATCCTTGCCGCATCAGCAGGCCTCCCATCGGATCGGGGATGGGAATATTCCGCTTTGCGATTCCAAGCTTTGTTGCTCATGAAAAAGGAATACAGATGGTCCCATTCCAGGTCGAATTCCGACTGGACCGCATCTGACAGGTCATCCAGCGTCTGTATACCTTTTAGCTTGATGACCTTAGCCGCCCGCTTTTTGCACAGTGGCTTTACTTTGAAGCTGTAGATGCTGCCGCCCGGTTTAAGCTCTTTTATCCCGGCGGATACCGTATTCCTGCCGGCATCTTCCCATTCGTCCTCTTCCGATTCGTCGTATTCATCGTCTTCGTCGTCATACTCATCATCTTCTTCATCGTCGTACTCGTCATCTTCGTCGTCGTACTCATCATCATACAGATCTTCATCCCAGTAATCCTCGGCGTTTTCCACCATGGCCAGGAGTTCCCCGTCATCAGCATCCTTATCCAATACTTGCTTTCTTTCCGGCTTTCTCCCGTTTTCCAGCAAAGCTTCGCCCAGCGAGGTCAGGTCATAGGAACTGGCAGGTTGGTAAAGGCTAAACCGTGCTTCCAGGATATCATCGATATGTTCCAGCAGCCTGTCGGTCTCCTCTTCCAGATCGAACACATCATCGTAAATTGGCTGGATCAGCTGCATGTAATACCCGATGGGCGTAAGAAGGTTTCCATATCCTTGATAAAAGTGTGCTCATCTATACGGAAACAGGTGATTTGCATGTGGATATCTTTAATTTCTTTCTTTTTAAATATAGGTATCAGTATGGGCAGCGCAACAAAACCCTTTGCCAGCTCCCTTTCCATTAACGTGTTAATGATGTTTGGGGGGACAACGGTATATCAGGCACCAGCGGCGAATAATAATATCTGTGGAACATTTGCCGGATGCATTCCTCCAGGAGGTCCTTCTCCTTCCGTCCCTCGGCCCGATATATGTCCATAAACTCTTTGGTAAACCGCGTTACTGCGGCTACAGCGCTTTTCTGCCGCATAAAAACATCTAAAACCTTTTTGTTGTACTCTATTTTTCTTCGCCTCCTCCCGATAAATATGCTATCATTTCTTCTTTTCAGAATCAATATATTCATTTTTGCAAAGAATTACAATTATAAAGCGGCGTAACAAAGAATTGTTTTCGCCGCTCTACTCAGCACTTTTACTAGATCGTGGAATGCTCATTTGTGGCAGCATCACATCAGTTACATATAAATACAGGTTATACCATTTCCTCCGATATAATTTTATATCTTATCCAAGAGGTCAGTTAAATAGAATCTCTCCTTTTATGATGTAAAAATGTTTCATATTAAGTATCTTCTTCAACAATAATCTGCAAGCCTTCACCCTTTACTACCAGCAGCTCGCCTTGCCCAATAACACGTACCGGCTTGAACGGCTCATACAGTCTGGCCTTTGTAACATCCCGGTGCATAAACTTCCAGGTGTATCGGATCTCCGCTTCAGTCGGATTCATTACAGCAATGGCCCGTTTTCCAGTTTCCCGGTTTCCATGCACCTTAAAATGAAGCGAGTTAACCGTACTGACGGCAGCAGCAACTCCTCCGCCGCCCGGAATCATAACTTCGCCGCCTACTGTCAGCTCCTTCTTTCCAGTTGCAGGCTCCTTGCTTTCCTTTTTCTCTTCCGTAATGACAGCGTCCAGGTTATCGTAGTAATTGCCAAGGAAAATGATATCCAACAGTTCTTTCCGGATGCGCTCCACTTCCCTGATATATTCGGCTGTCCTGACCCATAGTGGATTTTTCACCGAAGCGCTGTATGTTTCCGGCTCCACGCAGATGACCGAACCGGTTAAGACGGCGCCGTTGATTCCGATATAGTCATGAGCCGTGCATACATGCTGGCAAGCCGTCCATTCGGGGAATACATAGCGCAGCGGAGAAATATGGTGCGCGTTGGAGTTTCTATAGTACACATCGATATAGGGGATCAGCCTGTCCTGTACCGCCTCGGCCGCAATACAGAAAGAAGGATCGATCTTCCTGCATTTTTCCAGCAGCCGTTCTATGGCTCTGACCAGACCTTCGCACATTACGACATCTGGCTTTTCAGTATTGAGGGGGTTAAAATCCAGAGTGGAGCCTACGCAGAGCTTGTCGATCTGCAAGCCGTGCGCGCCGTCTTCCACCAGCTTCAGAAACTGCTTCTCCAGTATCTCCTCCATTTGAGGAAGGACGGAGGCCAGGAGGTGCCGCCGGACGCTTATATTCTTCCTGGCAAGCAGGGTGCTTTCCCCCCAGGCCATCCAGTTGGGAGTCTGGCCGAATTCATCCCTGTGCCTGTATTGGCATAGCTCCTCTTCGAACCACTTCGTGCTTCCATCCAGGATGTTGTAGTTGACAAACGCCAGACACTTGCTGCCCATCCCGTCTATTTTTTTCATCAAACTGCGGAAGGCTTCCCTCCCACCAAACTTTTCCTCCGGTACATATCTGGGGTAATCCCGTTCAATCCCACCCTTATCCCATCCAAGAAGCTCACAGCAGTTGATACCGTATTCTCTGGCATCCTCGCACCATTTAGCATAGCCTTCGTAGTCTGTAACAACCCTGTCTTCCGGTTGGTATATGATGGATGTGAACCAGGCGCTCTCTTTTCTCAGCCAGCTTGCCGTCTTGTCGAAGGGGAATTTCTCCATAAACCACTTTCTGTAAAACAGGGAGCCCTTATGCCAGTCTCCCTTATGGGCTCTGAGGATGAATTCCCCTGATTCAAAGCTCTCCCCGCAAGCGATATACGGATACCGTACATGGGAGAAAACTACGCCCACCGGCGAGCCTGCTTCCTCCGGTGTCGGCCATGTGCCATTGTGCCTGGTGGTGTTAGGCCACAAATAGGTGTGCCAGGAGCTATACCGGAAAATCTCGTCATGGTAGCCCAGGTAAAGCCCACAGTCGGATTTTTCGTCGTACAGGTCCCACCAGGGCATCATCTTTCCGGGATAATCGGTAGTGCATTCCGGAGCCTCGGCACCCAGGCCTTTCCTTCCGGCAAAGTTATTGAACAGGGTATATTCATTGATGGTCTGGTACCCCGGGATAAACAGTTTTGCCTCCTTGCCCGCACAGAATTCCGTCATACCACCAATTCTCGGGTACCAAAATTCCGAGATCTTGAGCAGGCTGTTATTAACCAGTCTGGCGCTGAACGAAACATAATCCTCTTTAAGGGTTATGGCGTATTCCAGCTCGATATCCAGCTTACCAAGCTCGGAAGTCATCTCGGGAAACAAAATCGTTATGCGGCTCTCCTCCATTTTTACCGAGCCGGCCGATTGTGCCGCACCATCGATATAATTGCACAGATAATCTTCCCTCGGAGCACACAGCCTGAAATTTGAAGCCAGTCTGCTCTCCCCAATCAGATCAAATCCATACTGCTTCACGTACAACGAGGTTATGACTCCATTCTTCGCATCCACTTCAACACGGTAGTACTCATTTTCGATATGCATAAAAACTCTCCCTTGATCTTAATCTACGCCTAATATTTGATGACTATTTCAACCGGTTGATTTAAATATAGGTCATCCAGTTCC
>JAEZCO010000118.1 GCA_023433505.1 Bacillota bacterium | reverse complement strand
ATGGAATCAACCAACCATAGCACAAGTGCTTATACCAGAAGCCGCATACAGGCTTACTCCCGAACTTGAGAAAATTGATAAACTCCTGCAGGACGAATCTTACGAATACCCTATTGTTGACCGCTTTAATACCCAGCGTGGACGCCCATCCGTGCCGGTTCGGGTATACACCCGAATGATGTTTCTCAAGCATTATGCCGGACTCAGCTATGAAGATCTAACCCCTGAAGTTACTCATAACCTCATGTATCGGTTTTTTTGCCGCATACCGATTGAACAGAAAGTGCCGGATCCTACCGCTTTAATGAAAATCACCACCAAATACGGCGAAGAAGTCATTGAGGAAATGAATCAAAAGCTACTGAAGTCCCTGGTGCAGAAGAAACTTCTGAAAGGCCGCAAAACTCGGGTTGATTCAACGGTAGTGGAGGCCAATATCGTCCACCCTACGGATGCGGGCCTGCTTTACGAAGGCGTAAAAAAGCTAACAAAAGCAGTCACCCGCATAAAACAAGCCTGTGGGAAGGCTTCCCGACAAAGCACGACATCGATCCGTAAGATGAAAGACCACTTATTGTCCATCAACAAGGTACTCCGCCGCAGAACCGACGATGCCCGCACAGAAGTACGGAAAATCACCGGTCAGATGGCGGAGGAAGCCCGGAAAGTTCTCGCTCAGACAGAACACTTGTCCAAGAAACTGATTCCTGAATCCGAGAACGACCGAAAGCTCCGTGGTAACTTGCTGGATACCGCCAAAAAGGTTCGAAAGATCATTGAGCAAAGCGAAGCCGTCAATAACGGGAATACTAAACTTGCAGACCGGCTTATTAGTCTCAAAGATCCTGACGCCCGCCCCATTGTCAAAGGGAAGCTTGGAAAATGTGTGGAATTCGGGTACAAGCTTCAGATTCAAGAGATTGAAGGCGGGATCATAACAGGTTACCAGGTGTACAAAGGCAATCCTTGCGATAAAGTTCTTGTGAAGGATGCTCTGCAAAAACATATTGATTTATTCGGCAAAGCTCCATCCGAGATGACACTTGACCGAGGATACTACGATTCCGGCAATGAGACGCTGGCCTACGAAGCTGGCGTTAAGCATGTTTGCATCCCCAAGGTCGGTAGAAAATCCAAAGAGCGAGCTGCGTTTGAAAACACTCCAACCTTCCGGCGGCTTAAACGTTGGCGATCAGGTATCGAAGGCCGCATTAGTTGCCTAAAACGTCGGTTCGGATTAAACTGCAGTATGCTGAGTGGTTACCGGAAAACACAAACGTGGACCGGCTTAGGTATTCTTGCCCATAATCTGAGGCAAGCAGCCAAGATGATGGACTAAAGGGGTAAAAAGGGCTCGTTATCTCACATATTCAGGTGTCAAAGATCAATAAATCTATGATTCAGAAGCAAGTCGCTTCATGAAAACCGTTTTTATCAGGTCAATTTAACTAAATCACAACGGTTGCCATCCTTGTCAATGGCAAAAGGCTTAGCCATGATAAAAAGTGTTTCTGATGAGACTGGATCCAAAAAATAAATTTCCCCATTAGATTTTTTATCGTAAATGGTATTACTTATGTTTAATTGAAAGTTAAATTCATTCATCCCGGTATATTTCTGGACGATTATATCCTCTTTGAGCCGGTTTCTTTCCAACGTATACTTGATATCCGTATCCGGATAAATGTTTTCGTATGTGATGGTATTCTCATAAACACTTCCTGCAACTGATTGGGTGCTTAAAGGTTTGATTACCAGGCTTGCATCATTATAAGAAAAGTTTAAGAATCCTTCTTCCGCCTGAGGCGTAAAGGCTGCTGTGTATTAACCTTTTTTATTTTTGATGGAAAACGGATTGGCCACTTTACTGTTCGTTAATGATGTTTTTTGGGTGTCGATTTCAAGTGATAAATCATCTATGCCGTAAACATCTTCAGCCACACTGATGTCTTCTGGAGATACTATTAAAGAGTCTCCATTGTTATAGACAGAGTCCGTTACTGTTGGTAAATTTTCATTTTTATTAGTATCCTCTGGAATACTTGGAAGCCTATCAGGTGGAGGCGCAAAAGGCTTAACTATATTTTCAAATTCAGGCATATGCGCTACATGCCTGACATATACCCCATCACTCTGGGGATCAGCTTGATTGGACTTGCCGGATATATTCATTAGAGGGTAAACTTCGTCAATATCATGTGCCTTAGATTTTGAAGCTATATCATCTGTGGTATTTTCATCTGAAATTGCCGTAGAGTTTTCAGCATTATTTAGAATTGGGAGATTGGTTCCATCCGTTTGTACTGCAGCTTGTCCATTTACCTCTGGAATTGCTTCAGCAGCATTCGAATAATTAGGAAAGCTGATGCTTGACAAGAGCAACAGCATTGTAAGTATGCATACAATTACCTTCTTGACTTTATAGATTGACATAAAAAGTGCCTCCCCCAGAAAATACAAAGAATATTATTTAATGGTTGACATTCTTTTGCTATTTCTACATTAATATTGGGGAAACCTTCATATATTGGCAATAATTTTCTTGTATATTTCTACATTTTTCAACATTGTTAGAATAAGCCAATTTATTAAAAATACATTATCTGAAAGTTTTCAGCAGGAACTTTTTTAGAAAGAAACTCAGAAGCCGTGGACGTCTGCATGGAAGCTAAATTCCGGAATGCAGCAAGTTACTGCCCATGTAGCCGTTGGATGCCGCATTCGGATTGCAAAGATCATCAGGCATAACCGGTATTCCTTTTGGAGCACAGAATTTATTTGGACGCCCCAGCATCCCCTTCGCGTGAGGGCAAACCGGTAAGGCCGAGCCAGTCGCAATTATGCTGTCAATGCAATATGGCTATATTTGCACGTCTGGCAATGGCCTTGCAGCGTTTCGCCCAAGCGCAGTCACGATCCCGGTAGAAGAACCAATAAACTAAAACCAAGAAAAAAGGCTGGAGTTTTGCTCCGAGCCTTGTACTTATGGACTGTCCGATTTTTACAGAAAGATTCTTCGCTACTAAGTAGCCAGGAGTTATGCTGATTAGTGAATTATTCAAGCCTGACCCCTTTATCCCTTTATCTTCCGTGTCTATTTTTATTTTTTCTTAATTTTACTTAATAGAGCTTTTTTTAGCTTATTTGATAATGTATAATCAGGATTTTTCTCTAGAACTTTTTCAACCCAATGCATTGAACTATTGAAGTCACCAAGTTTGTAATAAATATGTGCCAAGCCATGTATTGCTTCTAAATCATCTGGAGAATGTTCATGGGCTTTACTGTAAGCATTCAGGGCATCTGTAAACCTTTCTGATTTAGTTAATACCAAACCTTTATCTTTTAGTGCATCAACAAGTATTTGTTTTTCGTTTGATATATTATTATATTCTTGTACTATTTTATCAAACTTCAGCAATGCACTATCAAGTTTTCCCATATGATAATAAACTAATCCTAAATTTAAATGTGCTTCAGGCTGGTTATCACATATTTCTAGAGACTTTTTATAAAATTGTTCTGCCTTACCGTATTCATTAGTTTCTTCATAGAATCGCCCAAGATAGAAGTAAACATCCTCATTCTCAGGATTGATCATCATTGCCCTATTAAAATGTGCTAATGCTTCAGAATAATTTTTAAGCTTTAAATATACTCTTCCTTTGTTAAATATAGGCCTTTCCCATGTGGCATTATTTTCAATTACTTTATCAAACAACTTAATAGCGTCAGCGTAATTCCCTAAATTCAACTGACAGCACCCCATATAATTTAATGAATCATATACATCTTCACCTTTTTCATATGAACTTTTGAAAAGCTCGTATGCTTTTTTATAATTGCGCTCTATATAATATTTCTCGCCAAGCGAATAGAGATTTTCACTCATGTCAATACTCCTTTTTATGCATCATTACCACCAGTCGCCATTTTTAAGTTGCTTATATGTTTTATTTGCGTCATTTCTGCCACCATCTTTTGCTTTATGCAAATCTTTTGATAACTTTTCTCTTGCCGCTCTGTCCTTGCCAAGTGTGTCTTTTATGTCTTTTTTTTCTCTAGCTTTATCCGTACCTTTTTTTTCTTTGTCATTTTTATCATATTCTTTGTCATAATTTCCATCTGGTTCCTCTTTGACTTTTGCATATTTAACCGTGCCTATTTCAGTAGCATGCTTAATAGCTATAGCTCCACATATAGCAACACCAAGCCCGTATACTCCTGCGGCAATATAAGGGGCGGCAGGCGCTAGCAACAGAAAGAAAATCTGACCGTCTGGGTCTACATTGCTTACCGGATTATTACCGCAATACGCATATAAATTAAGAGTCTGTCCATCCTTATGATCTATGTATTCGTAGCCATCTTTGGTGAGGAATCTGCCAAGAGCTGGACTGTAGTACCTATTCTTTAAATAATACAAACCCGTCTCGTCGTCATAATAATATCCGGCATATCTAAAGGGCTGTGCAAGTGTGCCGGAAGAGGAAAGCTGGGTTCCCCATGGGTCATAGCTGTATTGTGCCTGTATATTTCCATTATAATCCGTAATTGAAACAATGTCACCACGTAAATTATTATGATATATGTACGTCTGGTTGTTTTTCTTCATACCAACTAAATTACCGCTGGCATCATAATAATAGCTTGCCAGGGTATTTCCGTTCATATCGCTTTCACGTACCAGGTTTCCGGCCTCATCCCAACTGTAGTTTGTGGTCTGCCCGTTAACAGTTTTACTCTTCCTCAAGCCGTTGAAATTATATGTATAAGTAGCAACCACACTGTTGTCGGATACTCTTTTTACCTGAGTCAGCCTGTCTTCCACATCATATGTATAATTGTAAGTCCCGTCACGGGTCAGGTTTCCGTTGTTGTCATAGCTAAACCCCACATTGGTTATCTGGTTCGCGCTGTTGTAAGTGAACGTCCTGTTCCCTTTTGTCAGTATATTGCCTGCTGCGTCATACTGGTAGTTTTCACTAATAGAACTACCGGTCATTGGGCTATAATGCCAACCGGTCAACCTTCCATTGCTGTCATAGCTAAAACCGTCCCATCCAGCCCATGACGAAATACCATTGATTGTGCCATCATTGTTATAATAATAATGAGCATTGTAACAACCTGGAAAACCAGGGTCCTGTATTATATTGCACCAACCATTAAGAGCGTAATTGATATTTCTGGTTTTAATACTTCCGGGATACCGGACTTGAAAGACCTGTCCGTTTTCACCGTAATGGTAGGATATATTGTTGCCATCAGGCAGGATTACTGATAAAAGCCTGTTGGTGCTTCCGTACAGGTATTGGACCATTCCGGTATTCGTGCCGGTAACTGCTGTTAGATTATTACTTTTATCCCACTGGTAATCCAACCGGTAGCCAAGGTTGTCAATCGAATATTTTACCCTGCCTGCACCATCATAATCCCAGGAATAGCTGCCGCTGCGCTGGTCTGTGACTCCAATAAGGTTGTTGGCCCCGTCATACGAATAGTTGAAATATTTACCTCCGTCCATTGTCTTCCTGGTAAGACGGTCGGCGTTATCGTAAGCATAAGCCACCGATAGTCCGTTTGGTAAAGTGACATTTGTTAGATTTCCGGCACGGTCATAGGTATTTGCCGTGCTTCTGTTTAAAGGATCCGTGAGGTTGCCCAGTTGGTTTAGACTGTTGGGAGCAAAGGATGTCCGGTACGTGTTGTCGGCGGAACCGGAGCTCCTGGGGTCACGGGTGGTTGTCATGTTATCGGCTGAATCGTATGTGTAGTAGCTGCGGCGGGTTAATGGATCGGTAACCTGTACCAGCCGGTTTAAATTATCATAACTGTAGTATGTTGTGTGGGTTAGTGCATCCGTATAGCTTGATTCCGTTCCGATACTCTCGTTATAGGCATGACTGTTATGCAAGGCAAGGGGATCTTCTGTAACCGTAATGTAATTACCCGCTGCGTTGTAGGTATATTTTATACTGCTGCGCGGCACAAGTTTTATCGAATCAAAGTACACTGTGCCTGCACCGTCTAAAATAGCAGTAATACGGGCATGGTTTGCATTTGCCGGAGCATTTGCAAGACCGGAAAGCCTGGTAAAGTCCTGAGTTCCATTGACACTGCCTGTTTGGACTGTGGCCCCGGATATGAGCTGGTTTGAAGCGTCATAATAATCTACCCTGAGGTAAGCGCCATTGCCGGTTACGCCATTTGTCTTAGCCATTCCGGACAATGTCAGGGGTTCTCCTCCATAAGTGGGAACATCCTGGTAGAGAGTTGCACTTCCATTGGTCGGAAGATTCAGCTTGAGCGAATGATTTCCTCCCCAAGCTGCTTCGCTCGTAACCGTAAAATTAGAACCGGGACTCCAGTAATCCCATCCAAGCTCAAAACTGTCGTTTTCTACTGAATTAAAAGCGCTTAGAGTATAGCCCTCATTGGCATTGCCCGCGTTTTCCAACTGGATCCCGTCAAACCAGGCCGTACCACTTCCACTAAGTAGCCCTACATAAACATCCACATAGCTTCGGGCAGCCTGAGAGGTTAGAATCAATGGAACTGTGCCATAACCCCAAAAATACCACATATCCCAGTAGCTGCCATAATCTACTTTGATAACCGCTCCGCCGTAACTTCCGGTATATTGGACATTATCAATTTTAGCATCTACCCTTAGAGTTAACTTATCACCGTTACTGATACCGGATACACGCTGATAAAACCAGTCGGTAGTGGCTGTATTGCTGCTTATCTTCAGTGCGGAATTACCATGGGAGTTGAAGCCTTCCCGGGACACCGCAGCGCCTCCGAGGGAATGTATCCAGTTAGATAGGAGGTCTCCGTTTGTACCTGGAATTTCGAAGCTGCCGTTTGTCAGCAGGTTGCGGCTTCCTGACACTCCCGGGTTGTATTCTATCACATTGCCATATTGGTCGTATTTCCTACCGTTGGACTCCTTGATATCCGGATTGCTTGTAGAAAACAGATTCCCTTTGTTATCATAACTGTGATCTGTTTCCCTACCGCTTCCGTCTACGACTTTTAACAACTGGTTGTATTGGTCGTAAGTCATGGCCTGTACAATGTTGTTGGCAGGATAGCTGTCGACTATTATAGTTTTATTGGCGATATTTCCCCGGCTATCATATTGAAAAGTTGTGGTGCCCTTTGCATCCTGGGATGACATAAGATTATTGCTGCTCCAAGTATACTGCCAGATATTACCCTCTGCATCCTGCTTCTTTAACAGGTTACCAGCTGAGGAATCATGATAATAAATAGAACTATGTCCTGCGGGATCAGTCACCGTCGTAACCACTTGGTTGCTTTGGGTGGTCTGAGTAAAATTAGTCTGGTAAATATCCTGGCCCTTTGTCCTGGCATCTCTGATAAATTGCAGCTGTCCGTTAGGGCTGCATGCATAAGTAGTAACCCGGTTTAGAGAATCTTTAAAGGAACTCAGATGCTTGTTTGAGTCATAACTAAGAGTAAATATATTATTCTCTGGATCAGTTACTGAAATTAAATAATTGTTCAAATATGCTAAACGGTACATGCGGTTTGCCGGGTCAGTTATGCTTGTTACCTGGCCTGTCGGATTATAGGCATAAGTCAGATTCCTTCCGGAGGGATCCCTGAGTTGTGAAAGTCGTCCATTGCCATCATAAATATATGTTGTAATATTATTGTTACGGTCAACACTTTGAATAGGTTTCCCGTTTTGGTAAGTGTATATGTTTTGACTCTTATCGGTAATTGTATAGTTTCCTGGGGCTGTTTTTTGCAGCGTCAGATAAATACCGGGTGGAGAAGTATATCCTCCGCTTCCGTTTGACGTAAAGATATATGCCGAACCATCGCCGTCATTGTACACCACGCTTCCGTCCCTAGTTTCAACTAAGCTGGTATCAGAACCAAGATGCCAACCAATGCCTAAAGGCCCGTTCCTACCGTCAATTGAATTGTATGTGATGTTTTCTCCAATGGGTAAGCCACGGCCTGAGATGTCAAAAATGGATTTGCTCATTATCAGGTTTAGGTTAAATGTGTTTACCGAGGTGTTCCAACCTCCACCCAGGCTTGCCGTACTATAGTTCCAATAAGGCTGGATGCCAGTTCCCCACATGTCGGTGGTGTATAAATTGCCATCAAGGCTCATTTTGAATGTAGTAGAATCATCGATGGGCAATGGCTGATTGCTATTATAGGCAGCTTGAGCCTCAGCAGCAGTGCGGGCACGGTTAGAAATACGTAAGTCGTCAATGAGACCATTCATTTGATTTATACTGACAAAGTGTGATCCAATAAAAGCGGTGGGACTAAAAGATCCTAAAGCCGTGGCACTACCTGTTGCTCTTAATACACCGTTTACGAAAATCTCCAATGTGGTCCCCCATACTACAGCAACATGCGAGAAGGTGTCTTTTGGTAATGGTGGTCCGCCATATAGATGTACACCATTATAAACTAAACTTAAATAACCGGCGTCTACAAAATTGAGTTGATCATTACAGTTTATTATATCTGCCCAACCATCGCTATAATTTCCTGGTTTGATCCAACACTCAAAAGTACCTTCTCCTGGGTTTAATACCCCCATTGTTGGAATAGTCAGGGTTTCTGATGCACGGGTTCCATTAGTAAATGAGGTTTTATATGCCTTCTGTTCGGTTTGGGGGAGAGCTAAATATATTGTGCCAGTGCCGTTTTGTGCATAGTAAAGAGCTAATGCTCTTTCTTCAAAAGTGGTGCTCGAACCACTATTCCATACAACCGACAGCCTTTGCCATGTCCCTTTCTTGGATAGGTCATATTCCGACCTTGTACTATAAGGAAAATAAAGTGTTGGGGTACCGCCTGAATAATTTGTACTTACATACATATAGCAACTAAATGCATAGTTAGTATTTGTGAAACAGTTACCACCAAAATATATGGTTCTGAATCCAGAATTATTAAGTTCTACTTTTTTCACTAAATAACCATTAGTTTCTAAGCCTTCGGGTATTTGAGTACTTATGTTTGTGTATATTGTGCCGGGATGGCCTCCATAAACATCACCGTTCCAGCCACTCCAATTAATATCATTTACTGTAAATAAATTTGTTGTCCCTTCCTCAATCATAATCGCCTGACCAAACTTGCCAGCTTCATAGCGTGATTGATTGGGCTGCACTTGAACTCCTTCCTGTTTATATGCCGTCGATGAACGTGTAAATATTGCATCTGGCAAATAAATTGTTGGGTCAATTACAATAGGATAATCAGCGTTCTTAAGCCATTCAGAGTCCATTGAAAGTTTGAGAGTATCCCCCACTAGCATCTCAAAGCCAACTAAATCACAACGATTGCCGTCCTTGTCAATAGCAAAAGGTTTAGCCATGATAAAAAGCAATTCTGATGAGACTGGATCGTAAAAATAAATTTCCCCACTAGATTTTTTATCATAAATAGTATTACTTATATCTAATTGAAAATTGAATTCATTCATCCCGGTATATTTCTGGACGATTATATCCTCTTTAAGCCGGTTTCTCTCTAATGTATACTTGATGTCCGTATCCTGATAAATGTTTTCGTATGTGATGGTGTTCTCATAGACACTTCCTGCAACTGATTGGGTGCTTAAAGGTTTGATTACCAGGCTTGCATCATTATAAGAAAAGTTTAAGAATCCTTCTTCGGCCTGAGGCGTAAAGGCTGCTGTGTATAAACCTTTTTTATTTTTGATGGAAAATAGATTGCCCACTTTATAGTTCATTAGTAATGTCTTTTGGGGGTCGATTTCAAGCACTAAATCATCTATGCCGTAAACATCTTCAGTTACACTGATGTCTTCTGGAGATACTATTAAAGAGTCTCCATTGTTATAGACAGAGTCAGTTACTGTTGGTAAATTTTCATTTATATTTTTATTTTCAGCCTCTGGAATACTTAAGAACCTATCAGGTGGAGGCGCAAAAGGCTTAACTATATTTTCAAATTCAGGCATATGCGCTACATGCCTGACAAATACCCCATCACTCTGGGAATCAGCTTGATTGGACTTGCCGGATATATTCATTGCAGGGTAAACTTCGTCAATGTCAGATGCCTTAGATTCTAAAGCTATATCATCTGTGGTATTTTCATCTGAAAGTGCCGTAGAATTTTCAGCAATATTTACAATTGGGGGATTGGTTTCATCAGTTTGCACTGCAACTTGTCCGTTTATTACTGAAGTTGCTGCGGCAGAAACTTCAGCAGCATTCGAATAATTAGGAAAGCTGATGCTTGACAAGATCAACAGCATTGTAAGTATGCATACAATTACCTTCTTGACTTTATAGATTGACATAAAAAGTGCCTCCCCCAGAAAATGCAAAGAATATTATTTAATGGCGACATTCTTTTGCTATTTCTACATTAATGTTGGGGAAACCTTCATATATTGGCAATAATTTTCTTGTATATTTCTACATTTTTCAACATTGTTAAATTAGCTATAAATGAGAAAAGGATTATAATTGCGCGATATGAAAAGGGCTTTGATGGATATTGACAAACGTGCAAAACAACATAGAAAAACTTAATTACTACGTAAGACCCTTACATCAAATTATGTTTCCAGCATAAAAAACTATGCCAATAATTCCTTCAACACTTCTTTAATCAGGCCTTCATTGTCCAGGCTGCATTGTATGACCTCACCAATTCCTTTGGGCAATACAAAGGTCAGCTTTCCGCCTTTTACCTTCTTGTCGTGGAACATGGTTTCATATACCTTTGGCACATCGAAGCCGGTTAACTTTACGGGTAAGCCGGCTTTTTCAAGGGTCCCTATGACTTGAACCACAACATCCTCATCGACCATATCAAGCTTTAGTGCAAGCTTATATGCTCCCACAATGCCAACGGCGACACACTCTCCATGTGCCAGCGCAAAATCGGATACTGTTTCGACAGCGTGCCCTATCGTATGGCCAAAGTTGAGTATGGCCCGCAGGCCGCCTTCCTTCTCATCCTGCTCTACAACACTGCCTTTTATACTACAGTTCATCTTTGCAAGGTATTGAAGTACGGATTCGTCAAAGGAAAAAATCTTTTTCATATTATAGTCGATATACTCGTAAAAATCGCTGTCAAGGATAAGGCCATGCTTTATGACTTCAGCCAGCCCTGATCGCAGCTCCCTCACCGGAAGAGTTTTGAGGGTGTTTACATTTAAAAATACAAAACGCGGCTGATAGAAAGCCCCGATAATATTTTTGTGACCTTCGAAATCAACGCCCACCTTGCCCCCCACGCTGCTGTCGGCTTGCGCCAGAAGAGTGGTGGGAATCTGGACAAAATTGACTCCACGAAGAAATGTGGCTGCTGCAAAGCCGGTAATATCTCCTGTTACTCCGCCTCCCAGAGCCATCAACGTAGCCTGTCTGTCCAGTTTTAGGTCAAGAAGGTAATGGTATATCCCATCTACAGTGTCAAGGTTCTTACTCTTTTCACCTGCAGGGATGGCATATGTAAAGACTTCAAATCCGAAGTCGGCGAGTTCCTTGCGGCAGGCGTCCAGATAATGCTTTTCAACATTGCTGTCCGTCACAATAACGATCTTTCCAGACAGCCTCGCATTCAGGCAGGCTTTTCCGAGACCGGAAAAGTCCGTGGCAATATATATGGGATAGCTTCGATCGTCCAGATTGATGTTCAACTTTAACATTAGCCTTCACCCTTTAACTAAAATCACACTTATTTATACCAGAATACCTGCCTGTCATTGTCATTACCAGGAGTCTGCAACGTGGCAATCTCAGTTCTTTGCAACCACGCTGGCATATAGGAGATTGCCGCGCTGCACTTTGTTTCGCTCGCAATGACACACGTGCTAACACACTATTAGTGTGTTAGCTTAGAAAACCTTCACAGTAATGACAAGCAGTTAGCAGTTAGCAGTTGGCACTTTGTTCCTGTCCACATGTCCATAGGCGATCAATGATCGCCCCTACACAATGCATCAGCTAAACCATCTCAACAGGTTACTAACTGCCAACTACCGTTATCAGACTTTGCTAACTGTAAACTCCACAGTCTCGCCGTTTATATTCCATTCCTTGACATAGCCTTCACCGCTGGAAGGCAGAAGCTGGTCGGCCAGCACCTCATCCGCCACCAGGGCTTTATTCTTCTCCATGATGCCGGAGATTTTCGGATTGCTGCCGAAGAATACCCGGATGTGGTCCTGAACTTCAAAGCCGGCCTCTTTCCTCATGGTTTGAATCTTGCTTATGATTTCTCTTACGAAGCCTTCTTCCACCAGTTCAGGCGTGAGGTTTGTATCCAGAACCACCGTCATATCCCTGTCGCTTTCGGAAACAAAGCCTTCCTTGCGGGCTGTTTCGATGAGAACATCGGACTCTGCCAGTTCTATGGCTGTTCCATCTAATTCAAAGGTGAATTTCTCACCCTTTCCAAAGCGTTCCATGACTTCATTTCCGTCAACTTCAGCCAGAACCTTTCCGATTTGGGGTACCAGCTTGCCGTATCTGGGTCCAAGGGTTTTCAGCTGCGGCTTGAATTTATAGACGGTGAATCTGCGTGCATCATCCGTAAAAATGATCTCTTTGACATTAAGCTCTTCAGCAATGATATCCTGATACATAGCAGGAAGCTCTGCATTGTCCTTGATATACATTTTCCCTATAGGCTGCCTGTTCTTTATGTTTGCGGTATTTCTGCATGCACGTCCGAGAACCACCAGCTTCAAAACACGGTCCATGTACTTTTCCAGGTCCGCGTCCACGAACTTTTCGTTTGCTGCTGGGAAATCGCACAAATGGATGCTTTCCGGGGCATTTTTGTCAATATTTCTGACAAGGTTCCCGTAAATCTCCTCCGCAACAAAAGGTACAAAAGGAGCTGCTGTCTTGACCAATTCCACCAATACGGTATAAAGCGTCATATACGCATTGATCTTATCCTGATTCATGTCCTTCTGCCAGAAACGCTCCCTGCTTCTGCGGACATACCAGTTGCTCAAGTCGTCTACAAATTCCTGTATTGCCCTGGCAGACTCAGTAATCCTATAATTGTCCAGATTCTTGTCTACTGTTGCAATCAGGGTATTCAATCTTGAAATGACCCATTTGTCCATTACGGAAAGCTTGTCGTATTCCAGCTTGTATTGCATGGGATCAAACTTGTCTATATTGGCATACAAGACATAGAATGCATAGGTATTCCAAAGCGTTCCCATGAATTTTCTCTGGCTTTCGCTGACCGCTTCTTCATAGAACCGGCTGGGCAGCCACGGGGCGCTTCCGATATAGAAATACCAGCGGACAGCGTCGGCTCCCTGCTTGTCAAGAACAGTCCATGGGTTAACAACATTGCCTTTATGCTTGCTCATCTTCTGGCCGTCTTTGTCGTTGACGTGGCCCAGAACTATACAGTTCTTGAATGACGGCTCGTCAAACAGCAACGTGGATATTGCGATCAGCGTATAGAACCATCCTCTTGTCTGGTCAATGGCTTCGCTTATAAAGTCCGCCGGGTATCTGGATTCGAATATCTCCTTGTTTTCAAAAGGATAGTGCCATTGCGCAAAGGGCATGGCGCCGGAATCAAACCAGCAGTCGATAACCTCCGAAACCCTCTTCATCTTGCTGCTTCCACATTTGGAACAATTCAGATATACATTGTCGATGAAGGGTTTGTGAAGTTCTATATTTTCAGGCACATCATTGCCTAATTCCTTTAATTCTGCAATACTGCCCACCATATGGCGGTGCCCGCATTCACATTCCCAGATGGGCAATGGCGTACCCCAGTAACGTGAGCGGCTAAGTCCCCAGTCCACCACGTTTTCAAGGAAGTTGCCCATACGGCCTTCCCGGATATTATCCGGCAGCCAATTGATGCTGTTGTTGTTTTTCAGCAGCTTTTCCTTCACGTCGGTCATTTTGATAAACCAGGTGTCACGGGCGTAGTAAAGCAGTGGAGTATCGCATCTCCAGCAGAATGGGTAGGAGTGCTCATAATCCAAAATTTTATATACAAGGCCTCGCGCCTGCAAATCCTTTATTATTAAAGGATCCGCTTCTTTTACAAACATGCCCTTCCAGGGAGCCACGGCTTCTACAAACTCGCCTTGCTCATTGACCAATTGTACAAAGGGCAGATCATTGGCTTTGCCCACCTTTGCATCGTCTTCACCGAAGGCAGGAGCCGTATGAACGATTCCCGTACCGTCCGTCAATGTAACAAAATTATCGTAAACCACATAATATGCTTTTTTGTCCGTGTTTGCAAAATCGAATAAAGGTATATATTCCATTCCAAACAGCTCTTTGCCCTGCATCCGCTGCAATACTTCAAACTCTTCCTTTAAGACCGATGCCGCAAGAGCTTCCGCAAGAATGTATACTTCGCCTCCGCATTTAGCCCTGATATATGTCTCAACAGGGTTGACGGTCAAGGCAACATTGGAAGGCAGCGTCCAGGGGGTCGTGGTCCATGCCATCAGGAATACGCCTGGCTCCCCTTTTACGGCAAATTTTACAAAGATGGAGGGTTCTTTCACATCCTTGTAGCCCTGTGCCACCTCGTGGCTTGAGAGAGACGTACCGCAGCGTGAACAATAGGGGACGATCTTGTGGCCTTTATAAAGCAAGCCTTTGTCCCATATCTGTTTCAATGCCCACCACTCGGATTCTATATAATTATTATCATAGGTGACATAAGGATTTTCCATATCCGCCCAAAAGCCGACACGGTCACTCATATCCTCCCATTCACGTTTGTACTTCCACACGCTTTCCTTGCACTTTTGTATAAACGGCTCCACACCGTACTTTTCGATTTCAGGCTTTCCGTCGATTCCGAGAAGCTTTTCCACCTCAAGCTCCACAGGAAGGCCATGGGTATCCCAGCCGGCTTTTCTAAGAACATTGTAGCCTTTCATGGATTTGTATCTAGGAACGATATCCTTCACCACACGGGTAAGAATGTGGCCTATGTGCGGTTTCCCATTGGCCGTGGGCGGACCGTCATAGAAGGTGAAGTTGGGACATCCTTCCCTGAACTTAAGGCTCTTTTCAAATATTTTGTTTTCTTTCCAGTACTTCAGTACTTCCTTTTCTCTTTCAACGAAGTTCAAGTCTGTTGCTACCTTCTTGTACATAAACTGCCTCCATTCAAAACCAGAGCCGTCAAGCCGGATATTTTATTTTATCTAAGCTGCCCATTTCTCTGGAAATTATCTGATCCAATAAAAAATATAAAAAACCTCTCAGTCCTTGTCACGGGACGAGAGGTTAAAATACTCACGCGGTACCACCCAAATTATTATCATGCTTTAAAAGCCTAATAATCACTCAAATCCGAAGGCTGAAGCTTTATGGAATGAATTCCTTTTTGCCGGAACACTGATTCTCTAAAGCAGTACCTTCCCATTATTAACGGTACGAACCGGCGACCCTTACTCACAAGCCAGTGATATGGCTGCTTTCCGGCAGCTGCTCAAGGATGATTTTCAAGGGTCTTTCCCTGCAGGCTTTCCACCGCCGCCTGCTCTCTTTGAAGTACCGGCCCTCTACTCTTTCCCGTCATTGCATTTATTGAATATAAAATATTACATGAATTATACAACATCCTTCGCCAAGGTGTCAAGGGCTGTTATAACGGCCTAATTCAAAATTAATTTTTTGATGCCTCGTTATTCCTCGAACATCTGCTTGATGATTTCCAGCTGGGATAGCAGCAAAGTCTCGGATTTTGATTTGAATATATGAAGACGTTTTTTCATTTCTTCATATTCAAACTTTATTTTAATGACTTCCTGGTTTGCCTCGTTGATGACTTTCTGCGACCTGATTTCGGCTTCCTTCATAATATTATCCGCCTTTTCGTAGGCGTTCTTCTTAATATCCTCTCCAGTCTGCTGAGCTACAAGAAGAGTATTCTGGAGAGATTCTTCAATAGTCTTGTAGTGCTGAAGCCCTTCATTGAGCAAAGCCAGCTTGTCCTTCAATTCAATATTTTCACGGATGTATGCGCTATAGTCTTCAATGATCTTATCCAGCACATCGTTTACTACGTCTTCACTATAGCCCATAAAAGTCTTTTTAAATGTTATGTTCTGCAGGTCGTTCGGTGTATAATTCATACTTCGTACCCCTTCTTTTGCAGGTTCATCCTAATCTTCCGCGGATTTAGCCAAGATCATCTGAGCAAGCTTAAAATAATATTCCTGACAATACCGATCAGCAAAAACGCGACAATGGGTGAAAAGTCAAACATCATATTCTTGCCAAAGGCGGATCTCTCAATCAATGCTCTTATCGGCGCAAGAATCGGCTCCGTGATGGTATAGAGCATCTGGATGAGCCTGTTTTCCCTTGGTACCGGCAGCCATGAAATCAATACCCTGGCCAATATTGCGAATTCTATGATGGTAAAAACTATGCTTATTGTTCTGTACACTACCATTTAAGCTAAACCTCCAACACTATTTAACCCAGGGAAAAACACCCTTATTCTTAAATTCTTCCTTAAATTCATTCATTATATCCACATTGCTGGGAGCAATAAGGAATATGCCGGCCGAAACCTTCTGAATTTCACCGTCAAGACCATAGACGGATCCGCTGAGAAAATCCACTATTCTTTGGGCACAATCTTTTTGCACATCCTCCAGATTGATTACCACAGGCTTTTTGTTTTTGAGATGATCACAAATGTCGCGAGCGTCTTCAAAAGTTTCAGGCTGCATGATAACGACCTTGAATTGAGAATTTGAATGGATATTCACTACCTTGTTCTGCTGCTTTTTATTGAGTGAATGCAAAAACTGCGTTTGCTGGTTTTGTTCTTCCTTTACATTTTCCTGTTCCTCTGCCGCTTCTTCGTCTTCGGATTCCCAGCCCACAAAATTCAACATCTTGTTAATAAGACCTGCCATAGTATATTCCCTCCATTTATCTTTAGTGTGTTGCTTCAATCCACACCGCACGGGGGTGGGTTGCGGCAATATGAAAGCGCAGGGACTGCTCCTGGCGCCTCCGGTTATTTCCTACCTCTTTCCGAATATAGCCGTTCCGATCCGTACCATGTTTGAGCCTTCTTCGATTGCTGCTTCGAAATCATTGCTCATACCCATGGAAAGGTAATCCATATTTATATTATCAATATTTTCCCTGGTTATGTCAATATGTAATTTTCTAAGTTCTGTAAATACCCACCGGATTTCTTCCGGATTTTGTGCCAAAGGAGCAATGGTCATCAAGCCCTTGACCTTTATATTGTTAAATCCGGAAATTTCTTTCAGAAAGCTCAGGACCCTTTCCTTTTCCATCCCAAATTTGGAGTCCTCTTCGGCAATATTTACCTGCACCAGCACTTCCACGATCCGGCCGGCTTTTTCCGCCCTTTTCTGAATCTCCTGGGCCAGCTCCAAACGGTCCAGGGAGTGGACCATTTTCACCTTATCGATAATATACTTCACCTTGTTGGTCTGCAAATGGCCTATCAAATGCCAACTGCACAGCTTATCCAGCTTTTCGTATTTATCGCACAGCTCCTGGACCCGGTTTTCTCCAAGATCGTAAAGGCCGTTTTCAATTGCCTTCATGATCCTGTTTTCATCTACCGTTTTTGTGACGGCAATGACTTTGATGTCTTCCGCGTTCCTGCCTGATTTACGGGCAGCCGCTTCAACCTTTTGCAGAATTACTTTGATATTTTCCCGTATATATTCATTTTCCATGCTCATTGTAATATAATCTGCCCCTCCTTAATGTTTTCCGGATTGATAATATAGGTATCATATAGATTAACGGTTTTTTTGGAATCATTCTCAAGAATCTTTTCCGTCACTTTTTTACCATCTTTGGAAAGCGATTCTACAATCCTGTCCGGGGTTTTTATAATGGCATACTCCTTATCCTTGCATAGTATCTCTACTACCCTTTCAGTCGCACACTTTGCCCTTATCAGCATCACTTTGGCCTTCTTTCCGTCGGGTTCCGGCGAATAAAGGCATTTCAGCGGGATTTTCAAGCCTTCGTATGAGTTCTTGATAAAATCAACATTTATTTTGCGCATGGCGGACAGTTCCTGGGAAAACCTGTCGATTCTGACAACCATCAGATATTTTTCTCCGCTTTTCTTTGAAATATCGGTCACTGCTCCCTGAATAACAGCCCCAACGGCATTCAACCGTACCTTGACGGAATCCCCGGCTTTGAATAACGCTGCCTCTGAAGGTTCCAGAACTGCTGCGATATACGTATAATTGTCTTTGATCACCTTCATAAAAGGTTTTCCCGCATTTATTTCTTCATAGCCGGAGACAGTGCTTACTTTCTTTTCATTGACGCTTTTAATTATTTCCGGGGTCAGCTCCTTCAGTGACTTTGGCGTAAGCGTCTGCTCATAGCCATCGATAACATAGGATACGATTCCGGAATATTGAGATATCACCTGGCTCGTGTTGGAGTTTATCTGCTGCTGTATAGTATTTTTCTCCTGTTTCAGTGATTTTACATGTGTATCTCCGTCGTCTCCCCCTGCAATGGCAGCCTTTTTTTCTATAAGCTTATCCACATCGAGGGTCAGCTGGCCGATTTCCGCCATTGAGTTACTATTGCACTGGCTGATGATGCCCTGTACCTTTTGACCGATGGATGAATTGATCTTAGCCATATCCTCCGAAAAGAAATCGGTTTTTTTGGCTCTCTCGTTTTGCGCTTTTATGATATTCGCATTGACATCCTCAAGCTTTTTCAAAAGGGTGAGGGAGGCTTTGTCCGATATTGTGGCCACGCAATAGTGCGCGGGAATCCTCTCGCCTTCCGCTACCTCGGGAATCACTTTCCCATCCGCATCCGAAGGGTTCAGCAGTACTTCATCCCTTACCAGGAGCCCTTCCGCATTGATAGAATCCTCAATGACGCCTATCCGTAAAACACCGCTGCCTATAGTATCACTGGACATCCAATGAAAAAGGGAGGGAATGTACAGCAATGAAAACAAGATGAGAAGCGCCCCGCCGATTTTCAGTCTTTTTCCTTTGTTTTTTTCCGCCATTTCTGACTCCTCAGGAGCACTTGAAAATTTCTTCCCCTTTACAGATAAACTGCTTATGGTAGATTTCCTTGTATTGTGGGAAAGCCGCTTTTTCCGGTGCTTATAATTTTATCAGTTTACGCTCGATCATATTCTTTATGGATATCATTACACCCAGTTTCACGTGCTCATAAACAAGCCCGCCCTGCATATAGGCAGTATATGGAGGCTTCAGGGGAGCATCCGCACTGAGCTCGATGGACGAGCCCTGGATGAAGGCTCCTGCCGCCATTATTACCGGACTGTCGTACCCAGGCATGTCCCAAGGCTCGGGAGTGACAAATGCATCCACCGGCGAGCCCTTTTGGATTCCCTGGCAGAATGCAATCATGCTGTCAGGGTTTCCGAATTTCACTGCCTGAATAATGTCGCTGCGGAGCTCATCCGGCAGCGGCGATGTTTCAAAGCCCAGCTTCTGCATCAATGAAGCGCAAAAGATCGCGCCCTTGAGGCTTTCGGCGACAACATGGGGTGCAAGGAACAGTCCCTGCATCATGAGCCTGCTGTTTCCCAGGCTTGCTCCGACTTTTTTGCCCAGCCCGGGAGTTGTCAGCCTGTACGCGGCTTTTTGCACATACGCCTTCTTTCCCACAATGTATCCTCCGGCGGGAGCCAGGCCGCCGCCGGGATTTTTTATCAGGGAACCGGCTGCCAGATCCGCTCCTGCTTCAACAGGCTCCTGCTCTTCGGTGAATTCACCGTAGCAATTGTCCACCAGTATAATGACATCCTCTTTTATTTCTTTAATTTTTTCAATTACCCTTTTTATTTCCCCTATTTTTATTGAAGGTCTCCAGCTATAGCCTCGGGACCGCTGGATAAGAACCATCCTGGTCTTTTCATTGATTGCCGTCCCCAGCGTATCCAGGTCAATTTTCCCATCCTCAAGCAGCTCCAGCTGGCTGTAGGATATTCCGAATTCCTTGAGGGATCCGGCGCCCTGGCCTCTGATTCCGATGACCTCCTCCAGGGTGTCGTATGGCTTCCCTGTTACAGAAAGAAGCTCATCTCCGGGCCTCAGGTTTCCATACATGCATACGGCGATGGCCTGGGTTCCGGCTACTATCTGATGCCTGACAAGAGCATCCTCCGCCTTGAATACATTGGCATATACGGAGTCCAGAACCTCCCTGCCCCTGTCGTCATAACCATATCCAGTGGTGCCTGCGAAATGGGTATCGCTTAACTGGTTATCCTGCATGGCTTTGATGACTTTATACTGATTATACTCCCTGATGGAGTTTATTCCTTTTACAGTTTCCTCAATATCTTTTTCGGCAGAATCAACGATTTTTATAATATCGTCGCTGATGCCAAATTCGTTTTTTACATAGCTCTGCAGCCAGAAGTTCATTCTCTACCTCGTATGTATTGCATATATTTACGGTTGTGTTTCGTCACCTTTATATTCTATCCAAGTCCGCCATGCATTTCAATGACTTTTTCTCATAAATTGCCGCCCTACTTGATTTTGTTTTTCTGCTGATGTACCATTGTTTAGGTAATAATAAAGCCGGAACCCATTTTTCATAGCATGTAAGGGGATAAATTTGAAGCTTACTTATATTGTAGCCGATGCAGAGGATGCAAAAACCGTAAAATATATTTTAAAAAGCAAGCTTTCATTATCGGAAAGACTTGTCAGGAAACTGAAATATGCAGGGCAGGTCCTCAGAAATTCACTGCCTGTCCATATCAACGCTCCGGTTTGTATCGGAGATAGGATCGAAGCAATTATTGAATTTGACGATATCAATGAGGAGATAACTCCGGAAAAAATGGACCTGGACATTTTATATGAAGATGACAGTATTATCGCTCTAAACAAGCCTCCTTCCATGGTCGTCCATCCTACCAGCTACCATCTTACCGGAACAATGGCAAACGGCGTCCTGCACTATCTTCTTTCCAAAGGAATCCGGACCAGGATAAGACCGGTCAGCCGCCTCGACAGAGACACCTCCGGAATAATTATTTTCGCCCTGAACCAATATGTACAGGAAAGACTCATAAAGCAAATGCATGAGAACACCTATTATAAGGAATATGTCGGAATTGTTTGCGGCAACTTTGATGAAGCTTCCGGCGTAATTAACCTGCCTATAGAGAGAAAGCCTGAAAGTATAATGGTGAGGCACGTTTCGCCTTCCGGGGCACCTTCCGTTACAAGGTACGAAGTTTTGGAGCGTTTGAAGGGCGCGGATTATGTCCGGTTCATTCTCGAAACCGGAAGAACCCATCAAATAAGGGTCCATTGCCAGGCTGTGGGGCATCCGCTTTTGGGAGACACCCTTTATCCCTATCTGGAAACTCAAACTGAGGGTGAACTTAGGAGTACTGCAAATATTACTTCCTGTTTTTCAGAAAATGCAGGTTGCAATGGACTGCATTTTCCGAAACCCGCACGGGAAGTTATATTTGCACCGGTACTTAGTTCCATTCCGCTGGAAAGGCAAGCGCTGCACTCCAGAAAGACCCTGTTTGTCCACCCTGTCCTGGGTAATTCCATGGAACTTGAAGCCCCTATCCCTCCGGATATTTGCAAAGCTTTGGAAATATTAAAAAAATAGTGTAAAATGGTTTACATATTTTTCCTTAAATGTTATTATATATTTGCCGGCAACCCCTTTTTTTATCAGGAGGAAGGACCAATGGAAATACTAAAGGAAAAATATTCTATTACGGAATTGAGTGGAATACTTCAGGTTACAGATCATGCCCTCAGGTACTATGAAAAGGAATTCGGGCTTACCATCCCCAAGGACAGCCGGGGCAGGCGCTTTTATACAACAGATCTCGCCAATGTCATGTACCAGATAAAAACAATGCGGAGCGAAGGTCTGGAAATAAAAGCCATCCGGAATATTCTGCAATCGGAAGATATTATTGCCGAACCCCCGCCAGTGGTGGCGAACGAGGATACCAAGGACATGGTTTCATCCGTCCCGCAATATGGGGGTATCAAAGATATACAGGCTTTCTTCGCTGAATTCAGAGAACAGCTTTCAAGTGAATTATCAAGTGAAATCTCCTCCACCAAAGACCATCTATCCAGGGAAATCTCAAAAAGCAAGCTGGAGCTGGGCGCCTGTGTGGAAAACGGGATGCGCAGGCTGGAAGCGAAAATGGAAAGACATTTTCTGGATGTGGACAGGTCTCTTGGCGTATGGCGTGATAAAAACAAGAAAGGCATTTTTAAGAAATTATTGACAAAGACATTAAAATAGAAGGAGCCTTCGGGCTCCTTCTATTTTTGAAAAAAGGATGGACCGCTGAATATGCAGGCCATCCTTCTTTGCTTATATGTACTTGCTTGGGAGTACTTAGGAGTACTGCAAATATTACTTTCCGTTTTTTGGAAAATGCCGGCCGCAATGGACTGCATTTTCCGAAACCTATACGGGAAGTTATATTTGCACCAGTACTTAGCTGACCTTCATTTCCAATCTCAATTTGTCTGCCACCATGGCGATAAACTCCGAATTTGTAGGCTTGCCTTTTCCAATACTTACGGTATAGCCGAACAAGGCGTCAATAGCTTCCACCTGTCCTCTGCTCCAGGCAACCTCAATGGCGTGCCGGATTGCTCTTTCAACTCTGCTCGGGGTGGTATTGTATTCCCTTGCGATAGACGGATATAACTGTTTTGTAATGGAATTTATAATATCAAGGTCCTTGACTACCATCATTATTGCATCCCTGAGATATTGATACCCTTTAATATGCGCAGGAACGCCTATCTCATGCATAACATTTGTGACCTCTACTTCCAGGTTTCTTTGTGCAGGAGCATGATGCATGGCTTTAAGGTCTATGGAATAATCTGACCGGATAACGGCTGACTGATTTGTTTCCTTAAGCTGGCGTATTCTTGACACCAATACATCCATATCAAAAGGCTTTACTATATAATATTCCGCTCCGAGTGCCAGAGCTCTTTGAGTGATTTTATCCTGTCCTACGGCTGAAAGAATAATGAATAACGGGCGTTTTTTCATTGGGATTGAACTCATTTTTTCGAGAACACCCAATCCGTCAAGATGAGGCATGATAATGTCCAGGATAGCTATATCCGGCATTTTTGCTGAAATAAGCTCGCAAGCCTCCACACCGTCGCGGGCTACACCAACAACATCAATATCACTCTGGCTGTTCAGATATTCGTAAAGTATATCTCCGAATTCCTTATTGTCATCTGCGATGACGATCTGTATCTTCTTTTCTAACAAGACATCTCCCCCTCTGATTGAAACTTTTTAATATTATGGTAATTATTATATTTTCCATTCGACAAATTATCAAGTGGTTTTTTCAAATTTATGGTAATTGATGGAAATAATTCTATCTATTTTTCCATGTCTGTGACAGTAAACCCTATTAACTACAGCATTTAAACAAAAATGGCACGGTTTCTCAACCGTGCCGACAGCGGCATTAAATTTCCTTATTTTAAGCCATTATTTCCTGTAATATTTTTTAGCATTGCCTCGATAAAAATGCCGTAACCTCTTGTAGGATCATTAATTAACACATGGGTGACAGCGCCGATGATTTTCCCATTTTGTAGTATGGGGCTTCCCGACATGCCCTGGACAATGCCTCCGGTAGTGCGAAGCAGCACAGGGTCGGTAATTTTAATGACCATGCCCTTGGACCCATTGGTATTTTGTCTTGAGACTTTTTGTATCTCAATGGCATATTGGCTTATTGTTTTTCCGTCGATATTTGAAAGGATATAGGCCGGCCCTTCCTTTATTTCGGATCGCAGTCCGATGGGGTAGGCCTTCCCTCCGATATCTCTTAAAGCATTGGCGGATAAATTGCCATATATGCCTGTTTCAGTGTTTTTATCTATTTCTCCCAGCTTTGTATCTTCAACGAAAATACCTTTCAGTTCTCCCGGAACTCCCGGATTTCCCCTTTTTACACCCAATATGCTGGATTCCAGGATCTCTCCCGATTCCACAGGCATAAGCGTCCCTGTGTCGATATCGGTTATTCCGTGCCCCAGGGCCCCGAAAGATCGGGTTTGAGGATCGTAAAACGTCAAGGTTCCGATTCCTGCAGTACTGTCCCTCACCCACAGGCCTATATGGAATTTATTATCCTCCGCTGATTTAACAGGCTTCATTGAAGCCGTACCTATGGTATTTCCGTAACGGTATTTGATTTTAATGGGATTTCCCGAACTGTTATTGATTTCTTCGATCAAATCGTCTATATTATCCATGGTATTATTATTGACTTCGGTAATAAGATAGCCGGGCCTCACCCCGGTATCCTTGGAAGGAAGTACCTTCTGCCCGTCCGACGTTTCCACATCCGAAACACCGATTACAAGTATGCCGCTTATGTCAAGCTTCACCCCCACAGTATTTCCGCATGCAACTACCTGTTTGCTGGAGACAATATCCACTTTAACGGTTTTTACCGGAAGTAGGCCAAAAAGCTTCATATCCAGTTTTACACTTCCGTTTTTATCCGTGCTGAAGGATACCGGATGTGAAAATTGGACATTATTTCCCCTTGAGTTAATCTCACTGCCGTTTACTTTGACGATCCCTTCACGGTCCGCCTTAATGTTAACCACAAAGGGACTCTTAAAGTCATATTTATATTCTTCGCCTTGTATGAGGATCAGTTCATCAGGAATAGAAAACAGAACGCTTAAATAAATTGCTCCGATGGATATGGTGACCGATGCAAATAAAACAATAAGAATCTTCTTATATAATCGCAAGTTTCTCATTTTGTGCCCTCCTGAAGGTTAAGTTAACCTTTTGAAAGGCCAATTATTCAAACAAATAAATGAAGCCGGAGGTAATTATGGATTAAATAAAAATCGCAAAAAATGCAAAGTTTGTGGGTTATGCAAATTTCAGGCTTTTTTCAGTTTTTTTGCATTGTTTAAAAGCTCGTCGGCATATTTTATTGAGATTTCAGAGGATGCAGTACCTCCGAGAATCCGGGCGATTTCACACCGTATGTCATCTCCGTCAAGCTTTCTGACATAGGTTTGGGTCGTATCGTCATCGGAAACCTTCTCTATAAGGAAGTGATTGTCAGCCATGCATGCAATTTGCGCCAGGTGCGTCACACAAATGACCTGGTGGTTCCTTGATATGAAGGAAAGCTTTTCTCCCACCTTTTGTGCTGCTTTGCCGCTGATTCCGATGTCGATTTCGTCAAAAATCAGTGTCGGTATTTCGTCCACATCGGCAAGAATTGTCTTTATGGCCAGCATTATTCTTGACATTTCGCCGCCGGACGCAATTTTTGAAAGAGGCTTTAAGGGTTCCCCCGCATTGGGAGCGATAAGAAATTCCACACGGTCCAGCCCGTTTATGTAATATTTTCTTTCCCCGTTTTGGTCAAAGGAGCTTTCAAAGTGTATATCCACCTTGAACCTGGCTCTTTTCATTTCAAGGTCTTCCAGTTCTCCTCCGATTTTGGATTCCAGCAATTTCGCCGCTTTGACCCTGGAAGCGTTTATGGAAAGAGCGGCTTCATAAAGCCCCGCATCGAGCTTTTTCAGCTTTTTAGAAAGCTTTTCGATGACCTCTTCACTTTTTATGATCTCATTTAATTGTGCTTCTGTTTTTTCACAATATTCCACTATGCTTTCAATGGTATTTCCATACTTTCTTTTCAGTTTAAATATCAGATCGAGGCGTTCTTCTATCTCCTCCAGGAGATCGGGATTATACTCCGTATTATCCCTTTCGCTTCTCACCTCCTCGATCACATCCTCAAGCTGATAATGGACCTCCTGAAGCTTTCTGCATATTTCCTCATACCGGATATCCAGTTTTTCAATGGAATGAAGCTCATTTAAAGCTTCGCTTAGATTATCTAACGCCGAATTTTTTATATTATTTCCCGAAAACAGCAGTTCATAAGTATTTGCCAGAGCATTGATGATCTTTTCCGAGCTTGCAAGCAAAGTTCTTTGCCTGGTCAGCTCTTCTTCTTCTCTGGGTTTGAGCTTTGCTTTCCTGATTTCCTCCACCTGGAATCCAAGGAGATCAATTTTTTTCTCCCTTTCTCCCTTATCACCGGAAAGGCTTTTCAGATGTCCTTTTATTTCCTTGTATTCATTCAAAAGAGCCGAATATTGGTGTTTCAATTCCAGGACTCCGCTGCCGGCAAAGGAATCCAGCAGTTCCAGATGACTTTCCGTCCGCAGAAGCGATTGATTGTCAAACTGCCCGTGGATATCGATAAGCCTTTCACCAAAGGCCTTCAGAATGCTTACCGTCGCCATTTTGCCGTTAATCCTGCAAAGATTTTTACCGGACACGGAAAATTCCCGGGAAATGATCAGTGTTCCGTCTTCTTCCGGCTCGATACCCATTTCTTCAAAAATATCTGCAAAACGGGCATTATCGGTCTGAAAAACTGCTTCAACCAGCGCTTTATCTTTACCTGTCCGGATCAGCTCACGGGAAACCCGTTCACCCAGAATGGCGTTTATGGAGTCAATGATGATGGATTTACCCGCCCCTGTTTCACCGGTAAGTATATCCAGGCCCTTTCCCGGTTCAATCGTCACTTTGTCGATCAAAGCTATATTTTGAATATCAAGCTGTAAAAGCATAGACCCCCCGAAAATTTTACTTAATCATCCTGTTGAGCCTGTTTACAAGCTCTTCGGCTATTTTTTCCGCCCTGCACACAATCATGATGGTATCGTCACCTGCGATGGTACCGACGATGTCGATCCATTTCAGGGAATCCACTGCCGACGCCGAAGCTTGGGCCATTCCCGGCAGAGTTTTGACGACTACGATGTTGTTTGCATAATCACAGGATATGAAGGACTCTGTAAAGATCGTCAGGAGCCTGTTGGTAATCGTCCCTTCGGTGTGAGAAACCGGGGCGTATTTATACCGCTCCTCTCCGTCCATCACCTTAATCAGCCTCAATTCCTTGATATCTCTGGAAATTGTAGCCTGAGTCACATCCATGCCTATTTCCTTGAGCTTTTCCGCCAGCTCCTCCTGGGTCTCGATATTGTATTTTTCGATGAGTTCAAGTATTTTCGCGTGTCTGCTGTATTTCATCTCTTCTCAAGCTCTCTCCCCTGTAATAGATTTTTGTTCTGAGGATATTGAAAAAATTTCTTGAATTGATTCTTACAAGCTTTATCGAATGCCGGGATTTTCTGATCAGCACAGAGTCTCCGCCTCTTATTTCATAGCCTTCCTGTCCATCGATGGTTACCATGGCATTATGCTGGAAATTCTCATCGACTACTGCTGTAACAGTGCTTTCAGCTTTGGTTATGAAGGATCTCGAATACAGAATGTGCGGACATATCGGAGTAATGATGATCAACTCCGTATCCGGTTCTACGATGGGCCCTCCGGCTGAAAGAGAATAGGCTGTAGATCCCGTAGGGCTTGATACAATAAGACCGTCTCCCGGGAAAGAATCGACAAAAACACCGTTTATATAAGTTTTAACATGCAGTATCCTTGAAATGGCGCCTCTGGAAATGACAGCATCGTTTAACGCAACATCCTTGACCGTATCGCAGCCGGATTTATGTATTTCCACCTCAAGCATCATCCGGTCCTCGACCTGGTATTCTCCCCGGAAAATATGTTCCATGGCGTGATGGACGGCATTTTTATCGATTTCTGTCAAAAAGCCCAGATTGCCCAGGTTTATTCCGAGAATCGGCAGGTCCTTCTTGTAAATTTTTCTGGCGGCCTTGAGAAATGTACCGTCTCCACCCAGACATACCACCATATCGGAACAATCCGTCACGGCATCATCATCCAAACAGGACTCTCCTATTCCGATAATGTCCGCCGCTTCAGATGTAAGCTTCACCTGACCGCCCATGGAAATTATGCATTCTGCCAATTCCCTGGTATACCTCAGCTCCGCATCCTTCTCCAGATTTGTTATAATTCCGATTTTCCTCATCCATACCTCTAATACGCAGTGACTTTTTTCTACACAGATATTATATAGGATTATATGGAAAAGTACAATTTTTTTCTGGCTTAACTAATCCAAATCGCTGTGAGACTTTTCAATAACATCGTTGATCATATTTTCAAGGTTGGTATTAGCTTGTGCGGCTTCAGACTTTGATAGATACAAAAGATATTCGATATTTCCTTCCGGCCCCTTGATGGGTGAATAGGTAAGCCCTTTTAGCGTAAAGCCGGTTTTCTGTGAAAAACCTATGATCCCTTCGACTACTTCCCGGTGTACTTCGATGTTCTTTACAACGCCATGCTTTCCCACCTTCTCACGGCCGGCTTCAAACTGAGGCTTGATAAGGCACAGCACTTCACCCTCCGGATTTAGCAATTCAAAAAGCACCGGCAATACCTTTTTCAATGAAATGAAAGACACGTCAACGGACGCAAAATCCAAAGCCGCGGCTATGTTTTCCGGCTTTACGTACCGGATGTTGGTGCGTTCCATATTAACCACACGCGCATCGTTTCTGAGCTCCCAGGCCAGCTGCCCGTACCCCACATCCACAGCGAAGACCTTAACGGCCCCATTTTTCAGCATGCAGTCGGTAAATCCTCCGGTCGAAGCGCCTACATCCATTGCTGTTTTGCCCTTGAGGTCAATCCCAAAGACCAGCATTGCCTTCTCAAGCTTTAACCCGCCGCGGCTGACGTAGGGGTTGATATTCTGCTTGATTTCTATAGTGCAGTCCTCCTCAAAGCGGGAGCCAGGCTTGTCCTCTCTGTTGCCATTGACAGTGACAATCCCTGCCATGATTGAGCTTCTTGCCTTTTCCCTGCTTTGAAACAAACCTTTTTTTACAAGCAGCATATCCAGTCTTTCTTTTTCCAAAGTTTACCTCCTGCCCAGCATTTTCTTTATTTCACAAACCAAAGAATCGGCATCCAGGCCGTATTCCTTATACAGGCTGCTTCTTGAACCCTGCAGAACAGGCGTATCGGGAAATCCCACCAGCTTCGTTTTAACATGGATGTCCCTGCTGCAGAAACCTTCGAGAATACTGCTGCCAAATCCGCCTTTGACGATATTATCTTCAATCGTAATAACATTTCCCGTTTTAACCGCCGATGCTTTAATCATGCCGAAGTCTAAGGGCTTGACAAATCTTGCGTTTAAAACTTCCACGCTTATGCCAAAAGCCTTTGACAGTTCGGCAGCCTTCAAAGCAGTTTCCACCGTATTTCCGACGGCTACCAATGTAATATCTCCACCTTCTGCCAGCTTTACTCCTTTTCCCGGCATTATGGGCTGGAAGGCACAGAGCTTTCTCGGACCGCATCCGCGCGGATATCTGATGGCCATTGGACCTTTGTGTTCAAAGACAGCATATTCCATCAGCCTTTCAAATTCAAGATAATCACAGGGTGAAGCCACCGTCATATTGGGAATCTGAGTCAGATAGGACAGGTCATAAATGCCTTGATGGGTTTCACCATCTTCTCCTACAACGCCTGCCCTGTCAATAGCAAACACGACATTGAGATTTTGAAGCGCGACATCATGCAATATCTGGTCGTAGGACCTTTGAAGGAAAGAGGAATAGATGGCAACCACAGGCTTTATCCCGTTCTGTGCCAGGCCTGCGGCGAATGTTACCGCATGCTGCTCGGCAATCCCCACGTCAAAAAACCGATCCGGATATCTCTTTGAAAACTCATCCAGCCCGGTCCCATGGGGCATGGCAGCTGTAATGGCAGCCAAACGCGGCTCTTCCTCCGCAAACTTGATCATTATTTTGCCGAAAGTATCGGAGTATGAAGGGCCATTACAGACCTTGACCTCGCCGGTCTCGATTTCAAAAGGTGAAATTCCATGGAATTCGTGAGGCTTTTCCTCAGCAAAGGAATAGCCCTTTCCTTTTTGCGTGCATACATGGATTAATACAGGCCCTTTCAAAAGCTTCGCGCTTGAAAGCACCTTGCTTAATTCGGAGATATTGTGTCCGTCAATGGGGCCAAGATACTTAAACCCAAGCTCTTCAAAAATAATCCCCGGCATGATCATGTATTTAATTGTGCCTTTGGCAATATCCAGTGCTTTTGCTGCACTTTTGCCTATGGCAGGGATCTTGTTCAGGATGACGTCGAAATCTTCCTTGGCTTTGTAATAGATGGGCTGTGTCCTTATTTTGCTGAGATATCTGGAAAGTCCGCCAACGTTTTTGCTGATGGACATTTCATTATCATTTAATATAACAATCAGGTTGTTTGGGGACCTTCCCGCATCGTTCAATGCTTCAAAGGCCATGCCGCCGGTCAATGCACCATCGCCTATCACCGCGATGACGGAATATTTATCTTTTAAAATATCTCTGGCTCTTGCAATACCAAGGGCCGCCGAAATGGATGTGCTGCTGTGTCCGGTATTGAAGCTGTCATGAGGACTTTCCTTGAATTTTGGAAAGCCCGATATGCCTTTGGATTGTCTCAACGTATCGAATAATCCTCTTCTGCCTGTGACGATCTTGTGAACATAGGACTGGTGGCCTACATCCCATACGATTTTGTCTTCCGGGGTGCTGAAAACCTTATGTAAAGCCAGTGTCAGCTCAACTACCCCTAAATTGGACGCCAGATGGCCTCCGGTAACCGATAATTTTGAAATCAAAAACTCCCGGATCTCTTTTGAAAGCTTCTCGAGCTGGCAAACATCAAGCTTTTTTATATCCTCGGGAGAATTGACGGCATCAAGTAGTTTAAGCTCTTCTTTACTTTTTATTTCCATTATTTTTTTTACCCTTTTTTATTCTTTTGTTGGCTTTCAGTGTCAAAAACTGAATTACGACACCTACGCGATATACGATATAATTGCTATTTGAAATGGCAATTTGCTTCCCCAAAGCTTTTCCGCCTACGGTCAGTCCCGCAATCAACCCCGTGATCACCAATTCCACTATGGTTACCTCAGATCTTTGACCTATGATCCTGATGATAATATAAGCGCCTGCAGCTCCGCTGATGACGCCGCATATATCTCCGATGACGTCATTGCACACATTTGACACCTTATCGGCATTTCTTATCAGCTTTATGGATTGCTTTGCGCCATAAAGCTTCCGCGACGCCATAGCATGAAAAGGTGTTTCATCTGCCGCTGTAACAGCTGTACCGACCGTATCGGCAATAATATTCACAAGTATAATAAAAAGAATTACCAAAAAAGCAGTGAAAATATCAACTGCTTTTAAAACGTCTGAAGCAGCTACGGATAATGCTGCTGAAGAAAAAAACGATATTACGGTTATCAACAAAATCCAGATTACATTCTTCTTTTTCGACCCTGCACCATTCTGCTTGAATTTGATTTTCTTGTCTTCTGCAGAACGCTTACTGCCTTCATCCACTAAAACTAACCTCTCCTTTTTTGCCGCTGTAGTACTTAAAGCAAAAATATTATTAAAAAGGTGGCAATATGCTGAGTAAATTTTGCGGCTTAGGTCAGGCAGGATTTCCCCCGCTCATGCTGAACTGTCGCCAGATCAGCGGTTTCCCTTTAAATTCACGACCGCCGCGTTACCGCAGGCGGGACCTGATTACCACTTAGTCCACACTTCAATCCCCAACATATCTCCTGGTAGAACAGCCTAGGAGTTTTCCTCAACAGTCTGTTCGTTTCCTAGCCTCTTTTGCAAAGGCGGTTTCGAATAGCGATAATGCAGGCGTACCGGCCAGCACACGCGCATCTGATCCATTATCCACCGAATTCACTCAAGGCAGGCTACACTGTTCACAGCATCGTTAGATACCGCCTAACAGGTTTAAATCCCTTCTCGTGGTTGAGGTGGCAGTCTGCCGTCCATGTTGTCGGAAACCGGTTTTAAGCGGATGCCTCAATGGCCGGAGATTGGCTTTTCTTCCAAAAGGTAGGGTCTCCACGGTAGAGGGGTCAACGCCTGCATGCCATTGCAGATCGCCCCTAAACCTTAACTCCCAGCATCAACCCACTACTGGGCGTAACAAGCCGACACAAGGAACTTCATCGATATGCCCTTAAACGGATTTTTAGCCCCGTCTTCAGAAACGTCAGTACTGACTAGAATACTGCGCCACCTTTTCATTTTATGTCAGGAGACACATGTCTCCTTTTGACGCTAAAAGCTTAATGTTATTTAGCGTTACGAATAAAGATTATAACACATACCCGCCATTCTATAAAGAATAATTGATACTTGATTTATAGCCAAAAAACACAGTATGAGTATTTATAGTGCATTATCGTGTCAATGCTTATCGATTATGACTATATGTAGCTGATGCTCCGGTTATCCCAATAACAGGCCTACAACAATTCCCAATAAAGCTCCCATAAAAACTTCAAGCGGCGTATGTCCTACAAGCTCCTTCAGCTTCTGTTCCAACTGCGGCCGGTCCATATGTGTGTGAATTAATTTGTTCAGTACTTTCGCTTGCTTTCCTACAGCTCTTCTTACGCCGGCCGCATCATACATGACAATTAAGGCAAATGCAACCGACAGGCCAAACAATCCTGAACCCCAGCCGTAGTTTTTCCCCAGCACAACCGCCAGTGAAACAGTGAAGGAAGAATGTGAGCTGGGCATGCCTCCGGAACTTACAAATAATGTGAAATCAAACTTTCTGTCCCGCAGGATCTTTACAGCTACTTTTATTGACTGCGCTATGAACCAGGACAGGACAGGAACGGTTATGGTATTGTTTTGCAATATTTCCCCTAAAATATTCAAAAACTTCTCCTTTTAAAACGTAGTCATCCAATTTCCAATGGGAGCATGCCCCCATACTCCCTCGCTGCGGGCGAAATGAATTCGCCTCATGCTACACTTCATGCGCCACGCCTAAACGTGGCGTTTGAACAACGTAAGTTGTAACGCTGTCCAATGAAAAAACAGATTAGCTTTTTCTGCTTTGTATGTAGTATGCCAGCTCTTTTAGAAAAAATGCCTTGGTTCCGAAGGCATCCAGGGCTTCAACTGCGCCTGTTATAGTATCCTTCAGCATATTCTTGGACTTCTCAATGCCGTATAGTGAAACAAAGGTTGCCTTTTCTTTTGCCGCATCGCTGCCGGAAGCTTTCCCCATATCTTCAAGGCTTCCTTCCACATCCATGATGTCATCCTTGATCTGAAAGGCAAGGCCGATTTTGCCGGCGTATTCCTCCAGGCTCCCTGTCTCGGCAGTTCCCGCTCCGCACAGTGCGGCTGCCGCCAACACCGGCGCTTTCAGAAGAGCTCCCGTCTTGCATTTGTGCATATATTCCAGCCTGTCACCCGATATTTTTCTTCCTTCGGCCTCAAGGTCCACCACCTGCCCGCCGATCATGCCTGCTGTACCCGAAGCGCGGGCAATGATCTCCATTGTCTTTATTCTTTCCGGAAGCTTGTCGTTTCTTGACAAAGTATACTGCAGCATGAGTTCAAATGCCTTGTTCAGCAGTGCATCACCTGCCAGTATGGCCATGGCTTCACCGTAAACCTTATGGTTTGTGGGCTTGCCTCTTCTGAAATCATCATTGTCCATCGCCGGCAGATCATCATGAATCAGTGAATACGTGTGAATCATCTCGATTGCACAAGCATAAGGAAGGGTGTCCTTTTCATCTCCCCCAAGCATTTCACCGGCGGCGAGGGCAAGCACGGGCCGCAATCTTTTACCGCCAGCCGATATGCTGTATTTCATCGCATTATAAATTATGCTCTCAGGCACGTCCTTTAGAACAATATAACTTTCCAACGCTGTATTAACTGTTTCAGTCCATTTGCTGAACCTGGCTTTGAATTCCATATCCACCTCTATGTATTTTCAGAAAAACGGGATGTAATATTTGCAGTACTTCTAAGTACTGGTGCAAATATAACTTCCCGTATAGATTTCTGAAAATGCAGTCTTGGAGCGCCTGCATTTCCAGAAAACGGGATGTAATATTTGCAGTACTTCTAAGCGCCGGGCATAACCTCTTCGGATATTTCACCGTTTTCTTTTTCGATCAGCAGCGTAATCTTGCGTTCTGCTTCATCCAGCCTTTTACTGCAATATTTTGAAAGCTCCACGCCCTTTTGAAAAAATTCTATGGACTCATCCAGGGTCAGTTCGCCCTTTTCCAGCTTTCCGACGACCTCTTCCAGTTCGGCGATCGCCTGCTCGAATTTTATATTGATCTTTTCCTTCATACAAACCTCCAACTCCCCGGATATTATGCCTCATCAGCCGTGCAGTCAAACTTGCCGTCCTGAAGGCTTATTTCAAATTTGTCTCCGGCCTTTACATTTTTCACTGATTTTATTACCGTATGATCCTTTTTGGATTTGACCAGCGCATATCCCCTTGCCAACGCACTCAGCGGACTCAGGGAGTCCAGCCTTGCAATGAGGACGGAAAGCCTGTTTCCGTTATTTTTCATCTCTGCTTCCAGCGCTTTTTTCATATATTTGCTCAGCATATCAATGCGAAGTCTTTCCTGATATACTTTATTATAAGGCTGCTTGAAAACAGTACTGGACATGAGCCTTTTCACAGCAAGCCTGTCCATGGTAACTTTTCGATTTAAGGCATTTCTCAGCCGCAGGTCAAGATTCATGATCCTGTCGGTAATTACTGTTTTTTCCGGCATTACCAGCTCAGCTGCGGCCGATGGCGTAGGGGCCCTCATGTCGGCAACGAAATCGGAAATGGTAAAGTCCGTTTCGTGACCTACGGCAGAAATTACCGGAATCCTCGATTCATAGATGCTTCTGGCGACGATTTCTTCATTGAAGGCCCACAATTCTTCCAGAGAGCCTCCGCCTCTTGCAAGAATGATCACATCGACCAGTTCAAGGGCATTCAGCCTCCGCAGCGCGGCGGCAATCTGGCCTGCCGCCTGTTCACCCTGGACCTGGACGGGATACACCTTGATTTTGACATTATAAAAGCGCCTGCTGAGGATATTAATTATATCCCGGATTACTGAGCCCTTTGACGAAGTAATGACACCAATACTTTGAGGCAGGTATGGGAGACTTTTCTTTGCCGACGCGTCAAACAAGCCCTGGGCCTGCAGTTTTTTCTTCAACTGCTCAAAGGCGATATGCAGACTCCCGATGCCATCAGGCTGCATTTCTTCAGCATAGAGCTGGTACTGTCCGTCTCTTTCAAAAACCGACAAATATCCCCGGATGATAACCTTCATGCCGTCTTCAGGCATAAATTTAAGACCCGAGGCGTTGGCTTTGAACATCACGCATTTGACCAGGCTGCTCTCATCCTTGACAGTAAAATACATATGTCCTGAATAGTGGTTCTTAAAATTGGAAACCTCGCCTTTTACCCAAAGGCTCGATAAAACAAGGTCCCTTGAAAAAAGATTTTTGATATATTTATTCAGTTCGGAAACCGTCAAAACATTGTGCATTTGCATCTTCGTTTCACTCACTGCCGATATCTTCAGGAAGTTCACTGATCCTGGATACTTTGCTCAGTATGCCGTTGACAAAGGAACCCGCATCTTCGCTGCTGTATTTTTTCGCCAGTTCCACCGCCTCATTTACGGAAACATTGTACGGAATGTCTTCCCGGAAGCAAATTTCATAAATACTGAGACGCATAATAGAAAGGTCTATTTTGGAAATCCTGCCGATTTTCCATCCTTTTGAATGAATCTCTATTGCATTGTCAATATGGGCAAGGTTTTGCTGTACACCGTCAACAACCTCTGTAACGTATTCCTTGTCCTTGTCTGTGAAGGCATTTTCCTCCAGAACTCTGCGGATCTGCTCTTCTCTGTCTTCCTTTTGTATTTCCAACTGATATAAGAGCTTCATCGCAATTTCTCTGGATGCTCTTCTTCCCATCAGCTTTCCTCCCAACAATCAAGGTGCATATGCGCACCTTTTAAAGTTTCAAAGTTTCAAGGATTCTATTTTACCTGTAGGTACCGGGTGGTAAAACCCTGTCCAGCAGGTTTTTTATGTAATCCTTGTCTTCGTGTATTCTTTTCCCAATATAATACCCTACACCGGCTAAGATTGCAACAAAAAGCACTTTGAAGAAACCAAACAGCAGAATCGCAACAGCCACCAAAAGTCCTGTACCGGCGCCTATGATGCCGCCTCGGTGGGCGTTGTATATCTCCGTAATCTTCTCAAGGTTCATCTCCGATACCTCCCTATTCCACTCTGGTCTTGCTGATGGCTCCGGAATATATGCTGTCAACGATGATCTTCACTTCCTTAACAGAGATTCCCGAGCTTTCTTCCACTGATTTCTTCACTCGTTCCTGTACATCCACCGACATGGCGGGTATATTCATATCCGGCATCACAACCATTTTAATATCTACGGCAACACTTTCTTCCGCCCTTTTAACATACGCCCTGGTATCCCTTACGCCATTGACCTTCCTTGCTGCGTTCAAAGCGATGTTTTCAATGGAGTTCAAGGAAATTCTCACTTCTCCGATATTAGTATGTTTACTGACGGCTTTTTTATCCTTATTGCTTTTAACTCCCGACAATAGGAACATGAGACTTAAAACGAAAAACAGAAGCGCAATGAGAAACATTGCAATCCGCGCCCCGGGACTCTCGGCGGAAAATACATATTCGTCAAGATTTTGGTATATGCTTTCAAAAAACTCTGTTTTTACAGTGATCAGCATGGTTACGGCAGAAAAAACTGCCAGACAAAACGCATAAAATGCAAGCAGGATTCTAAAAAAAATATTCATATGCAGCACTCCCCTTCAGCTCGTCTTCCTAAGTATTAAAACCCACTTTCTGCCTAATGATTACATTATAGTGCATTTACAGCAAAAAATAAACCCTTACGGGTTTATTTTATTTGAAACTCTTTATTTATTTGGTTTTTGCAGGCTCTTCGCTTATTTCCTTTTTATGCTCTCTCTCCATGTTTACGCCCTGGATATGGATGTTTACTTCTATTACATTCAGTCCAGTCATGGTTTCAACGGCCTTTTTCACCTTTTCCTGGATACTCCAGGCCACATCGGGTATGCGGAACCCATATTCAACAATTATATACAGGTCGATGGCAGCTTCCTTTTCCCCTGCTTCCACCTTTACTCCCTTAGAAAGGTTTTTCCGCCCCAGCGCTTCCGCTATGCCGCCGGCTATACCGCCGCTCATACCGGCTACTCCAGGTACCTCAGTAGCAGCAATTCCAGCGATTATCGCCACTACTTCATCCGTTATTTTAATAGCGCCTATCTCATTTACAGCGCTTTGTATATCATCTTCCATACGGCACCTCCATACCTGACCTCTTTTGTCCCATTATATCACCTTGAGCGGTACCGGTCAAAATAATTTCTTGATATGGATATCCTCTATGGCCACCTTTGCCTGCCGTGATACAATGTCGGAAATCTGAGCGGTCTGTGCGCTGGTCAGGCTGGGTGACTTGACAATGATATCGATGCTTCCGTCGTCTGCAAATAAAGCCACTGCATCATTGAAGCCTTTTTCCTTGATCAATGTTTCAATCCGCATTTCCTTGTCGGCATTATCTACAAGAGCCATCATTTTTTCATAGGCTTGAGCCTTGGTTTCCTTGGAGGCGTTTGCATCTTCACTGATAGTCTTCAGGTCGTCATTGCTTTTGCTTCTGCTCATTTCCTTGTCCATTTTGGCTTGGGCAAAGAAGTCGTTGGCAAGCTTGGAAGCACTTACATCCGCTTTCTTGTCGGATTTCTCATCGAGCTTGGCTTGGTCACCCGCATTGACGCTCTCGCCACCTAACTGATTATCTACGTAGACCGCCTCACCAAGTTTTCCGTTATCTTTGCTGGCAGACGTACTCCCTTGCTTATAGCTGTACTGCAAATAACCTGCAACCACTATCATAAGAATCAATGCAAGAACTACAATTTGCTTTCTTTTAAAAACGACCATTATAATGCCCCCTTTTCGAATTCGCATCTATATTCGCTATTTACCGGGTAAGGAATATGTCCTACTCATTAATTATGTATATTCGAAGCTGTACAACTTTATAACGACCTAATTCAAAATTAATATTTTCGTTGGAAAACCATTATTTCCGGAAAACCTTTATTTTTTCCTCTCGATCACCTGGATCTTGTGAACAGGGATGTCCAGCAGCACTTGAACCGCTCTGCTGAGCTTTTCGCATACTTGCGGATTTGACGCTCCCTCCGCTACAACCAGTACTCCTTTCACTACCGGTTCAATTTCCTTTATGATAACGGGAGACTTTTCTCCGTTTTCACCGCTTTTAAAAACCATTGTACTGTCCGAGCTGCTCTGGGAAATCTTTCTGGTGCCTCCTCCGCTATCCTTTTCGTCCGTATTGTTTTCACTGGTTTTGGTGTCAAATGCCGGGATGTTTTCCTTCCCTGTCAAATAGGTAATCATCACCTCGACTTTCCCCGCTCCTTCCACCTGGGAAAGGATAAATTTGAGCTTTTGTTCGGTATCGCCCGCGTTTGGGGTAACGGCGGCGGAAACCTCCGTGCTGCCGGTGCCCTTCTCAAGGGGGTCCTTTGCTTCCTGTTTGCCCTTTCCTGAAAAAAATGTGGTCCCGGCGATGATGATAATGATCCCTATGATGATGACGATCACGGCATTCTCGATAAGTTTTCTCCTGTTTTTATTTTCAAGCAACTCCTTGAAATAACTGATTATTTTCATAACCCCACCCTCTTTTTATAAAAAAATAGTAATTTTCCTAAACCAAAATCCCATATCATTGATCTGATTTGGAAATCACAATATTCTCGCTGTCCAGGCTAAACATGGAGCCGATATTGTTCTCCAGCTGTTTTTTCAATTTCGGGTCCAGCTCGCTGCCGCCGTTTTCCGGAGGACTTTCGTCACCGATCCTGACCTGATCTACTTTTACTACGGGCTTTAGGCCGTCATTTTGGTCCGAAAGGCTGATTTCAAGAAAAACCCTTTTTATTTCGCCGAAGCTTCCTGAAGTATAGTCTTCGTTAATTATCACATCTCCTCTTGCATCTGCCACACCTTTGGTTTTCCTGGCATTATCCTCAAGCTGCCTTACAATTTTCTTTCGATAGACCTCGACAATCTGTTTCATCTGCTCTTCTTCAAGCAATTTGCTGTCCTTCTCTATTTCCAGCCTGTCCATGGTATTGCTGTTTGCAACCTGTATGTCCTCCAGCTTGAAGTTACCGTTGAAGAACTTCAAAAACGGATTAATGATTGCAATGATCAAGATAACTCCGGTTACCAGTCCGCAGTATTTTTTCATCCTTCCGGAGGGCATGAGTATTTCTATAACAACCAAAAACAGCACCAGCGCTGTTATATTCAATATCCAATCATTTAAAAAACCAAGCATTTTGCCTCCTTTGTCACCGGATCATAGCGCTGAGGTTGCCTGCGCTGATTAATGCCGTAATTGTGATAAGAAACATAAATCCCACGGCAGCAGAGATTCCGAAAATATATACCATGGACCCGGCGACATCACTGATACAATTGGTTATCCTTTTTTCCGAAATAGGCTCTACCAGCGCAGAAGCAGCCTTGTATAAAGCTACCAGCGCCAGGATTTTCAGCAGAGGCACAATGCATATGATTAATACTCCAACCATGACCGCCACGCCGGCAGCATTTTTAATAAGCAGCGTACAGCCTATTACCGTATCCGCAGCATCAGCAAGCGTTTTCCCAACCACAGGGATAAAGGTGCCTATGGCAAATTTGGCGGTTTTACTGGTAACACCGTCAATTACAGCGCCTAACGATCCCTGCAGTGATACGACCGCAATGAATATGGTCATTATGGTCCCCAGAGCCCATGCCGTGATCTGCTTCAGCATGGCGGTAAGCCTTGTGATGTGAATCTTATCAGATATATTGCTTACAATGGAAAGTATTGTGGAGAGAAAAATCATAGGGATAAACACGGTCTTCATGATGGTTGCCGAGACCTCGACAATCATCAGCATCAGCGGTTGAAATATCCCTCCCGAGGTAATGTTGCCACCGGATACAAGCAAGGTGATCAGCACCGGAGTTGTTGCATACATAAAATCCACCATGCCGTCGATCATACTCATTCCCATTTGCATGGCCGTGCTGAAGCTTACCAGAAGAATGGATACGATGACAATGTAACATACATAGAAAGCAATTTCACTGACACCCTCACTTAGAAATGAAGTTTGCAGGTTTCTTAAAAGGGCGCACAAAACAATTAATACAATCAGTTTGATGAGAATATCCAGATTGGTATAGATCTCTTTGAACAGGAATCTCAGTGCATTATTCGCAATACTCTTAAAGCTCAGCTCAAATTTCCCTTGCGCAGCATCTTTGATAATGCTCCTGGGATCATAATTCTGCAATATATCGTTTACCTCATTGTTCGTGCGCTTTTCCAGCTCATTCTGAATGTTTTGGATCTCATTGGACTGGTATTGCTTGTCCATGATCTCATTAGAATCTATTTCCTCAGCGCTTTTGCCTGTGGTCTCTTCTGCATAAGCATAAGAAAAGCTGCTGCACACCACGAATATGAGGATTCCTGCTGAGAATAAAAGCTTCAGCATTGTTTTTAAATTTCTTTTGTACCCTTTCATCTTTTTCTCCCCCAGTTACGGCATAATCCGGGTAATAAGCTCAAGCAGCGAGGTTATTATCGGTACCGCCAAAACGACAATAATCACCTTTCCTGCCAGTTCGATCTTGGAAGCGATGGAGACTTCCCCCGCATCCTTGCAGACTTCGGACCCAAACTCCGCGATGTAAGCGATGCCAATAATTTTAATCACCGTTGTGAAATACGCAGGGTCAATATGCGCCTTGTCACTAAAGCTCTGGAGCATGTCCAGAACTGCAGAAAGCTTGGAGGCGACCAGCAGGAAAATAACGATGCCGGTGATGATACTGATTTGAACGGCTATTTCCGGCTTTTGCGCTTTCAGAACAATAATAATAACGGCTGAAACTATGCCCAGCCCGACTATCTGCAGTATTTCCAAGGTCTTCCTCCTGTAAATGTACGGGGACACACCCGCTTAAGTTTGGGTATTCCATCCCGGAGAGGGAATGTTCCCATAGGAATGTTTTGTGATCAATTTAGCTTGAATATGGTTTTTACAGTGTCAAACAGATTGGCAACCTCTTTTACCACCATTAACAGAACTACGATCAAACCTGCCAGAGTCGTCATCATAGCCTGTTCCTCGCGTCCCGACCGCATAAGAAGCTGGTGCAGTACTGCTACCAGTATTCCTATGGCGGCTATACGGAAAATCAAATCAACCCCCATAACTCACTTCTCCTTTTCTTTAGAACAATACTATGACAACGGCCAGGCCGCCCAGTATTCCCAGGCTCTTGTACATTCCTTCATTTTTGCTTCTGGCCCGCTCCGCCTTATCTTCCTGCATACTCAACTGATTTATCGTCAGCCGTATATTCTTTATCTGGCCTTCCAGGTCGGAGCCGCCTAAAATCTTTCCGAAAGAGACCAGTATCTCTTCATCTTCTTTATTCAACGACGTTTTTTTGATATTTTCCCGCACTGCTGCTTCCCATGCGCCGGATGCGCCAATACCCCTGTTTGATTTCAGTTTTTCGGAGGCCGCAGCAAAGAAAATTCCCACTTCACTTCCGGTACAGTTGTAAATCCTGTCAAAGGCCTCGGTTACAACATCCGCCAGGTAGCTGATCCGGTTTTCGAACATCTGCAGCAGTACTTGCAGCTCTCTCAACTGCTGCGGCCTCTTTTTGCAGTCCGTCGAAAGAATATATCCGAGGAAGCCCGAGGATAATAATACGATGATGCTTCCAAGCAGCTTAAATATCATGGCAACCCTCTCCTGCAACAGATTTCATCGTCGCCCCGTCGATTACTTCCACAAGAGTACCCGGGCCTCTGGAATTTCCCAGAACGATATACCGTTCAAACACCTTGTCCTCCAACAGTTTTAAAACCTCCCGCCTGCTCTTAAGTTCGGAAATGTTATAGCCGTGGGCAGAAGTGATTATTTTCACCCCTGCATTCAAAACTCCGAGTACAGCGTCTCTGTCCCCTTCGCAGCCTATTTCATCCGTGATGATGACATCCGGAGACATAGACCGGATCATCATTGTCATACCAATGCTTTTAAGGCAGCCGTCCATGACGTCTGTCCTGATTCCTACGTTATTTTGCGGCAATCCCTTGAAGCAGGCCGCTATTTCCGATCTTTCGTCCACAATGCCGACTTTGACTCCTTTAAAATCCATTCCGGGAATGCCGTTGCCGAGGCTTCTTGCAATATCCCTCAAAAGCGTCGTCTTCCCGCATTGCGGCGGAGAAATCAACAAGGTATTATATATTTCCGATCTTCCCTTGATAAGAAACTTCAGTATTTTTCCGGCACAGCCCAGTACTTGCCTGGACAGCCGGATATTCAGCCCGGAAATGTCCTTGATGTTTTTTATCGAACTTCCGTCATATACCACTCTTCCTGCAATACCGATCCTGTGTCCGCCCTTCAATGTCAGATAACCGTTTCTTATCTCCTCCTGAAAGGCATAAATGGAATTTTCACTCATAATTTCGAGGGTACCGGAAATATCCCTCTGGGTTACAATAACAGCCTTTTCAGGAGTATCGGCAAGGCTGCCGTCCGCTCTGACAAACCACTCATTCCTGTAGTTTTGCAGCATTAACGGCTTGTCTGCCCTAAGCCTTATTTCCTCCAGTTGGTCCAGGTCGCGGGTTTCCACCCTGCCGAGAACATCTGCCAGTTCACGGGGCAGCATGGGCAAAATATCTCTTACCAGCTTTCGCAATCCATTTTCATTCTCTGTAAGCATAGGTATCTCCAGGATTTTATCGTATTTAAAAAGGAATGCCTCTTGTGGGTATGTCCCTTTACTTTGTACATGTTCTATAAGTATTTGACTTTGTCCAACTTTATGACATATACCACAGCGAAATAAACTTTTATTTTTTGAATATTTGGCTGCAGTACAAATAAAAAAAACTCCAAAGGAGGTAAATCCCTTGGAGTTCGCAATTCTTATCTATTTAAGCTTTCCGACCTTGTTGAAGGGCCAGAACCGGAAGACTGCCTTTCCTTCCACCTGACTTCTGTCAATGAAGCCGAATACCCGGCTATCCTTGCTGACGCCTCTGTTGTCACCCAGGACGAAGTATTTCCCATCCGGTACGGTAACAGGCAGCTGGAAATCCCGATTATTGGTTTCGCCTTTGACATAGGGCTCTTCCTGTGCTACCCCGTTGATATAGACCTTGCCGTCTGCGATGTCCACCCGGTCACCCGGTGTACCGATGACCCTCTTCACAAGCCTCACATTCGTTTTTTGGTCCACCGGCTTGAATACTTCCTTCACGTCGGTAAAGAAAATCTTAATTTCATCGAAAAAGCCGCCTACGGACCTATCCTCTATAAAAACAATGATATCGCCTTTTTCCGGATTGACAAAATTGTATGTAAGCTTTTCAACAAACAAATGCTGACCTTCCATCAAGGTATCCTGCATCGACGACTGTTGGACCCTGGTTGTGGCAAAAACCTTGGTATTCAACAGCATTACAAGAACAAAAGCGCCTATCAGCGTAATAGCCCATTCACTTATCTCACGCATTACAGCATTTCTTTTTGACAATTCCTATCACCCCTTATATCAAAACCCGTAAATATAAAAGTAGGCCATTTGGATAAAACAGCCTACCTTCATCCCATAGAAGCACTGGAAAGATTACCTGCCATTTTCTGAAATACCCCGCCCGCAAGCGAACTGTATTTCATAAAGCCTTACCGAAGGTTATATTTTCTCCAGTGCCTGCTGATATTACTCATGCTTGTCGCCGCATTCGCCGCACTCGCATTCCCATTCAATCTCTATGTCTTTGCCGCAATGAGGACAGTTAATCGCTGTGTTGTCTTCATTAAATGCAGCATCTTCGATGGATATCGTTTCTCCGCAATGAGGGCATTCGAACTCGCCGTTTTCGCAGACCTCGTCTTCGTCCTCATCGTCATCTTCGCAGCCGCATCCGCAGCCGTCTTCGTCATCCTCATCTTCTTCCTCATCAAAGACCTGGCTTTCAATCGCCGCTATATCTTCATCCATGCTATCAACCTGTTCACTAAGCTGTTCCTGCACTTCTTCGATATCATCCACTGCAAGTGCCACATCATCCAGTACTTCTATAATGGCTTTCAGCAATTTCCCTTCATTTGTTGCATCGCTGATCTGCATGCCTTCAGCCAGTCCCTTAAGGTAGGCAACTCTCTCTTTAAGATAATTCATGGAACACCTCCTAAGTATTTATTAGAATATTATTCTCGGGTTTACAAAAGTTATTCGGCTGCAACCGTTATGCTCTTTCCAGGTATTCGCCGGTTCTCGTGTCGATTCTGATCTTGTCGCCCTGATTTACAAACAAAGGCACCTTTACAATCGCACCTGTCTCCAGTGTGGCCGGCTTGGTTGCACCCGTTGCGGTATCTCCCTTGAAGCCGGGCTCCGTATGTGTAATTTCCAGCTCTACAAAGGTAGGCGGTTCAATTCCGAAAACATTTCCTTTGTGGGACAGGATTTTTACGACCATATTCTCTTTTACAAACTTAAACGCGTCGCCGATGGTGCTCTGGCTTATGGGCTGCTGCTCAAAGGTTTCAACGTCCATAAAGTAGTAAAGATCCCCGTCATTATAAAGATACTGCATATCTTTTCTTTCAATATGAGCCTTGGGCATTTTGTCGTTTGGGTTGAAGGTTCTTTCCACCGTTGAACCGGTGATGATGTTCCTCATTTTTGTTCTTACAAATGCAGCGCCCTTGCCTGGCTTCACATGCTGGAATTCCACTATCTGGAATATCTGGTTGTCCAATTCAAAAGTTGCACCGTTTCTAAATTCACTGGCAGTTATCATTTAAAAATCCCTCCGTTTTATCCTCTATAATAAACACAAAAATCGTATGCTGCTTTAATTTTTGCGTTATTAAATTATTCTTTTCATTGAAGCACATAATGCTGCCGGCATTCTGCGTCCAATATAGTTTATATTAAATTAAAACCCGAAGTATTTCAAGCAAAATTTTCCGCTTTCTCCAATATGGCGCCAAAAGCTGCCGGAAATCTTACAGGATGATCATTTCCTTGGTTGATGAGGTAAGTATTACCGGCTCATCCTCCTTTACTACCACCATATCTTCGATTCTCACTCCACCCAATCCGTCAATATAAATGCCCGGTTCCACCGTAACTACCATTCCGTTTTTCATGGTCTTGGCACCGGTCATGGAAAGTCTGGGCTCTTCATGTATTTCCAGGCCGACCCCGTGCCCGAGGCCATGACCGAAGTTATCTCCGTATCCTGCTTTGGTGATGATGTTCCGGGCGATCATATCTATATCTTTTCCCAGGGATCCCTTTTTCACTCCTGCCAATGCAGTTAATTGCGCGTCAAGTACGGTTTTATATATTTTTTTCAATTCTTCCTCCGGGTTGCCTAGAAAAACCGTTCTTGTCATATCCGAGCAATAACCGTTGTACAAAGCACCATAATCCAGCGTTATCGTATCGCCCATCTGGATTTTCTTTTCCGAAGCTACTCCGTGAGGCATGGAAGACCTGTAGCCCGAAGCTACGATAGTTTCAAAGGAAGCTCCGCCGGCTCCCAGCTTACGCATATGGTATTCCATTTCAGCTGCCAGCTCCACCTCGGTAACCCCGGGCTTGATTATGCCCAGAATATAGGTGAAGGTCTCATCTGCAATCGCTACCGCTTTTTTTATATGCTTAAGCTCCTGGCTGTCCTTGACCTCCCGCAGCTCATCCAGCATTGGGCCCAGGGCTATCATTTCCCTAACCTTCAGCTTTTCCTTAAACTCATTGTATTTGTCAACGGTGAGATTGGCATCCTCAAAGCCAAGGACTTCGATTTTCTTGTTTTCAAAAATATCATTGAGGCCCTTGATGATACTTCCGCGGTAAGTAGATATCTCATATGCCGGCGCCTGCTTCTCCGCCTGCTCGGTATACCTGAAATCCGTAACCAGAACGGCATCGCTTTCTGTTATTACCAGCCAGGCCGACGTACCGGTAAACCCTGAAAAATATGTGTAATTTTCTTTTTTGGTTACCAGGACGGCATCAATCTTTGCTTTTTTTATACTTTTTCTCAGATTGGACAGCCTTTTCTCTACCACTTTGTCACTCATAACGAACCTCTTCTTCTATAAAATTTTAAATCTCTTATAAATTTACTGCCGCCTTTAAAGCCAGCATATAGCTATACGGACCAAATCCGCTTATTTGCCCGCGGCACACGGGGGCAATCATGGATTTGCTGCGGAATTCCTCTCTTGCATGGATATTGGACAAATGAACCTCCACTGCCGGAATCTCCACTGCCTTCAATGCATCTCTTATCGCGATGCTGTAATGAGTATATGCTCCCGCATTTATTATAAGAACACTGTAAACACCTCTTGCACTGTGGATCCGGTCTATGATTTCACCTTCATGGTTTGTTTGTATAAAATCCAGGTCAATCCCCAGTTCTGCCGCCTCATTGTTCATCATTGATGCTATTTCAGCAAGGGTGACTGTTCCATATATGTCTTTTTCCCGGGTTCCCAGCAGGTTTAGATTGGGTCCGTTGATGACCAGTACCTTTTTTGACATTGTTAACCTCTCGCAATCTTCTCATAGATGTTTTTCAGCTTTAATGCATCTTCCGCCATGGTACCTCTGGACTCACAGATTATAACAGGTTCTGCCTGCTTTTTGTAAAGCGCTTCGGCCAAATGTTCAAACTCAGGACCGTACTGCGTATCCTCCTGGGTCCAGTGTTTCTTTTCCCCACCAACGGTAAATTCAATCCGGCTGAAGTGGGAATGCAGGTTCTTAAGCCTGTATTCTCCCAGAGTGTTTTCAATGGTGTCCAATACCTGTTCAAAATCCTTTGCCGTATTGAGACAGCCCATGCATCTGGCATAGAGATGGCCGAAATCGATGGTGGGTATTAGCCTTTCATCCAGGGTGCAGAGTTCTAAAATTTCTTCCAGAGAGCCAAGCTGATTCAACTTTCCCAATACCTCTGGGCATATGGTTATATCGCCCAGCCCCGAAGCATCTGCCTCAGAGATGGTATCCTTCATGACCTGCTTTGCTATTTGCAAGGCCTGTTCCCTGCTGATCCTGCTGCAGGAGCCCGTATGTACCACAATCCTTTTTGCGCCCATCCATCTGGCTGCTTGAAGTGTATCCATGACATACCGGATGGAATTTTCGCGCTTTTCTTTTTCCTCGCTTGCCATATTGATATAATAAGGTGCATGGATACTCAAAAATATGTCGTTTAACCGGGCCTGCTCACCGATCTGTCCTGCAAGCTGCGCACTGATCTTGACGCCTTTGCTGCATTGGTATTCATATGCGTTTAAGCCCATTTTGCCCAGCCATGCCGGCATTTGAACAGATGACTTGTAGCCCTGCTCATAAAAAATATCCGAGTTGCCCGAGGGTCCGAAGCGTATCATCCATTTCTCCTTCTATTCTTGCTGCAGCAAATTCTCCTAATCGTGTCTCGGCCTTCTTTTCACCAGAACCGCCGCTTTCGTTACGGCAGCTACCACATCCACCTCAAACTGCTGGCTGAGGGCGTTTATTTTTGAATAAAGCTCTCCTTTTTCCGTCACGATATATTTGGACGGAAGGTCGTTCAAAGCGATTGCTGCGATATCCATAAGGCACTTCTCACATTTGCACATGTTAATATCGCCAAGGATATCCTTCATTTGATTGTAAACAATCTCTTCCATATAGTTCTTAATCTGCGGCATTTTAAATCCCCCTTATGCTCTATTGCTTATATTTACCTTTATAACATGCCTATATACCAGTTAATAATATCCCAGCCGAGAATTATGCACAAGTATGTGCCGATGACAATGAACGGCCCGAAAGGTATGGTGTCCTTCTTTTTCTTAATGCGCGCTATGATTAGGACAATACTTGAAACACCGGCCAGGATAATGGAAAAAAACAAAGCTGCCAGGCAAAGCTTCCAGCCCAGAAACATGCCGATAGGCGCAAGCAGCTTGACATCCCCCATCCCCATGGCATCGTCTGTTTTGTAGACCAGCATGCCTATGACAGCAACAAGCAGCAGCACGCCGGAGCCCGATAAAATACCCGCAAGAGGGGTCCACCATTGATCATCGCCATAGATCAGCCGTCCGGGAGAAAGTATATTGTACACCAGAAGGAGGACTCCTCCCGCAAGTCCGGCAAGCACCAGCTCATTTGGAATTATTCTGTGATCAATATCGATGAAGAAAACAGCAATTAACAAAACCAATAGATAGGTAAATGCAATAAAAGCAACACTGACTCCGAATCTCAGGAAAAGGCCCGTCACTGCCGCGCCCGTCAAGATTTCAACCAGGAGGTACCGGGGGGATATGGAGGCATGGCAATAACGGCACTTGCCTCTTAGCAGCAGCCAGCTGAAGACAGGTATCAAATCCAAGGGACTTAGTCTTTTGCCGCACGCAGGACACGCCGAAGGCGGTGCAATAATGGATTTTCCCTCCGGAACCCTGTAAACCAGCACATTGATAAAGGAACCCAGAACCAGTCCGAATATGAAAATAAAGATATACACAGGTAACATTATTCGACCATTTATCCCTTCTTGCTGCCTCTAACATTATTCTCCATATCTTCAGAAAATCCTTTCATTTAAATAAATATTTTGAAAATTCCGCGTAAAGCTCCCGCAAGACAGGACCGGGTATCTTCAAATCCATCCAGGTTTCGTAAGACAGGACACCCTGATAAAAAAGCATCCCCAGGCCATTTACCGTTTTACAGCCACAGTCCTCGGCCTGCCGGAGCAATTTGGTTTTCATCGGATTATAAATCACATCGTAAATGATCTGGCCTTGATTGAATTTTAAATGATCCTCCAGCGGACTTTCGTCAATATTCGGATAAAGACCGACAGAGGTGGTATTGAGGATGATATCTGAATTTTCAATGATTTTTCCCAACAGAGCCTTATCTTCAAAACCGGCAGTTTCACACGCCAGAGCATATTCACCGCGGATCATTGAAGCAATACTTTCTGCTTTTTCCCGGGTTCTGTTAATTATGCGAAGACCGTGAGCACCTTTGGAAGCGATCTTTGCCGCAAGTGACCTGGATGTTCCTCCGGCGCCGAGAATGACCACCTTTTTCCCCTTGAAGCTGCTTTCCGTTTCTTCCTCAAAAGATCTGCAAAATCCGTCGCCATCCGTATTACTGGCGTAGAGAGCCCCTCCGGTATTCCTGACCGTATTGGCGCTGCCGACAAGGCGTACTTCGTCGGTTACATGATCTACATATTTCAGGATATCCTCCTTGAAAGGTATGGTAACATTAAACCCGGTAAAATTCCCGGCCTTTAGGCCTCCCACCATTTCTCCCAGCCTGTCCTTCTCCACCTTCACCGGTATATAGACGGCATCGATCCCCAGAAGTGCGCTTAATGTATTGTGAAGCTGCGGCGAAACAGAATGGCCGACGGGATTCCCCAACAGTCCCAGCAGCTTTGTCCGGCCGGTAATACTTTCATTAAGCTTCATAAGCCCTCACTTTTTCATCTTATTATAATAGCTGCGCAGGACAAGTTTTTCCGGCAGCCTTTTCAGCATGACAAAGGGTGACTCCCTTTTGTTGATGGGGGTAACGAGAATGGTAAACATGTTGACCCTGTTTCCCCCATAAATGTCTGTAAATATCTGATCCCCTACGACCGCAATATTTTCATTTTTGAAATCCATGAGTCTGCCTGCCTTTTCAAATGCCTTTGTACCCGGCTTGGAGGCCCTGTGTATGGCATAGAGCTGCAGTCTTTCATTGAACTTTATCACTCTTTTTTTGGATGCATTGGAAACGATGCACACCTTGAAGCCGGCACTTTTTATTCTTTCAATCCACTTTACCGCATTTTCGTCAGCTTCCTTCATATGCTCCGGCACAAGGGTATTGTCTATATCCAGGATCAGTCCTTTGATATTGTTTTTGTCCAGCTTTTCTATACTGATCTCCTGAACCTTGTCCAATATCACCCTGGGATAAAATTTTTCGAACATAAAAACCTCCATTGATCAAGTAGGCTTGCCAGCCATGTATAAATAATAGCAAATATGCGCATTTGTGACAACCTGTTCATTCGGACATTTTTATTATCCATCGTTAGTCCATAGAAAATTTAAAGAAAATACTGGATTTTTCATTAAAAAAGTAGCATAATAGAAAAAAATAAATTCATCCCTCTCTGGTAATAAATACAACAAGGAGTGTGAAATACATGTCCCAGCAGATCAAAATCGAGAAATCCTTGGTTTTAAAGCAAAAACCGGACCAGAACAACCTGGGGTTCGGCCAGCATTTTACCGATCATATGTTTATAGTGGATTATACCAAGGGAAAAGGCTGGCACGATGCAAGAATAGTGCCCTACGGTCCTCTGCCAATGGACCCCGCCTCCATGGTTTTCCATTATGGCCAGGCAATTTTTGAAGGGTTAAAGGCATATAAGACAAAAGACGGAAGGGTTCTTTTATTCCGTCCCGAAAAAAACATGGCAAGAATTAACAGCTCCAATGAAAGGATGTCAATCCCCGCCATTGACGAGGCTTTCGCACTGGAAGCGCTAAAAGAGCTGGTCTCCCTCGACAGGGACTGGATTCCGACAGCGCCCGGCACTTCGTTATATGTCAGACCTTTTATTATTGCAACGGACCCCTTCCTTGGCGTGCGTTCCTCCTTTACCTATAAATTTATCATCATACTTTCTCCCGTAGGCGCTTATTATCCCACAGGTATTAATCCGGGCAAATACCTTATCGAGAATGAGTATGTCCGTGCGGTTAAAGGCGGAACCGGTTTCACCAAATGTTCGGGTAACTATGCCGCCAGCCTGAAAGCTCAGGATCTGGCCCACGAGAAAGGCTATATGCAGGTATTGTGGCTTGACGGGATAGAGAGGAAATACATTGAGGAAGTCGGCGCCATGAACGTATTTTTTAAGATCGACGGCGAAGTTCTGACGCCGGCGCTGGAGGGCAGTATTCTTCCCGGTATCACCAGGGATTCGGTTATAAAGCTTCTCAAGCATTGGGGAATAAAGGTCTCCGAAAGAAAAATTTCCGTTCATGAGCTTTATGAAGCCTATGAACAGGGTAAATTCGAAGAAGCCTTCGGCACAGGCACAGCTGCAGTTATATCGCCCATTGGCGAATTCAACTGGGACGGTAAAGTTATCAAGCTGTCCGACGGTAAAATCGGCGAGCTTTCCTTAAAGCTTTACGAAACCCTTACAGGGATACAAAATGGCCTGGTTGAAGACGAAATGGGCTGGATGTCGGAAGTCAAATAAAGCTTGACACAGCATTCCAATACAGAACTGCAAGCCTCTTATATCAAAATTCAAAAGGGGGCATGCCCTTCCTGATTCACTTACCTGTGACCCGGAGGGCGTGTCCCCTCTTATTATTCAAAAGTGGGCACCCTGTCCCCGAGATTTTGATTTTTTAATCATAAATTTCATTTATTATAATAAACTTCAAAGAGAATCTTAAGTACAATGCGAGCCTTGAGTTCCTTGTACCTTTTATCGGGAGTTGCTATGCCGGCATATATCATTGCAGGTTTTTGTACGGCAGCATTGCTGCTTTTCATCATGATGAAACCTGACAGGGCCATCTATCTGAAAAATCTCACCCTTCCCTTGTTGGGTGTTTTATTTATACTCGCATTGATTTTATTCTCCGAAACATCCGTAAATGCCGCTTTAAAAGGAATACGGCTCTGGCTGGACATCGTTTTTCCCTCGCTCTTTCCTTTTTTCGTCGCATCGGAGATATTAAACTCTACCGGCTTTGTCAGGTCAACGGGCGTATTGCTGGAGCCTGTGATGCGCCCCTTGTTTAAGGTTCCCGGATGCGGCTCCTTTGCCCTGGCTATGGGAATCACAAGCGGTTACCCTGTCGGCGCCAGAATCACCTGCAGCCTTTTGGAGAACGGAGATATTTCCAAGCCAGAGGCAGAACGGCTTCTGGCATTTACCAATAATTCCGGGCCGCTTTTCGTTGTTGGAGCCGTTGCCACCGGCATGTACGGCATTCCAGCTCTGGGACTTTTCATGTTGGCCTGCCACATCGTCGCCTCTTTTACCGTAGGCATACTCCTCGGTTTCTTCCGCGGCGGCGGAATGGAAAAGCAGCCGGTTAAAAAGGGAAAAACCTTAAAAAAATTTAGCAACGAATTATTTGCGGCGAATAAAAAGAAACTGCCAAACACCGGTACCATTTTCGGTGACGCAGTCAAAAACTCAGTTTCGCTGATTATTACAATCGGAGCCTTTATAATATTCTTCTCGGTTGTAATCAATCTTTTGCTGGAGACAAATGTCATAGGCTTCATTGCAAATGCTCTTGCCCGGCTCCTGTCTCCGGCCGGCATCAGTTCCGAGATGCTTACAGCTGTTTTAAGCGGATTTTTTGAGATAACCACCGGTACCAGCCTGGCCAGCAAAGTAGTGAATATCCCGCTGGAAATAAAGCTGGCGTTCACAAGTCTGATTATCGGATGGGCAGGACTTTCGGTCCATTCACAGGTGTACAGTATAACGGCAAATGCGGGAATCAGTATGAAGCCGTACTTTCTCGGCAAATTCCTGCAGGGCGTAATTGCAGCAGTTTTCACATGGATAGGAATGCAGTTTGATGTGTTTAAAACACTTGCCAATTCTCCTGTTTTAAGCGCCCAGCAGAAGATGGCCTTTTCAGGCTGGCAGAATGTCCTTGTAAACTCACTGATCTATCTTTTATTTGTATTAGCTATCTATGGTATCTTTTGTCTTGGCGCACTCATAGCGAAGAGCTCTAAAAAGAAAAAGCACAATCATGCCTGAGTTATAATTGGCGGACAGGAATCGTCCGCCGTTATGGCAAATTCTTGTCATCCGGAAGGGCCCTGACCATGGGAACCGTATGGCGGGAAACCGGTTACTTTATTTCTTCCCGGTTCATTTTTATGACATCCAGCGTATCTTTCAAAATCTCTTCGACCTTGTTCAGCACACTGTCCGCGTAATCCCTTGTACCAAGCCTGATTTCCCTGGCATTTTTCTGGGCGTTGGAAATGATCTCATTGGCCTGCTCATAGGCTTTTTTCGTGATCTCATGCTCATCTACAAGCGTCGCAATCTTGCCTTCGGCTTCTTTTATGGTATTGTTTGCTTCCTTCTGGGCCTCCAGGAGAATCCTCTGCCTCTCTTCCTTGACCCACTTTGCCTGTTTTATATCGTCAGGCAGCTTCAGCCTTACCTCTTTAACGATTTCAAGTATTTCTTCCTTGTCCACAAGGCATTTCCCGGAGAAAGGCACATTTACACTTTTTTCAACCAGGTCCTCCAATGTCTCCAAAATAGACAGTATCTCCATTTATATTCCCCCTCTGAGCTTTTCAACGATTCTATTCTTTATGCGGTCCGGAACCAGTCCCTCGATATTTCCGCCATTCCTGGCAATTTCCTTTACGGCACTTGAACTTAAATAGGAGTAATTTACGCTGGTCATCATGAAAAGGGTCTCAGTCTCGGGTTCGAGGCTCTTATTCAACAGTGCCATTTGGAACTCGTATTCAAAGTCGGACATGGCCCTCAAGCCTTTAATAACCGTTTGGGCGCCTACTTTTTTCACAAAGTCCACCAGCAATCCGGAAAAGCTTGTGACCTCGATACAGGCTGAACTATCCACAACCTGCCTTATCAGCTCGATCCTCTCACCGGTTGAAAAAGCCGGTTTTTTTGTTTCATTGCTGCCAACCGCAACGATGAGTTTGTCACAAATGCGGACGGCCCTGTTGATAATATCCAGATGTCCGTTAGTCACCGGATCAAAGCTGCCCGGGTAAACACAAATCATATAGCATCCTCGTTTTCATAGTTTTCACAAAAAGGTCCATTCCCCGACCCGTCATTCAGTGGAGAGGTGTGTCTCCTCTGTAAAAGCTAATTACAGTGTCTCCATACTTCTGTTTTCTGCTTATTTTCAGCTTGCCGCTGTATTCCGGAAGCTCGTCGTCAATATGATGTTCCGCTATCAAAATACCGCCGTCCCTAATTATATCATTTTTAGCCAAATTTTTTAATGTTTCCTGAATAAAATTTTTATTATAGGGAGGATCAAGAAAAACGATATCGAATTTTTTTCCTTCGGAAGCCAATTTGACAAGGGCTTCCGTAAATCCCATAAATAAAACCTCCGATTTTTCAGCAAACTTTGTAAATGCAAGATTTTCCTTGATGATACCGCAGCTTTCCTTGCTTTTATCGGCAAATACGGCATAGGCTGCGCCTCTGCTCAGGGCTTCTATTCCAAGGCTTCCGCTGCCTGCAAACAGGTCAAGCACCTCGCTTCCTTGAATATAACCGGAAACTATATTAAACAATGATTCCTTCACTCTGTCTGACGTAGGCCTTGTGGCGGACCCTTTCAATGTCTTTAGCTTATGCCCTCTGGCTTCGCCTGAAATTACCCTTAAAATATTAATTCTCCTCCTTACCATGTAGGGGCGCGCATTGCGCGCCCTCATATGCAATCTGCATCAAACATTTACTGGACGGCCAATGGCCGCCCCTACATTGGATCCATTTTCCTTCCTATCCGGTAACTCACTCACGTGAAACTGTACTCAGTTCAAACTCAATTCCTGCAGCCTTGCTTCAAAATTCTCCCGGACCCTGTCCCTGATCCCCCTGTTTTCAGGAAGCTCCAGGCCCTTGTCGGTGTCCAGAATTTCTTTGGCGGCTTCCTGTGCTATTTTAAGTATTTCCATATCCTTATAAAGATTTGCAATCTTCAGTTCAGGAATTCCATGCTGCCTGGTCCCGAAAAAATCTCCGGGGCCTCTCAATTCCAGATCCTTTTCAGAGATGATAAAGCCGTCGCCTGTCTTCTCCATGACCTTCATTCTTTCTTTGGCCAATTCGGCTTTACTTTCATTGTATAAAATGCAATAGGACTGGAACCCGCCTCTCCCCACCCTGCCTCTAAGCTGATGGAGCTGTGCCAGACCGAATCTTTCGGCATTTTCTATAATCATGACTGCCGCATTGGGTATGTTTACTCCCACCTCTACAACTGTCGTAGAGACAAGGATATCAATCCCGCCTTTTATAAATCCGTTCATGACGGTTTCCTTCTCAGCGGCTTTCAGTTTTCCATGAACCAGCCCGACCTTCAAATCGGGGAAGTCCTGCTTCGCTATGCGATCGGCAAGCTCCGAGGCCGCTTTTGCCTCAATGGCTTCCGACTCCTCCACCAGCGGGCAAATAATAAACACCTGCCGGCCTTCTGCAATTTTCTTCCGGATGAAGGCGTTAATCCGCTCCCTTTTGCTATTATCCACAGAATAGGTTTCTACGTGCTTTCTTCCCGGCGGCAGCTCATCAATGATGGAAATGTCAAGGTCGCCGTAAAGTATCAGGGCAAGTGTTCTTGGAATCGGAGTCGCTGTCATTACCAGGATATGCGGATTTTCTCCCTTTTGCGAAATCACGGCCCTTTGGCGCACGCCGAACCTGTGCTGCTCATCGGTGACCACAAGCCCGAGCTTTGCAAATACCACGTTCTCTTCCAATAAAGCGTGAGTTCCTATGGCAATATCTGTTTTTCCCAGTCTCAAGCCTTCCAAAAGCTCATTCTTCAGTTTTTTGGGCTGATTCCCTGTAAATAGCGCAACCGTGACGCCTTGTCCCTCCAGAAGCTTCACAACCGATTGATAATGCTGTTGGGCCAATATCCCCGTCGGCACCATCAAAACTCCCTGGTAACCGCTTTTAACCGCCTTGAGCAGGGCCAGCAAAGCCACGACCGTCTTACCCGAGCCCACATCCCCTTGAATCAGCCTGTTCATTACCTTGCCGCTTTCAACATCCTGCTCTATCTCACCGTATACTCTTTTTTGCGCCTGGGTCAGCTCGAAAGGCAGGCTGCCGGCAAATTCCTTTACAAAGGCCGCCGCGCCAAGGGTGTTGCCGCTTTCTTCCTTTTTAATGGAATTCTTCAGCGTAAACAGACCCAGCTGCAATAAAAAAAGCTCTTCAAAAACCAGCCGGTATCTGGCATTTTTAAAATCCTCATCACTTTTGGGGAAATGAATATTCGATAAGGAATAGTTGATTTCGCTCAAATTTTGTTTTTCCCTTAAAGCGGCCGGCAGCACATCTTCCGCTTTATTCTCCACCATTTCAAGCGCAGCTCTTATCGCAGCCCTTATTATGTTTTGCGTAAGGCTTCCGGTGGCAGGGTATATGGGGACGATTTGGCATGTATTCTTTAATTCAAGGTTGTCCAGCTTTTCATAAACCGGATTCTGGACTTCAAAGGTCCTTTTTCTGGTGATCTTGCCGAAAAATATATATGTCTCTCCGATATTGAACACTCTTTTTAAATAGCTTTGATTGAACCATACTCCGTGAATGAGGCCCGTATCATCCCGGATGCCCACCTTGCTTATGAGCATCCCCTTGCGCGGCCTCGACTCCGATACATTGGAAACGATCATTCCCTTAAATGAGCACTGAACGCCGTCTTCGAGCTCCATTATCTTTTTCATGACAGTCCGGTCCTCATATTCTCTGGGGAAATGAGTAATCAGATCATTTACGGTACAAATTCCCAGTCTTTGAAAAAGTGATGCCCTGGCTTCACCGACGCCCTTTATGCTCTTTATGGACTTTTTTAAAGGATTCCCGATATCTTTGTTTTCCAAGCGTTTTCTCCAAATAATTTTTATCCGGCTTCTTCTACCCATATTTTATTATATCGTTCACATATTTGCCAGAAAAATTTTGCAGTCGGTTGCCGTGTGTAATAAAAAAAATCCTTGCAGGATTGAAGCTCTATGTGTTATACTATCGGAGGAATAAAATCCGATTTTTGAGTCAATGCGATATTTCTCCATTTCGAAGGAGGTGTGACATAAATGGCTAAATGCGATGTTTGCAGCAAAGACACTGTTTACGGTAATAATGTAAGCCACTCGGTAAGAAGAACAAGCAGATCCTGGAAACCCAATGTTAAGAAGATTAAAGTCGTACTGAACGGCACTCATTCCTCCATGAACGTTTGCTCAAGATGCCTGCGTTCCAACAAGGTTACCAGATCAGTCTAATCACAAAGGCAAGTTAAATTCGAAAACTAAAATTTATTTGAACAACATAAAAAAGCGTAAACCGCTTTTTTTATGTTGCTCAAATTTTTTAGGCTTACAGCCAATGTAAAATCAAGCACTGATGAAAATATAACTTCCCGTATAAATTTCTGAAAATGCAGTCCGTTGCGGACGGCCTTTCAGAAAAACGGGAAAGTAATATTTTCAGTGCTCCTAATTCATTCCAAGTACTTTTCTGATCAATCCTCCGAAAAATCTCGGCATCTTTAAAACTACAATCCTCATTCAAACTTACCCCCCACGAAAAAGGTTTGACAGTACATTATATTCCGGCTGTTCATTTTGGTGATTGCCACCCTGGGGTAAATTACCGAAAGAATTTTTACCGGGAACAATGTTTGTTTCACGGCAGTCTCCGTCGGGTGCTATTCTTCCCTGCTGATGAATAGGATATTATTGCATCCAAATAAACTTTCGGTATGAAAGGCTGGAATATGAAGAGGTTCAGAATAATACTCATTGGAAATTTCCGGAGGAAGCTGGCATTTGTCCTGGCAGCCATACTTTTTTGGACTTTGATGTTTTTTGCCGCCTCCTATTTTGCCGGAAACGCTCCTGAAATGAATGCTTCGGTGAAAAGATTGGTTGAGTACTCAACCTATGAATCGCCGGAAGGCGGCTTCAGTTTTAATTATCCTTCCACTTTTACGCCTACCCCGCGAAGCCTCTCGGGAAACGATATCCCATACCATGTAGATCTGCGTGATACCTCAGGCCCGGGGTATGGCTTCGTGCAAATCTGGAATCTGTCCATGCCCCTGGCGGAATTCCTTGAAAAGTCCAAGGCTGCCTCCCAGCTAAAATATAAATATTTCAGCAGCAGAAAAATGAAGGTTAACGGTTTTACCGGCTATTACTGGGATTATTCCGTCCTTAGCAGCAACAATATTTATTACAAAGGCAATGAGATATTTCTGGAAGGTAAAAATCAAATGTACAGGATCAGCTACTTCGTGCCTGAAAATCAATGGAATGAAGCTCAAAAGGAGATCTTCACCAGTATGGTGAAATCCTTTAAAAAATCGTGATCATTCCTGGAGCCTTCTTGCCACCTTCACACAATTCCTGCCTGAAGCTTTCGCTTCATAGAGCGCATCATCCGCCGAACGCAGGAGTTCATTTTCAGAAAGCGCACATTCATTGAAGCTGGAGACCCCGAAGCTTACCGTTACGGAAACCGTGACCAGGTTATCCTTGACAATGTGCTGCCCGACCATCTTTCGAAGGAACTCAACCTTTTCATAAGCCTCGTTCAGATTTGTTCTGGGAAACAAAAGAATAAATTCCTCTCCGCCGAAACGTGCAAAGATGTCATTTTCCCTTAAAGATCCTGAAACCGAGTTTGTAATGGATTTAAGTACCTTATCGCCAAAGAGATGACCGAAGGTATCGTTGAACCGCTTAAAATGATCGATATCAAAAATGGCGACCGACAGGGGATAATTCCCTTTTTGAGTGTTCCGGAATTCAGCTTCCAGCCTTTGCTGGAAATACTGCCTGTTGTATATTCCAGTCAAACCATCCTTGGTAGCCAGCTCCTGCATCTTCTGATACAAATCCGCATTTTCCATTGCAATGCCCACCTGCTGCGATATGATATCAAGAAGCCTGACATTATCATCGTCAAAAGCACAGCTGAGCTTATGCTCCACAAGTACAAGACCGTATTTGCGCGATTTGGTATTCAGCGGTACGCAGATGAGCGAATTCACTTCCCTCCCCTGGGTAAAGGGATACAAATGCTGGTCAACGTAGTTTTCAAGAAAATACTGCCCATTATCCATGACTTTGGAAAGCATGCTGTTATTTATGTTGTCCGACAGCGTTGCAAGGTCGCCGAGATTTGCAATATTTGTTGCCTGGACCTTAAGTCTGCCGCTTTTTTCGTCAAAGAGGACGATTGTAGAATAATTTACTCCCATGACGCCGATGATGATATCATTGAGATACTTCAACAGCTCGCTTATATCAAGAATCGAGCTTATTGCCTGGCTGATCTGCTGCAGGGTATAAAATTCGGCAATACTGGCCGAAAGCCTCTTATTCATGTCTTCAAGCTTGTTATTTGTGCCTTTGAGTTTTTCATACTGATGCTTGATTTCTACCTGCGCCACCTCAAGCTGCAGATACTTTTCCTCCAATTGCTCCAATAAGTGCTTGTTTTCCTTCTCGTTTTCATTATTATCCTTGTAGCTCATGCCGCAAAATATGGCAAACAAGGCGAACATGAAATACAGAAACACCAGTATAAGAAAATCTTTAACCGTATCATGACTTAACAAACCCACTGACCCGATCCGGGCGGAAAATGCTATAAAGGTCATGGCGGAATGTATGGCAAAAGAACTCAAAACAAGAATCATCCCAGGTTTCGAGCCTTTAGACAGGCTTGTTACCAGGATGGTAAAAAGAATGACTACATAAGCCCATACGCCGACATTGATATAGATGATTGCGAAGGATACGGCAAAAAGCCAAATACCCCTGTCTATATAGTAATATAATTGTTTCGCCAGAATATCTTTTTTGAAAAGATACAGCTTCAGCACTTGCATAATGCCAATAATTAAACAAAAAAACAGCTTCCACCCGGTTGAAAAAACAACAACCCCGTCGGCAGCCATCCGATTATCCCGGCTAAATACCAGTTCATCCAGTAGAAAAAAGCCGAAACCTGCTATAAGGAATATCCATGTTATTTTCATAAACAGCAATTCATATCTTTGGTACTTATTTGAAAAAGTAATGTCCTTTTGTTCCGTGATGGATATCCACCCCCTTAGAAATTACAGCCTTTATTTTTGCCAGTAAATTTCTATCATGTCGCCGGATTTTATAGTATCGGTAAATGCGGCCTGCTGCCCGTTCAATCTGAGCACAATTGCCCCCTGGGGCCTTGTCAGATCAAAACTGATATAATTAAATATATCTACAAAAATATAGTGGGACTTGTTTTCTTTCATAACGATATTTTCGCCGTTAACCTTCAATACAACGGCACCTTGCGCATGGACATCCGATTTGCCTGCCGCGTTCACCGGCTCCTTAAACGGTAATTCAAGGCCGGTTTCACTCGCCGGAGTCTCAGCCAATATTTGCTCGTCCTCCGGCTCTTCCATCGTCTCAATGCTTTCAACGCTTTCTCTTTCCTTAAGGGAATACACGATAATATCCGAATCCTTGATAACATAATCGCTACATGGTTCCCCACCATTTAACAATACATCATAGGACTCATCCACTCCATTAGCCTCAAGCACGTCCGACAATTTGATGAATGCATCCCCGCCATCTTGTGCAGGTACAATAGTGATTTCGTCGTTGAATTTGATATAGGTCTCCAGATTGGCAGGAGAGTTATTTACATAAATTTCGGCAGCCTTTCCATACTCGCCGCGGATCAGCTTCTTTTCACCGTTGAGGGTAAAAGAAACGCTCTTGCCGGTACGCCCTATGAGCTGCCCCGGATTGTAGCCAAGAAGTATCAAAGCATCTGCTACCGAGAGCTTTTTGGAATTGAACATCTTGATCTTTCTTCCGTTCACCGTCACCGTCAGGAAGTCCCTGCCCTTTTGCAGCTGGGCTGTTACTGCAATGCCGTAAGGAGTAATGGATTCCGGTCCGGAAAGCTTCCTGTCGGTAAACTTGACATCCCGGATCACATCCCGGTTTCGGACAACCACCCTGTCCGACGGTAAGCCCAACCGCTCCGCAATCATGGCTGCCAAACCTGCGATCTGGCTTCCGCCGCCTATCAGAAAAACTGCATTCGGCGCCTTGCCATTGAACTCCATGATCTTATCTGAAATCGTATCCGCAAGTACCTCGATTGCCGGCTTTATGACTTCCATTACCTCGGAATGGTTTACCTTGCGCTTTATATTCAAAATATCCGTAAAGGTGATGTTCTCACTTGCTAAGCCAAGTGACAGCTTTATTTTCTCTGCTGTGTTGAAATCTACCAGATAATGCTGCGTTATACGCTCAGTAATTTCATCGCCTGCCGTAGGTGCCATGGCATAGGCAAAAACACTGCCATTTCTGGTCAGCGCAATATCCGACGTGCCCGCGCCAACGTCTACTAACGCCAAATTTAATAGCCGAAGGTCTTGAGGGATCGTTACATTAATCGCCGCAATAGGTTCAAGGGTCAGGCTGGATACCTCCAGTCCTACACGGTTCATAACCGTATACAGGCTGTCAACCACCATATGAGGAAGAAATGTTGCGAGTATATCCGCGCCGATGGTCTTTCCCTTATGACCCTCGAGTCTGGAGATGATATAACCATTAAGATAGTAGTTTATTACACTGTACCCAACGCAATAAAATTGGGTCTTGTCCACGGCCGCCAGGTCTTCATCCAGCGCCAGCTGCGCCCGCTGAATTCCTTCGATCTCAAGACTGCTGACCAGTTCATGGTCGATTTCCCTGCCGTGCTCCACATCTCTGTCTACCCTTATCTGGCTTGTGCGAAGGACTCTGCCGGCGGCTGCAATAGCCACTCTTTTTACCGGAAACCCAAGCCTTGCTTCCATCTTTTCCTTGATTTCTCCGACCACAACAGCAACCTGGTCGATGTCATGGATCTGGCCGTCCAGCATGGCACGGTTTTTATGTTCAATAATCTCTGTGGTAACGATTTTAAACTTATCGCCTTCCTGAATTCCTGCTATGCCGACAACGGACCGGGTGCCGATATCCAGGGCGAAAACAAGCTCCTCACGGTCGATGGACCCTAAATGCATGGAGAGGTTATCCTCCCTCTTTTCGAGCCTTACGACCTTATTTCCCTTTTTCTTTTTTTCCAAAGGCTTCTTTGCCTGTCCGGAACCTGAAGGCATCTGCAATTACCCCTTCTAAACATTTTTATAAAAGGATTTCCAGAGTATATTAATTCGACAAGTAAAGTACAAATCCTTCTTGCATATTACAAATATATTACAAAAACTTCATTTTGTGACTGTGCCAGAGCGTGGACAAATTAACAGGTATTGGCATAAATATAACTTCCCGTATAGGTTTCTGAAAACGCAGTCCATTGCGGTCGGGGCTGGTCACAAATGCTTTGCATTTGCTGCTCGCCTATGCAACCTACATTTTCAGAAAAACGGGAAGTTATATTTGCAGTCTCCTAAGTTGCGTTGTAGTATTAGGAGGATTTGGGAGCCTTTTTTAAAAGATTGCTGCCATAGTCGCAAAACTCCCGTATGGTACAGGCGTCGCAGTCCGGTTTGCGCGCATTGCATACAGCTCTTCCGTGATATACCAGCTGGTGGCTGAAATTTGACCAGTGCTCCCTGGGAATAACCTTCATCAAATCATATTCGATTTTTTCCGGATCCTTGTGGGAAGTGAACCCCATCCTGTTTGAAAGCCGGCCTGCATGGGTATCCACAACAACTCCGGGAATGCCGAAAATATCGCCCAGAACCAGATTTGCCGTCTTTCTTCCGACGCCTGGCAGCTTGAGCAAGTCCTCCATGTTGGAAGGGACCTTTCCGTCAAAATCGGAAATGATCATTTTACAGGCATTGATAATATTTTTCGCCTTGTTATGATAAAAGCCCGTAGATTTTATATCCTCCTCAAGCTCGTGCAGATCGGCATTTGCAAAGTCATGGACGGTTACATATTTTATATACAGCGATTGTGTGACAATATTCACCCTGGCATCCGTGCACTGCGCCGCCAACTGGGTCGCTATCATCAACTGGAGAGGATCCGTATAGGTCAGCGAGCAGCCTGCTTCGGGATATAACCGGTTCAATTCGGAAATAATTGCCTTCACCGCACCTTTTTTCATTTTCCCAGCCTTCTCTTTCCTATTGCAAGATAATATAAATCCATGTATTTTTGTGCAGGGATATTCCATGAATAATCCAACTGCAATGCCTTAACCACCAGCTTATCCCATGCTTCCGGATCTTCCTTGTAAAGCTTTAAAGCCCTTTCAATGGTTTTCAGCATCTCCTCCGATGAAAATTCCCGGAAGGAGAACCCGTTCCCATTGACTTTATCGGCATCATAATCAACGACAGTTTCCGCCAATCCCCCTGTTGCTCTTACAACAGGTATTGTACCGTATCTCAGGCTGATAATCTGTCCAAGTCCGCAGGGCTCAAACCGAGATGGCATCAGGAACATGTCCGCACCTGCATAGATCCTTTGAGCGAGCGTCGCGTTGAAGCCTGTGTATATGGCTACATTATCCGGATATCTGCCTTCGATGTTTTTGAATTCATTTTCGTAATATGCATCCCCTGTACCCAGCAGGACAAACTGGACGTCGAACTTCATGATATTGTCAATCTGCTCCATTATCAGGTTCAAGCCCTTTTGTCCCGACAGCCGCGATATGAGGCCGATTACGGGGACATCCCTTACGGGAAGGCCCATTTCCTTCTGGATTGCCTGCTTGTTTTCCTTTTTATCCTTGAAGCTGGCGGCGTTATAATTTTTAATCAGCCACGGGTCGGTCTCAGGATCGAACTGCTCATAGCTTATTCCGTTTACGATCCCAAAGAGATCGTGGGCTCTCCGTGAAAGCAAGCCTTCCAATCTCTCTCCGTATTGCGGCGTCTGTATTTCTTTGGCATACATTTCACTGACTGTATTAATGATATCCGAATACACCAGGCCAGCCTTCATAAAGCTGAACTGTCCATAAAACTCCGTTTTGTCAGGGTTGAACATATCATAGCCGAGATTGAAAAGCCTTACAAGCTCCGGTGAAAAATTCCCCTGGTACTCAAGGTTGTGAATGGTGTACACCGTTGAAATTTTCGCATAAAACGACTGTTTCCTGTAATGCTCTTCCAAAAGCATGCATATTGGCCCGGTGTGCCAGTCATTGCAATGGATGACATCCGGCTGGAAATTTATGTGGGGCAGCATTTCCAGGACTGCCTTACAGAAAAACACGAATCTGTCGCCGTCATCCATATGGCAATAGATGCCGTCTCTATCGTAATATCTGTAACTATCAATAAAATACACAGGCAGTCCTTTGGCTGAGCCTCCGCTCTTATAACCCATTTCGGCTTCCCTGACAATACAGGTTTCCCTGGAGTTATCCATCTGCACAGCGAAATCGGTTACGTAATTCATGCTGGCTTGTATTGATTTATACCGGGGCATGACGACCCTGACATCATTTCCCGCTGCAGAAAGCGCCTTCGGCAAAGAACCTGCAACATCGGCGAGTCCGCCGGTTTTAGCATAAGGCGATACTTCAGCGGAAACAAACAATATTTTAAGTTTTTTATCTGTCATATTCCCTCCATGATTTCTTGTAACATGATTATAGTATAGAAATATACCACATATTCTATTTATGCTACCGGAAAAATCCTACGCATGCGAAAAACTATAAAATCTATCGGATGCCTTGCTAGAAATCATTTTTGCGGCAGCAGAACTTTCCTGATCATTACAAGCGCCTGATCCAGCTCATCTTGTGTAATTATCAGCGGCGGTGCAAACCGGATGGTATATTTGTGCGTTTCCTTGCAAAGCAGCCCCAGCTCCATCAGCTTTTCACAGAATGGGCGTGCGCTGCCGGCTTCCTTCTTTATTTCAACCCCGATAAAAAGTCCCTTTCCCCGGATTTCACTGACATAAGGGCTGTTTATTTCCAGAAGCTTGTCTTTAAAATATTTACCAAGCTCAGCCGATCTCTCATCCAATTTTTCATCCGTCAATACATCCAGGGCCGCCGACCCCACTGCTGCTGCAAGAGGATTGCCGCCGAAAGTGGAACCATGGTCCCCGGGAGTGAAAACATCCATGATGTCATTGTCCGAAAGAACTGCGGACACCGGATAGACTCCGCCGCCAAGCGCTTTGCCCACGGCCAGGATGTCAGGTTTTATTCCTTCATGCTGGAAGGCAAACATTTTTCCGGTCCTGCCGAAGCCTGTCTGGACCTCGTCCAATATCATCAGCAGGTTATTTTTCTTCGTAATTTCTCTGATACCCTTTAGATAGCCTTCCTCGGGTACAATGACTCCGCCTTCCCCTTGAATGGGCTCCAGCATGATTGCTATGGTTTCCGGCTTGATGGCCGCCTCTAGGGCTTTAAGATCGCCGTAGGGTATGATGCCGAAACCGGGAGTGAAAGGCCCAAAGCCTTCCTTATATTGTGCTTCGGATGAAAAGCTTACAATGGTGATGGTCCTGCCATGAAAATTATTGCTGCAAACAAGGATCTCTCCCTTGTCCTCGGGAATTCCTCTTTTTTGATGAGCCCATTTTCTTGCTGCCTTCAGGGCTGTTTCAACGGCTTCGGAGCCCGTGTTCATGGGAAGGGCTCTCTCGAAGCCCGCCAGTTTGCACAGCTTTTCAAGAAAGCTGCCCATACGGTCGTTGTGGAAGGCTCTTGAAGTGATGGTTATTTTATTGGCCTGTTCCAGCAGGGCATTGATTATTTTAGGATGCCGGTGGCCTTGATTTAATGCCGAATATGCAGACAGCATGTCCATATATTTTTTGCCTGCGGTATCATAAACCCAGATCCCTTCGCCTCTTTCGATTACAATGGGCAACGGGAGATAATTGTTTGCTCCCCATTTTTCCGCTTGATGAATTTGCTCTACTGCCCTGCTCATATCGCACCCTCCGATTTATTTATTGCTTGTCAACTTACTATTATATTCTACCGGAAGAGATATGACAACAGGATTGAATTTCTTTTACTCAGTGTGTCAGTCATCTAACTTATTTACTTATTTGGACAAATGTCAATAGTTTATTCCAAGCCGCACTTTTATAAATGCGGCTTGGCAGGACCGTCATTTGCCGTGGCGTTTGCCATTGCGAGCGAACACAGTGGAGTGTGGCAATCTCAACTAAATGAAATGCAGGTAGCACTTTTACAGGAAATAGCCCACACCGGCTTCAAACAGCCTCTGGTCCTTGTTGCCCGGTACATTTTTTGCCACATTGGTCCCCATTCTTTCCGAATGGCCCATCTTGCCAAGCACCCTGCCGTCGGGGCTGGTTATGCCTTCAATGGCATACATGGAGCCATTGGGATTATACCTTATATCGCTGCTTGCATTTCCATCCATATCCACATACTGGGTAGCAATCTGGCCGTTTTTTGCCAGCAGTTCATAGTCCGCCGCTCCGGCCACAAAGCGGCCCTCACCGTGAGATATGGCTATCGTATGCGTATCGCCCACGTTTACATTGCTGAACCAGGGTGAAATATTGGATGCAATCCTTGTATAAACCATACAGGAAGCATGTCTGCCGATAGCGTTGAAGGTGAGTGTAGGGCTGTTTTCATTCATATCCCTTATGTCGCCATATGGGACCAGTCCTAGCTTGATCAGTGCCTGAAAACCATTACATATGCCCAGCATCAGACCATCCCGGTTTTTCAGAAGCTCCATTACCGCTTCTTTTATATACGGATTTCTGAATGCCGTAGCAATGAATTTGCCTGAACCGTCCGGCTCATCGCCGGCACTGAAACCGCCGGGAATCATAATAATCTGGCTCTTTGAAATTTTTTGTTTCATTGTTGCGATGGTTTCCTCAATGTCCGTAGGCGTCAAATTTCTGACAACCGTTACATCCGCGATTGCCCCCGCCTTTTCAAAAGCTCTTGCCGTGTCATACTCGCAGTTTGTTCCCGGGAATACCGGAATGAAAACCCTGGGCTTAGCGGGTTTAATGCTTGCGGGCGCATGAATGGAGGCATTGCCGGACTTTTTCACAAAGGAATGATTTTCAGGTTTTACAGCGGCGGCATCGGTTTTTGTTGGGAAAATCCGTTCAGCCGGCTCCTGCCATTTTTCAAGAGCGGATTCAAGCGCTATCACTGCTTTGTTTACTTTGATAGCACTGCTCTGCGTTGTATGACCGATAACTTTATAACTGACTCCTTCAAATAATTTGCCGCAATCCTCAACTGCATCAATTTCAAGGAGGATGGAACCGTAAATCGGTGAGAACAAACCCTTTGGTCCCACACTGCCGGCAAACTCAAATCCAATAAAGTTGCCGAAGCACATTTTGCTTATGGCTTCAGCTACACCGCCAAGCCTTATTGAATGGGCTGCAAGTATTTTTCCCTCCATGGCAAGCTCATGGATTTTAGTGTAGTTTCTCTCAAGCTGGTCAAAGTTGGGGATATCGTTTTCATCCCTGTCCAGAGTTAGCAATACCACCGGACTGCCGGCTTTTTTGAACTCCGTGGAAATAACCTTTCCCACGTCTGCCGTATCAACGGCAAATGCTACAAGTGTAGGCGGAACAGTCCTGTCCTTGAATGTACCCGACATGCTGTCCTTCCCGCCGATGGCCGGTATTCCAAGCTTGATTTGTGCATAGTATGCTCCCAGTAAAGCACTTAACGGCTTTCCCCATCTGTCGGCGTCCTTCCCCAGCTTTTCAAAGTATTCCTGCAATGTCAGCCGGATTCTTTTATAATTACCGCCCATGGCGGTGATTTTGGCCGCAGCCTCAATAACTGCGTACAAAGCGCCATGGAACGGACTCCATTTTGAAATTTCCGGATTATACCCGAAGGACATCAGGGTCCCGGTGGTTGTATCCCCGTTCAGTACAGGCAGCTTTGCAGCCATACCTTCCGCAGGACTTAACTGATATTTCCCGCCAAAGGGCATAAGGACGGTACCCGCTCCGATTGTGCTGTCAAACCTCTCCACAAGCCCCTTCTGGCTGCATATGTTTAATCTTTGAAGATTGTCCAGCCACGCAGCTTCTAAATCAATCTCAGGATTTTTACTGCCGGATGCCATCCGGTTAAAATAGCTTTCTTCCTGCAGCGGAGCTGTAATATTGGCTTTGGTAGTCTGGCGCACCCCATTGGTGTTCAGGAATTCTCTTGAAATATCCACGGTTGTTCTGCCCCGCCACGTCATTTTAAGCCTATTGTCATCCGTAACTACCGCCACAACCGACGCTTCAAGATTTTCTTCCGCAGCGGAGGCAATAAATGCGGCTTCATTTTCTCTCGAAACCACAACGGCCATTCTCTCCTGGGATTCAGAGATGGCCAGTTCCGTCCCATCCAGCCCTTCATACTTTTTGGGAATGCGGTCAAGGTCTATTTCCAGCCCGTCGGCCAGCTCACCGATGGCAACGGAAACCCCTCCTGCGCCGAAATCATTGCACCTTTTGATCATCCTGCTCACCGTACTGTTTCTAAAAAGCCTTTGAATCTTTCTTTCGGTAGGCGCATTCCCCTTCTGTACTTCGGCTCCGCAGGTCAGCAGAGACTCTTCCGTATGCTCTTTGGATGAGCCCGTAGCTCCGCCGCAGCCGTCACGGCCTGTACGTCCCCCCAGCAATATAATTATATCTCCGGCTTCAGGCGCTTCCCTTACTACATTTGCTTTGGACGCCGCACCTATGACCGCTCCGATTTCCATTCTTTTTGCAACATAGCCTTCGTCGTATATTTCCGCCACCTGCCCGGTAGCAAGGCCTATCTGGTTTCCATAGGAGCTGTAGCCTGCAGCGGCTCCCGTTGTGATTTTTCTTTGAGGAAGCTTGCCCGGAATGGTATCCTTTACTTGTGCCCTTGGATCTCCGCTTCCTGTGACCCTCATGGCCTGGTAAACATAGGACCTGCCGGAGAGCGGATCTCTTATGGCTCCGCCGAGGCACGTGGCGGCTCCGCCGAAGGGCTCTATTTCTGTGGGATGGTTATGGGTCTCGTTTTTGAACATCACGAGCCATTCCTCATCCCTGCCGTCAACCTTTGCATTGACGACAATGCTGCAGGCGTTGATTTCATCCGACAGGTCCAGATCATCCAGTACGCCCTTCTTTTTAAGCTCCTTCATGGCGATTGTCGCCAGATCCATCAGGCAGATTTCCTTTTTCCTGCCCTCGTATACATATTCTCTTGATTTAAGATAAGCCTCGTACGTTGATTTCATCACACCGGTATAAGGATTTTCGTCAAAGGTGACCTCTTCTATGGAGGTCAGAAAAGTCGTATGACGGCAGTGATCCGACCAATAAGTGTCAATCAGCCTGATTTCAGTAAAAGAAGGATCTCTTTTTTCTTTATCCTTGAAATAATCCCTGCAAAAGGCAAGGTCTTCGCAGGACATTGCCAGCCCTAATTCCCGGACCATGTCCGCCAATTTTTTTTCGTCCATTTCAATGAAGCCATGGATGACTTTTACATCTTCGGGGTAGGCCACATCCACCTCAAGATTTGACGGTTTTTCCAGCAAAGCCTCATGGCTTTCCACAGGATTTATGCAATAATTCTTACTCCTTATGAATTCTCCTTCGGAGATATCACCCTTTAGCGCTATAAGCCTGGCAACCCTGCAAAGGGGTTTCTCTCCCAGCGTCAGCATCTGTATGCATTGCGCTGCAGAATCAGCCCGCTGGTCATATTGACCCGGCAAATATTCGACGGCAAACACCTTTTCATCGGCAGCAAACTCTATCTCCCCGTCATATACCCTATCGACGGGAGGTTCTGAAAAAATTACACACCTTGCGGCTTTATATTCCTCATCGGAAATTCCTGAAACATCGTATCGGTTTATGATTCTAAGCCCCTTTAGACCGGTTATTCCAAGATTCGTTTTCAAATCCTTGAAAAGGCCCTTTGCCTCAATGTCAAAGCCCTCTTTTTTTTCCACGTAAATTCTTCTGACCTGTGAATTCATCATTTCCGCCATGCCTCCTGTATATCTCCGGACAGATTTTGATCCGTCTCCGTTTCATTTCCAAACTTTTATGGCCGGCGAAATCCGGCCTGCATTGATTTTGCTTGATTGATACTAAAATTATACTATGATATAATCTATAAGTAAAATTAATAATACTAATACTATTTATTAGGTGAGATTATGGATATAAATTTTGAATTGTATAAAATTTTCTATCAGACAGCAAAAGCGGCAAGCTTTTCCGGAGCTGCAAAAAAGCTGTTCATTACCCAGTCTGCCGTGAGCCAGGCCATCGGAAATCTTGAGGAAAAAATGGGCAGCAGGCTTTTCATCCGAAGGACCCGGAGCATTCGATTGACAAAAGAAGGAGAGGTACTCCTGAAGCATGTGGAACAGGCGTATAATTTCATAAAGACCGCAGAAGAAAAAATACTTGAGATGCAGAATCTGGGTCTCGGCGAAATCAGGATCGGCGTTGGAGACACCAACTGCCGCTTCTTTCTGATCCCGTATATACAGGAATTTATCAAACTGTATCCCAATATCAAATTCAAGGTTGTCAACCGTACATCGCCGCAGATCATAGAAATACTAAAAAGCGGCCAGATTGATTTTGGCCTTGTTACTTTGCCTGTTGCGGACGAAAGTATCATTACACAGGCTTTCAGGGAAGTGGACGATCTATTCGTAGCTTCCGGCAAATACGCCGAGCTCAAGGATAAAGCAATATCCATTAAAGAGCTTTCAAAATACCCTCTGCTGCTGCTTCAACAGGATAGCTCCACAAGACGTAATATCGACATTACATTTAAGGAGCTTGGTGTAAATATCTTCCCTGAAATAGAGCTTGAAAGCGTAGAACTCCTGGTAGAATTCGCGCGGATCGGTCTCGGTATAGCCCATGTGCTTAAGGAAAGCGCCGAAATGCTCATGCGCTCGGGAGAATTATTTGCCGTAAAAACAAAAGAAGCCTTCCAATCTCGAAGGCTTGGTTTTGTTTTCATGAAGGACATGCCTTTATCACAGGCATCGTCAGAGTTTTTAAAGCACCTGACCGGCACTTGATACCTTACTACCTGTCGTCCAGCGTAAACCTCCGGATCAGCTCCTCCAGCTTTTGCATACTGTCAAGGTTATTTCGGCTGCAATCGCTGACATTGCTGATCTGTTCCGCAATGCTTACTGCTCCCGAAGCTATATCACCCGAGCCTTTGGCAGCTTCGTTCACGGTGATGCTGATTTCATTTACCGCCCGGGTAATTGCTTCAATGGATTCTCTCAGCTGATTGGATGTACCGCTGAATTCAGCCATGGCGGCTTTAAAGTATCCCGCATCGGCAGAATATTGTTCGCCTGTTTTTATCAGCTTCTCATAATCCACCAGGATGTCGGTATCCATGAAGTTCAGAATTTTACCGGAGCTTTCCGATAAATTCTCAACAGATTTCTTCACGACACTGACCGTATTTTTTATACTGTCCGCGGCTTTTGAGGACTGCTCCGCAAGTTTTCGGATTTCATCCGCCACCACGGCGAAGCCTTTGCCGTATTCGCCTGCGCGAGCCGCCTCTATGGCCGCGTTCAGAGCCAGCAGATTCGTTTGTGAAGTAATCTGCAGTATCACCTGCGCCATGCCCTCTATCTGCGTAACCGCTCTGGATTGCTCAATTGCAGCCATAAGGTCAACTCTTACATCATTATAGATATTTGCGGCATTTTCTCCCGCTATGGCTGCAGACTCTTTCAATTCTTCAGCACGCCTGCTGATTTCCAATGCCGACTGTACCCCGAATTCTGCTTTTTGTGCAATCTCCCCGACGGCAATACCGATTACCTGGGTCGATGCATTCACTTCCTGCGTGGTGGCTGCGGCTTCTTGCATGCCTGCGGACAGCTCCTGTGTGGTGGAAAGTGTTTCGTCGGTCAGCAGCTTTAACTCCTCCATCAGATTGTCGATGGTTCTGGCATTGCTATCACTGCTTTCACAGGCTTCCAGCATTTTTTTCGCCATGCTTCTCAATTCGACCCGCATATTTTGAATGGCCCGGCCGATGACTCCGGTTTCATCTTTTCGCTTTCGTATGTCTTCATAATTTGTAATTTTGACCAGCTCAAACCGGGCGGTCCGGTCGATGATTTCGGATAGCCGCTTTATTGGCCTCACCATTCTGCTTGCCGTCAAATATCCAATACCCATGGCAATCAAAGCGATTATGGCAGCGCCGATCATTAAGGAAGATGCAAGCTGTTTTGCAGGTTGGGTGACTTCCTCCCTATCAATGGTTGCCACCAAAATCCAATTAATCTTCGGAATAACGGAATATGCCGCGATCTGAATACGGTCCCCCTCCGTATATTCCATAATATCCGGCTGCACAGCTTTCCCCTGGGACGCATCTTTTGCCAGCTCGTTCATTTTGCTGACGCCGGTTTTTGTCCCGACTTTTGACGACTCCGGATGATAAATGATTGTACCGTCCAGGTCAAGCAGATAGATATAACTGTTTCCAAGAGAATTATTTTCAAGCTTGACGCCGTCCAGCAAATTTTTAAAAATGTTGGCTTTTACCTCATTGGCGACAAACCCAATGACCTCGCTTTTATCAAAGACAGGAGCGGTGAATATAATGGAGGAATTTTCCTTTGTTAATGTGCTGACGCCCGGCACTCCCGACAGGGCGCTTTTTACAAAGGGTTCGTTTCCCATATTTGCGGCTGGAACATCCCCATTGCTGTCTGCAACAATATTTCCATTTCTGTCGCCCAGGAAAACATGGGTTGTTCCGGTAAACCGGCCCGCATAGAACTTTAGAATTTCAACGATTTCTTCCCTGGACGGAGAGGAAGAGCCGCTTGTATAGCCCGAGTCCAAAAAACGGATGAAGTCTTTTTGTCCCGACAGGGTGAACACCTGGGCAGTTTCCTTTTCAAGCGCAAGAGTGATGATTTCGGACTCGCTTTTATTAAAAGCAAGGATTTCATTATTCTTTTGGGAAATTATGGTCTTATTGGATTGAATGTATATGTATACAACACTTGACGACATTGACAAGAGAATCAATCCCAGCAGTAAAAGGGAAATTTTTTTTATGATGGACATCTGTGTATCCCCTCCGATATTCGCAGCGAAAAACGCCTATAGTCCTATATTAGCAAATCCTGCGGCAAAAAACAATCAACAATGTCCCTTAATTTGCCTTTTTGTCGGATTATACGATGTAAAAAACATTAAAAACAGTAAAAAATATTAACGAAAATTATCTTTTTCGGGGAATAACCGTTCTGCGGCTTCTTGTTATTTATTTACCCGCCCGGGTATGCTAAAATAAGTGTTAAATCATGGACAGTTGGGCATTCCACAGACATTGCATCCCGTTTAACCATAAAATATATACCACAAGGAAGGATGATGATCAGAGTGTCGGATCAAATAAGACAGATTGCCGCGAGAATAAAGGATTTGCGTGAAATAGCAGGTCTTTCCGTAGAAACCCTTTCGAAGGAGCTGGGAGTATCTTCGGAATTGTATGGGCAATATGAAAGCGGAAGTATTGATATCCCCATAGGCTTTCTCTTTGAAATTGCCAATAAATATGCCGTAGAGCTGACAGCAATTCTTACAGGAGAGGGCCCCAGGCTTCACCGCTATTGTCTGGTCAGAAAAGACAAGGGTGTGAATGTAGACAGAAGAAACCCCTATAAATATCAGAATCTGGCGTACAACTTCATCCATAAAAAGGCGGAGCCTTTTCTAGTCACAGTGGAGCCTGATGCGGAAGATTCTCCGGTCCATTTCAGCTCCCATCCGGGTCAGGAATTCAACTATGTGCTGGAAGGCACTCTGATGATCTATATCGACGGCCACCAGATCACCCTCAACGAAGGCGATTCCCTGTACTTCGATTCCAGCTGCAGCCACGGCATGAAGGCTTTAAACGGCCGGAACTCCAAGTTTCTTGCAATGATATTGGTTTAGCCTTACAAAAATTATTGAATAGAGGTAATGTTATGTTAAGCAAATACGTTTCCCGGGTACATTTCGACTCGTATGAGGATTTCTATCGGGATTTCAAGATCAGCATTCCTGACAATTTTAATTTTTCCTATGACGTCGTTGATGAAATTGCAGCGCAGCAACCGGATAGAACCGCACTGGTGTGGTGTGACGATAAAGGCGCCGAAGCCACTTTCACCTTTGCTCAGATGAAATATTACAGTGATAAGGCCGCTTCTTTTTTGAAAGCCCAGGGCATAAAAAAGGGCGACCCTGTCATGCTGATACTAAAAAGAAGATATGAATTCTGGTTCTGCCATCTGGCTCTTCACAAGCTTGGCGCCATCAGCATTCCGGCGACGCATCTCCTTACTACGAAGGATATCGTCTACCGGTGCAACGCTGCCGATATTAAGATGATCATCTCCGTAGCTGAATCTGAAGTCATTTCCCATATTGAGGAAGCAGAAGCCAAAGCTCCGTCGCTGAAGTTAAAAGCTTTGGTGGGGGGCCAGAGAGACGGCTGGCTTGATTTTACGGCCGAACTGGAAAAAGCATCGGATAAATTCACGCGCCCTGAAGGCGACGAAGCAGCCGGCAACAATGACATCATGCTTTTGTACTTTACCTCCGGCACCACCGGGATGCCTAAAATGGTACAGCATAACTTTACATATCCCCTTGGACATATTCTGACTGCCGGATATTGGCAGAATGTGTCAAGCGGAGGCCTGCATCTTACCGTTGCAGATACCGGCTGGGCAAAAGCCATGTGGGGTAAGATTTACGGCCAGTGGATCTGCGGCGCAGCCGTCTTTGTATATGATTACGACAAATTTGTTCCAAAGAACCTTCTGGATGTGATCATCAAGCATAAGGTCACCTCCTTCTGCGCCCCGCCTACGATTTATCGGTTTTTTATCAAAGAGGATCTGACAAAATTTGATCTCAGCAACCTGAAATACTGTTCAATCGCGGGGGAACCGCTGAACCCCGAGGTATACAACCAATTTTTAAAAGCTACGGGCTTGAAGCTTATGGAGGGTTACGGCCAAACGGAGCTCACCGTCACGGTTGCCACCTATCCATGGATGGAGCCCAAGCCCGGTTCCATGGGAAAACCTGCTCCCGGCTATGATCTGGATCTTCTTGATGATGAAGGAAATTCCTGCGAGGTAGGCGTCGAGGGTCAGATTGTGATCCGGACGGACAAATCCAAGCCCTTTGGAATGTTTGACGGATATTACCGCGACCCGCAGCTGACAAACAATGTGTGGCATGACGGTCTCTACTATACCGGAGATATGGCCTGGAAGGACGAAGACGGTTACCTCTGGTTTGTGGGACGGGCCGATGATCTGATTAAAAGCTCCGGCTACCGGATAGGCCCTTTTGAAGTCGAAAGCGCCATGCTGGAGCATCCTGCGGTTCTGGAATGTGCCATCACCGCCGTTCCCGACCCTGACAGAGGGCAGATTGTCAAAGCCACCGTAGTGCTTTCAAAGAATTACTCCCCCAGCGAGAACCTGGTCAAGGAGCTTCAGGAGCACGTCAAAAAGGTCACAGCGCCCTACAAGTACCCCAGGATCATAGAATTCGTCACAGAGCTGCCAAAGACCATCAGCGGCAAAATACGAAGAGTACAGATCCGTGAAACCGATGACGATAAAGGTTGAGTTGAGAAACGGAATTAATATTTTAACGTGTTCTAAGTACAAACAGGGGGCTGTCCAAAAGGACATCCCCCTTAATTTTTACTTCGGCTTCTTAATTTTTGAGATCGCCGCGTCGCTACCACTCCCCGCAATGTCCATGCCGCATGCGGCACACTTAAGTATGAAAATGTAGCGGCGATCACTGATCGCCATTCAAGATCCTTCCAGGGTGGGCGACCAGTGGTCGCCCCTACAATGGACTCCTTTTCACACCAATGACAAGCGTATCTGGCATAAAAGGATTTACAGATTCATCCTAATTTATCGCTTTTGTCCCAGCTTACACTGCTGATTCAATATCTGCAAGTCTTGCCAGCAGCTCATTGCTTCTGTCGATAAACCTTGTCATGGCCTCAGGCTCAAGCTGTTTATGGCTCATCATCGCAAGATCGTAAATGTGCTGGCAGATCATGTCGGTATCGGCTTTCTTATCTTCGATGTCTTTCAATTTCAACAAAGCCTTAATCAAGTGATTGCTTCTGTTCAACACCAGGGTCTGCTCTTCTGGGAACATGCTTCTCATGTCCATTCCCCCGCCGTACATCCTGCTCATTTCCTGCATTCTCCTGGAGTACTCGGAAAGCAGGATCATGCCCGGAACCGTGGCTGCCTTCAAAGCTTCAACCTGAACCTTCAGTTGATCGTTGGCAAGGGCCGCTTTAAACAATTTCTCCAGCTCTTCCGCAACGGTTTTATCCGTCTCACCCTCTCCGTTTTCCTTTAAACTGTCGGAAAGGTCGGAGTCGATTCTTGTGAACTTAATATTGCTTTCCTTCGTTTCGAGGAACTGTATAAAATGGTTGTCGATCATGGATGCCAGAATCACTGCTTCCATGCCATGTTCCTTGAAGATTCGGATATACTGTGACTGCTGCTTCTCATCCGATACATAGAACACCTTGTTCTCATGCTTTTCCTTGTTTCTCTCCAGGTAGTCCTTCAAGGTGATGTAATCGCCGTTGGTCGTCTTGAATATGACGATGTCCTTTGCTTTTTCGTAGAATTTCGCTTCCCGGATACAGCCATACTTTACAAAAGGGTTGATGTCATCCCAGTACTTGTTGTAACTCTCTCTTTCGTTTTCAAAAATCGAGGTAAGCTTGTCCGCCACTTTTTTGGTGATATGGGTGGATATCTTCGATACATAGCCGTCATTTTGCAGGAAGCTCCTGGAAACATTCAGCGGCAGGTCCGGACAATCGATCACACCCTTTAGCAGCAGAAGGAACTCGGGTATGACTTCCTTGATATTGTCGGCTACAAACACCTGATTGTAATAGAGCTTGATCTGTCCTTCATTGGTCTCAAACTCATGCTTAAGCTTCGGGAAGAACAATATCCCCTTCAGGTTGAAGGGATAATCCATATTTAAATGAATCCAGAACAAAGGTTCGTTGAAATCGTGAAAAACCTTTGTGTAGAAAGCCTTATATTCTTCATCTGTGCAATCCTTGGGATTTTTCAGCCAAAGGGGATGTGTATCGTTCAGCGGCTTGGGCTCTTCTATTTTCTCTTCTTCGTCCTTTTCTTTCTCTTCCTTCGGCTCTTCCTTCTTTGCCGCGTCTTCGAGATAAACCTCAAAAGGCAGGAAAGAACAATACTTCACCAGGACCTCACGCATTTTGAAGTATTCAAGATATTCAAAACTGTCCTCCGATAAGTACAGCGTTACGGTTGTCCCTCTTTCATTCCGGTCGGAGTCGTCCATCTCATATTCCGTACCGCCGCTGCTTGTCCATCTTACAGCCTTCTCGCCTTCCTGAAAGGAAAGCGTATCGATTTGCACCTTTTCCGACACCATGAAAGCTGAGTAGAAGCCAAGACCGAAATGTCCGATGATCTGATTCCCTTCGTCTGCTTTATCCTTATACTTTTCAAGAAAATCCACCGCCCCGGAAAATGCGATCTGGTTGATGTATTTTCTGACTTCTTCCTCGGTCATCCCAATGCCGTTGTCAATCACCTTTATGGTTTTGTCGTCCTTATTGACAACCACTTTGATGGTGTATTTTTCTTCTCCGCCAATTTGTGCCTCGCCTATGGAAACAAGCTTCCTGAGCTTGCTTATGGCGTCATTTGAATTGGAAACAAGCTCGCGGATGAAAATATCCTTTTCAGAGTAGAGCCATTTTTTTATTATCGGTAGAATATTTTCGGTATGAATGGATATGTGTCCGTTTTCAAGCGGCATTTCAAACCCCTCCTGTAATATAGATATCGTTTATTGATTGGTAATAATATCAATCATTCAATAATTATATTACAACTTTGAAGAATTCCTTGTCAAGATAAAATTAGCACTCTAATCTCGAGAGTGCTAATTGCTGATGTGTCAGTATTAAATTCGTAAACAGTCCGCTTTACGGCATCAGTTGAATCTTAAAAATACAATATGCTTGTTGAGCCTGACAAACCTGTTGTTGAAAAGCTGCTTCAAACAGGCTCTCAGTTCTGCATCCGCCTGTGTAAACCGGAAACCGTATTCATATTCATTTACTTCAACCGCCGTCTTATGGACGATATGCCCATTCAACTTGAAAGTGCGGTCCAATACGGTAAAGAGCAATTCAATCAAAACACGGTTATCCGCAGGCAGACTGAGGGGAGAAAGAAATCTCAAGCCGCCGGGGCTGAGATCGGCGATTCTGACCCTTGCCGTACCTGTAATTACCTTTTTATCTCCGATACAGACAATGGAAATATCGGCGAATATAGGACTCTCCGGCTTGATCCGCATATATTTCCTGCCATAGCTTTTTTCCTTCATATATTTTCACCTGCCGAAGGCAAACTTATAGGACACATAATTCCCATATTCTTACAGCCTGTTCAGCAAGTATAGATTACCATATTTTTACAAACTCATCAATATATTTTTTTATGATCTTGTCATATTCTTCACGGACAGCTTGTATTACAGGATTTTTCGCAGACTGATAACGGAGCTCCTCTACTCCTGTCACAGGCAAAACCTTTATGGAGGTACCCGACAGGAAAAGTCCGTCCATTTCCTCTAATGAATCAACGGCTGTAAAAGCCTCAATTACTTCGAATCCTGCAGACTCGCAAGCCGCCATTACATATTTGCGCGTGATTCCTTTCAGAACATGTGTCCCCGGAGCCGTAAAAATCCTGTTGCCTTTAACAAAAAATGCATTGGATTTGCTGCCTTCGGTGATACTTCCATCACTGCTGCAGAGCAAGACCTCAAAGTAATTCCCTTCTTTGAGCTTTTTATCTACCGTTTCCCTATAGCTGAGATTGACAAGCTTAATATTCGGATTTTCCCTTTCAAGCCTTAGAAGGCCGATATTTACACCTTTATTTATTACTTCCTCCTCAGGATAATAGCTTTTGCTGAGGTACATGAGGGTTTCCTTCCCTGTTTCATTAAAAATCGCCATGGTCCTTATATTGCAGTTTGCCGCATCGTTGGCCGCCGCAGTTTTTTTTATGTCCTCCGCCAATGCATTGCAGGTAAAGTCAATTTGCGAGCCGATGTCGGAAATTGACTTCTTCATCCGGTCATAGTGATCCTCAAGGAAAAGCGGTACCCTGTTGATAAGCCGAATTACTTCATATACGGTTTTACCTCCAAAGCCGGCAGGCATTTCATTCACTGTTGAATCTTTCAGTTCGCCATTGTAAATATAGTATCTTCCGATATTATCTGTCATCTTCACACCTCTTTGCAACTGTATAAGGAATTATACCATAAAGATAGACTGTCTGCACCCTTGCAAACCATAAATTATTGTTTGTAATTTGGGCATTTTTAGTATAACATAGATAAAAAGCTGTTTTCAGCGTGCTAAAAAAGCAAGGGAGTTGATTGGATGATTTCAAGCAAAATTAAGGATAATCTGAGTAAATCCTCTTTCATCAGAGCGATGTTTGAAGAAGGCGAGAAGCTTCGCAAGCAGTTCGGCGCCGACAAGGTCTATGATTTTTCCATAGGGAATCCTGACATCGAACCGCCTGTAATTGTAAAGGAAGCTTTGAAAAAAGCGGTGATGGATGAGCGGCCGAAGCTGCATGGGTACATGAGCAACGCAGGCTTTGCGGAAGTCAGGGCAAGTATGGCCGCACGCCTGGCAAAGGACTCCGGCGCGCCTGTAACGGCGGAAAATATCGTGATGACCTGCGGAGCAGGCGGTGCTTTGAATGTCGTTCTAAAAACCTTGTTAAATCCCGGGGAAGAAGTCATCGTCCTCTCTCCCTACTTTGTGGAATATCTCTTTTATATTGACAACCACGGCGGAAAAAGCGTAATTGTTGAAACAGATCCGGCCACCTTTCAGCCTGATCCCGAGAAAATTTACAAGGCAATCAATGCAAAAACCAAGGCAATTATCATCAATTCCCCACACAACCCTACCGGTGTGATTTATTCCGGGGCGGTACTTGAAAAAATGGCGGAAAAGCTGGCTGCAAGAGAAAAGGAATTCGGCACCTCCATCTGCGTTATTTCCGATGAGCCGTATAGCAAGATTGTTTATGACAACGCACAAGTGACTCCGGTCTTCAAAATATTCAAGAATTCCATCATTGTGGATTCCTTCAGCAAATCATTGTCTCTTCCCGGTGAAAGAATTGGGTATATTGCAGCAAGCCCCTCCATCGACGATGTGCAATCACTCATGGACGGATTGATATTTGCAAACAGGACCCTGGGCTATGTAAATGCGCCGGCGTTATTCCAGAGAATACTGCCCGAATCCCTGAATGCTGTGGTCGAGGTGGAGGAATATAAAAAAAGAAGAGATCTGCTTTATGATAACCTGATTAAATTCGGGTATGAATGCATTAAGCCGCAAGGCGCATTCTATCTGTTTCCAAAGTCTTCGATCCCCGATGATGCGGAATTCTGCAAGCGGGCCATGAAGTACAATCTGGTGATTGTGCCGGGCAAAGGCTTCGGCTGTCCCGGTCATTTCAGGATATCCTACTGTGTAAATACGACTATTATTCAAAATTCACTGCCGGCCTTTGAAGCTCTGGCAAAGGAATTCAAGTAATCTATTTAAAGTCCTTCCGGGGTGGGCGACCACTGGTCGCCCCTACACTGGATACCTTTTCATACCACAGATTGTCACACCGCCGTTGACCCTTTTTCAGTCCCTTGATTTTATCACCAGCAACAGCCCGTCCTTAATAACGACGCTTGCTGTTTCATTTGCAAATTCATTGCTGATACCCCAAGTAGTCCCAAATTCCAACGTAGCGTCCTCAAGGGGATAATGCAGCCCTTGCGTTGTAACACCGGTAACCTTGCCCCCAACAGGAACAAGGGATATTTTCAGATCTTTTTCTCTGCGAAGTTGGATGCTCTTGTTGATCATTTCAATTTCATTATGCTCATCCGCTATAATGCCCTTTTTACCTGCTTCGAGGAGAATCCTTAATAAAAAGACGTTTGCCATGGTGTGGTCAAGCCGCGTACCTGTAGCGCCAAGGAGTATGACCTCCTGGCAGCCTTTTTCCATGGCAAGCTCTACCGCCAGCTGCGTATCGGTTGCGTCTTTTTCTGCCGGAAATTTTACAACCGCAACCCCTTTATCCATCAAGGAAGTATAGTCGTTTTCAGCAATTGAATCCAGATCCCCCACCAGAATATGCGGAGCAATCCCCAGCTTTCTCAGGTGCAACGCACCGCCGTCAACACAGATGATTAAATCTGCTTTGATAAAATATTTTCTTACGTTTGAATAATCCGTAATAGACCCGCTGCATACAATAATCCCGGTCATTGTTATATAATCCCGCCAAAGGCCTTTTCCCTAAGGCTTTTAATAATCTCAACCGTATCGGGAGCATTAAATACCGTGGAGCCTGCCACAATGACATTGGCGCCTGCTTCTGTGATCCTGTATATGTTGCTTAAGTCGATGCCCCCATCCACCTCAATATCTGTTTTCAGACCTCTTCTTATGCACAGCTTCTTCAAATCCCTCACCTTTTCGGTAACCGTCTCAATAAAGGTTTGGCCTCCAAAGCCCGGATTCACAGTCATAATAAGCACCATGTCGATATCACCCAATATCCACTCCACTGTAGATAATGAAGTAGCGGGGTTTAAAGCAACGGCTGCCCTTGCGCCGGCTTGCCTGATTTTTTGCAGAGTACGGTGCAGATGGGGACAGCTTTCCACATGCACGCTGATAATGTCTGCCCCTGCCGCTGCGAAAGCATCAACGTAATTATCCGCATTTTCGATCATCAAGTGAACGTCGAATATTTTTTTTGTAGCTTTCCGTATGCTTTTAACGATAGGCGGTCCCATGGTGATATTGGGTACAAAGTGTCCGTCCATGACGTCAATATGTATATAATCGGCTCCTGCCTTGTCAATTTTGACTATTTCCTCCCCCAGTCTGGAAAAGTCCGATGCCAGGATTGACGGTGCTATTTTTATCATTGCCTTTTCTCCTTCTCCCTGTTGGATTTCTTATATTTCATAGCGTTCAGCTGCTTGAGATAGTCTAATAACTCAAGATATCTTTCATATCTTCCGGAGTCAATCGTACCGTTAGCCACCAGTTCCTTGATTTTACAATCGGGTTCGCTTGCATGGCTGCAGCCCGAAAATCTGCACTCCTGCGAAATTGCGGAAAACTCATTGTAATACTGCTGCAATTCACTCTGTTCAATATTTTCCAGTTCAAAGGAGCTAAACCCGGGAGTATCGACGATGTAGCCGCCGCAATCCAGGGGCAGCAGCTCCGCATGCCGTGTCGTATGCTTTCCACGGTCGGTTTTCATACTCAGAGCCCCGGTCTGCATGACCATATCCTTGAGAATGGTATTGAGCAAGGTTGATTTCCCCACGCCGGACTGGCCGGCAAAAACCGTCACCATGGTTTTCAGCTTGCTCTCAAGCTCAGCTATTCCCTGGCCTGTTTTGGTAGAGGTCCTGATAAAATCATATCCTGCATTTGCATAGGACCCGGAAATTCTCTTCCCGTCGTTATCCGTGTCCAGGTCCAGCTTGTTAAGACAAATAACGGTTTTTATGTTTTCTTTTCCTGCAGTGACCAGCAGCTTGTCAAGAAGCAAAAGGTCCGGAACAGGAGATTTGGCTGCAATCACCATAACTACCTGGTTTACGTTTGCAACAGCAGGTCTGGTCAGTACGGAAGATCTGGGAAAAATTTCATCGAGACTGCCTTTTTTCTTATCTTCATCAACGATGGAAAAATTCACACGATCGCCCGGAAGCGGTGTCACATCATTTTTTCTGAAGATTCCCCTGGCCTTGCATTCATACGTTGCATCACCTGCCGCAACGTAGTAGAAGCCGCCTATACCCTTTAATATAATGCCGCTGGGCAAATAAAATACCTCCCCGGAGCAGACTCACAGATCGCTTTCTGAAATCAGTTTTCCGTCAAATTTTATTACCACATGGGTAGTCCCTTCGGATGAAACAGGAATATTCACCGTCAAAGGGAAGCTATCTTTTGATACCTTCTGGTCAAGAATTTTCTGGGGCTCGCCGTTCATAGGCGTCGCCTCAATGTATACCTGTATATCGTCGCCGTAGTTGTCCGGATTGGGCAGGGTTACCTGCCATTGCTCATATTTCTGTGAGGTGCCGCCCGAATTATCCCCTTTGGTATGAGCTTGACCATCCCCATTTTCCGTCTCATAGGTCAGGTCTACCGCCGTCCCTTCATTCACTACGGTAGTTGCAACCGGATTTTGGTTAATAATCCTGGCAGTATCGCTGACTACATCCCCAGGCGTAACTTTTCCGATTTTCAGCTTGCTGTCCAAAATAAGCTTTTCCGCTTCAGCTCTTTTTAACCCTAAAAGATTCGGAACCGTTGTTTCCTTTTGCTCAGGTCCCTGGCTTATATACAGGATCACCTGAGTCCCGGGTTTTACTTCCTCGGAGGCGCTGGGGTCGGTCCGGATGACGAGCCCTGTCGGCACTTCATCATTAAATTCCTCCTCCACCTTGGTCTCCAGCTTCAGGTCTTTAAGACTTTGCTCGGCCAATCTGGATTCTGTCCGGGCCACATCAGGGATTTTCACCATTTCAGGCCCGTCGCTTATTTCAAACTTTATAACGCCTCCCGGCCTCAATGTCATATTGGCGGCTATGCTTTGTTTTACAATTGCACCCTTGTCCACGGAGTCGCTGAAAACATGCTTGTCGTCAACGGCTTCGATATTTTTTTCCTTCAGTTCATTACTAACCATTGTAAAATCCCGTTTGTAATAATCACTGACGATAAACTCCTCTTGTTTGGGCAACATGGCAGGTATCACGATTTTATAGCCGATATAGGCAAAAATCGATACGATGACTACACCGGTAATGACTCCGAGCCAGACGCTGAGTCTGTCCTTTTTCCTTTTAGGCTTCTCCTCCTCATCCTCCTGCGGCATGTCATCCTCTTTATAGACCGCTTTATCCAGGGACGCCATTTTCTTCGTCGGGAACCGGTCTTCCATGCCTTCCTCGTTTATCGGCACCAGATGAGGGTCCTTGACAGCCCTCTGCAAATCCGCAAGAAATTCGGAAGCGGTTTGATATCTAAGGCTTTGATCCTTTTTTATGGCCTTCATAATGATAGCGTTTATGCCTCGGGGTATTTTAGGGTTGATATCCTGAGGCTTTTCCGCCTGGTTCTGAATATGCTTCAATGCTACCGCTACCGGCGAGTCGCCGTCAAAGGGAACTTTGCCCGTCACCATCTCATAGATGGTAATCCCCAGGGAATACAGATCGGATTTTTCATCGGTAAAACCGCCTCTGGCCTGTTCCGGCGAGAAATAATGCACGGAACCGATGGTGCTTCCCACCATAGTGATGGTTGATGACGAAACAGCTCTCGCAATGCCGAAATCGGTTACCTTGGCTATTCCTTCTTTTGTAATCAGTATATTGTGGGGCTTGATATCGCGGTGAATTATATGATTCTTATGTGCCTGTTCTATGGCGGAGCATATCTGGATAGCAACTCCCATGGCCTCCCGCCACTCTAAAGCTCCTTTTTCCGCTACATATTCCTTTAGGGTTATTCCGTCGATATACTCCATGACAATAAAATGTACATGGTCTTCCTGACCGACGTCGAAGATGGACACAATATTGGGATGCGACAGGCTTGCGGCGGCTTGAGCCTCAATTCTGAACCTTTTGACAAATTCCTCGTCGTTTGTGAATTCGTCTCTTAATATTTTAACGGCCACAAAGCGGTTCAAAAGATTGCATCTGGCTTTGTAAACAACCGCCATGCCGCCCCCGCCGATTCTTTCCAAGAGTTCGTATCTGTTTCCCAGGATTTTATTTGACATGTTAACACCTTCACTCATTTTTTATAACAATCACAGTAATATTATCATCTCCACCGCCGTTTATAGCGCCTGCAACCAGTTTCTCACAAGCACTCTCCGGGGTATTCCCTATCACCGTATCCCTGATTTCCTTTTCATCCATCATGGTTGTCAGTCCGTCAGTACACAGTACTATACTGTCCTCTGACTCCAGCTTGCATACATATGTATCAACTTCCAGATCTGCAGAACATCCCAGGGCCCTGGTGATTATATTTCTGTTGGGATGCTTGTCTGCCTCCTCCCGTGTCAGCGAACCGTTCTTGATGAGTTCTTCGATATAGGAGTGGTCTGTTGTTATTCGCTCCATTTTATCCTGCCTGACAACGTAAAGCCTGCTGTCGCCCACATGTCCGACAACCATGGTATCTCCGGAAATTACGGCCATGGTCAGGGTTGTGCCCATCCCATGATTTTCCGTCAATTCCAGGGATTTTTCATAAACGGCCTGATTTGCCCGAATAATGATGCTTTTTACGGTTTCGGCCCTATCAGCGCTTTTCTCCAATAATTCCGGCGACTCAAGCAGAACACCGCCGATAAATTCGCTGGAGGTCATGCTTGCGATTTCTCCGGCATTGTGCCCTCCCATGCCGTCGGCAATAATAAATACTGCCGGAATACCCGATTGTCCGGCGATTATCTTATAATAATCCTCATTTGTTTCTCTGACAGAGCCTTTGTCTGTCTTTGCGGAATACTTCAATTCCATCCACACCTTAAGTTTTTTTCTCCATCTCACTGCGTCTCAGCTGTCCGCAGGCTGCGTTTATATCCGAGCCAAGTTCGCGTCTGACGGTTGTTTCGATTCCACCCTGCTCCAGTACCTCTTTAAATTCCATCATCCGCTGCCTGCTGCTCTGGTCAAAACCGGAGCCGGATACGGGATTTGCCGGAATCAGGTTCACATGGCACAGCATGCCTTTCAGCAGCGACACCAGCTTTCGCGCGGTATCCGGGGAATCATTGACGCCCGACATCATTGCATATTCAAAAGTCAGTCTCCTGCCCGTAGCCTCTGTATATATCTTACATGCTTCAATCAATTTGTCAATAGAGTACTTCCTCCCTATGGGCATGATGGATTGCCGCAGTTTATCCTCGGGTGCATGCAGGGAAATGGCAAGATTTACGGGAATGTTTTCACCGGTGAACTTTATGATTTCCGGGACCAGCCCGCAGGTGGAAACCGTCAGGTGCCTGTAGCCCATATTCATTCCCTCCGGCTCGTGAACCAGCCTCAGGAATTTCATCACGTTGTCATAGTTTTCAAAAGGCTCGCCAATTCCCATAATCACTACATTTCCGACCTTTTCACCCGTATCCTTGCCGATGGATATCACCTGATCCAGCATTTCACCCGCCGTAAGATTTCTCATAAAGCCTGCCTGGGTGGATGCGCAGAACTTACAGCCCATTTTGCAGCCAATCTGAGAGGAAATGCAGACAGTAAACCCATGCTTGTATCCCATCAGCACGCTTTCAATAATATTTCCATCCGGCAGCTCAAAAAGGTATTTGATTGTGCCGTCAAGCTTTGAAACCAGCTTTCTCTTTATGGTTAGACTGCCAATGTGCGCCGAAAGTTTCAATTTCTCCCGCAACTCCCTGGAAAGATCGGTCATTTCGTCCATTTCGCGGACGCCTCTTCCGATCCACTGGAATATCTGCTTTGCCCGGAACTTTTGCTGGCCCATTTCCGCAAGGAACTGCTGAAGCTCCGGGATCTCCATATTCATCAGGTCAAATTTCTCCACTAAAAATATCCTTTCACAGCTATCTTGGGTATATTTCAAGCCATCATCACAGGCCTGCGGCCAATGGCTGCTCCTATCCCTTTTTCCTCATCCTTGAAATGAAGAAGCCGTCAGCTCCGTCACGGTTTGTATAAAGCTGAAGCATACCTTTCCCCTTTATATTATTTCGCAAAGCCTCCGGGATTATAGGGGTGATATCGTCCATTTCAAACGCAGAATTTTCATTTAAAAACTGTTCCACAATCTCCTCATTTTCTTCAGGCACTATTGTGCAAGTGCTGTAGACCAGCACCCCTCCCGGCTTAACGCTTTTTGAAGCCGTAACGATCATTTTCCTCTGCAGGCTTGTTATCTCCGCGGTATCCGAGCTTTCCCTCCCCCATTTGATATCGGGCTTTCTTCTTATTATTCCCAATCCTGTACAGGGTGCATCCAGCAATACCCTGTCTGCTTTATTTTCCATTTCCGTATCAGCAATTAACGCATCGTGTATTTCGGTTTTTATACTCTTGATACCAAGCCGCTCAGCGGACTGCTCTATAAGCTTTATCTTGTGCTCATGAATGTCCCTTGCAAGAACGGTCCCTTTATTATCCATCAGCTGCGCTATGTGTGTTGCCTTGCCTCCGGGAGCGCTGCATGCGTCAAGGACCAACTCTCCGGGCTTTGGATCCAAAACCCGGGCCACCAGCATGGAGCTTTCGTCCTGAACCTGAAACAGTCCTTGTTTAAAAGCCGCAAGCCTGGAAATTGAAGATGGGTTCTTTATAATGAGCGCATCCTGTGAAAACCTTCCTTTAACGGCTTCGATATTTTCCTGTTTAAGGGTCTCAATCAGGCTGTCCACAGTAGTTTTCAATGTATTGACCCGTACAGTGAACTCAGGGATTGCATTATTACTTTCCAGGAGGCTTTCCGTAAACTCAGCGCCAAAAAGCTTAAGAAACTTTTCCACCATCCACTCGGGATGAGAGTAAGCGATTGACAGATATTTAACAGGCCCGCCTTCCTTATCCGGCGGTTTTACGGCTCCTTTGCTTCTGGCAATATTTCTCAAGACGGCATTGACAAAGCCCGTAGAAGCCTGATGCCCGTATTTCCTTGCCAGCTTCGCACTTTCGTTGCAGGCCGCGGACTCGGGAACCTTGTCCATATAAAGCAGTTGGTAAGTCCCTTCCCTGAGAATATTCAATATCCAGGGGGATATTTTTTTCAATTTTATACTGGAAAACCGGCTAAGAGTCCAATCGATGGTCAGGCGCCACTTAACTGTCCCATACACAAGCTCGGTGATAAATCCCCGGTCCGTATCCCCAAACCTGGCGGCTTCAAGGTGCTTGTTCAAAGCGATGTTTGAATAGGCTCCCTTTTCATTGATTTCATATAATATTTTAAGGGCGGTTTCCCTTGGGAAATCCACAGTCATCTTCTTACCTCTTTCGTCCGGACAATGAGGCTGTCCAGCCTTTCCTCCAGCAGCTGCACGTTGACGCAGGTGTCCTTGCATGGCCCGTTGGGTCTTTCGTTGACTACTCCGATGACGGGTATGCGGCTGACATCAGCGATTCCTACCGCCAGGTCCCGTTCGCAGGCAACGGATAAAATAACATCGGGTTTTTCCCTGCTAATGAGATTTCTTGCCGCAGTACCGCCTGTGACAACAACGGCCCTAACACCCTTTCTTCTTACAATTTCCAGAATGGAGCCTATGGAGCATTTGCCGCATTCCTTGCAGTTCCCGATATCTCCCGTTATTTTGTGATTGCAGCCGGAATCCTGCAGACAGTGCGGAAGCAGCACTAAAATTCTGCCGGGCTCGTAACGCTTTTCCCCGGATTGGACCAGGATATTGTTTATATCGATAAACAAGCTTCTTATGGCATCTTTGTCTTTTTTCAGGAAGCCGGTGATTAGTATCGTAAAGGGAATGACGATTCTTAATGCCAGTCTTACGGGAAGGAGCATGAAGGTACTTACGCTGCGCTTTCTATATGCATGAAATACAGCCAGCATGGCGTAGGCAATTAAAATAATTGTCACTGCGGCCAAAATGATAAAAACCAATAATACCTGGTTGTAGATATCAATGGTGAAGTAATTGTATACATAGGTAAACACAGCGATTGCCAGACCAAACAGCAATAAAAGAAGAAAAGAAAATGTTAAAAAGTTGTTAATCCGCTTATCCAAGGATTTCACCTTCATCCATATTATGTCCGCATTCGCTGATATGCATCTTTCTGCTGGAATCAAACTGGACCTGCAAGATTCTCAGAAGGCCATTTCCTGTGGCGGCAATCAAGCCATCTTTCGTTATTTTCATTATTTTTCCGGCTTCATACCGCCAGCCGTCTTTCTGTTCGCCCTCCAGTCCGGCGGCAACCGGGCCGTTTTCCTTTATCACTTCCGTCTTCCAGAGCTTCAGTCTTCCGCCTTTATAGAAGGTATAGGCTCCGGGCCAGGGGTCCGTGCCTCTGACCAGGTTGTGTATTTCCCATGCGGACTTGCTCCAATCGATCTGTCCCATTTCCTTCTTCATCATGGGAACGGCGGATGCATCGGCAGAATTTTGCGGAATCCGGACCAGCGTACCTTTTTCAAGCTCTTCAAGCGTGTCTTCCAGCGCCTCCGCGCTCAAAATCTCCAGCTTTTCGTAAAGCTGGCTGTAGGTCATGTTTTCACTGATCTCCACTTCTTTTTTCAGCAGCATGTCGCCAGTGTCCATGCCGACATCCATATACATTGTTGTAACGCCTGAAACGCTGTCGCCGTTTATGATTGCCCATTGTATCGGCGCCGCGCCTCTGTATTTCGGCAGCAGCGATCCATGCACGTTAATGCAGCCCAAAGGCGGGATTTCCAGGACCTCCCTGGGCAGGATCTTGCCGTAGGCAATTGTAACGACCAGGTCCGGAGCCAGTCCCCTGAGAGTATCAATGAATTCTGCGGACCGGGCTTTTTCCGGCTGGAGTATAGTGGCAATCCCAAGCTTTATGGCAGCTTCCTTTACAGGCGAATAAACCGCAACGCTTTGTTTGCGCCCTACGGGCTTGTCCGGCTTAGTCACTACCGCAGCTATGGTATGTCCTTTTTTTACTAGCATTTCAAGACACGGCACCGAAAATTCCGGCGTACCCATAAAAACTATCTTCAACTTCTCAACTCCTAAAATCAAAATACTTTGAGGTTACCTGGACTCCCGGTCCAGCTCTTCCTTGCTTAACATCCGGATGGCCTTATCCTTGTATAATACCCCGTCAAGATGGTCAATTTCATGGCAAAGCACTACGGCAAGAAGTCCCTCGCCGTCGACCACCACAGTTTCCCCTTTGGGATTCAAGGCTTGCACCTTTACTGCTGCCGGCCGTTTTACTTCACCATATTCGCCGGGGATGCTCAGGCACCCTTCAATATAAGTCTGTTCGCCGGATTGGCTGATGATGACAGGATTAATCAATTCCAAAAGCCCTTCTCCCGCATCAATAACAACGATCCTTTTCAGCACTCCGATCTGCGGCGCTGCAAGCCCCACGCCGTCATACTTGTACATTGTTTCCACCATATCTTTAAGAAGTATATTGATTTTATCATTAATCTCTTCAACAGGCCTTGATTTTTTTCTTAAAACCTCGTCGCCTTCTTTTCTAACAATTCTGATAGCCATAGTTTCCACCCCTTTAAGTAAGTACTGGTGCAAATATAACTTCCCGTACGGATTTCTGGAAATGCAGTCTCGGAAGGCCGGGGCTGGTCACAAATGCTTTTGCATTTGCCGCTCGCCTATGCAGCCTGCATTTTTAGAAAAAAGCAAGTAATATTTGCAGTACTCTTAAATTATAGCATACTCACCGGGTTAATATCCATACTCAAATCAATCTCCTGCTTGACTTTGGACCTTCTGAACCCATCCTGCACATCACTCATCACTTTTATAAGTTTTTCCAATGAATCGCACTTTATAACAAGCCTCCACCGATATCTGTTTTTGATTTTTGAAAGAGGCGCACGCACGGGACCCAGCAAAAGCTGGTCTTCCCTGCAGTGGCCGAAGGCCTCCGCCAGCTTCTGCCTGACCTCCTGGGCCGTATCATAACAAAGCCTGTCGTTCACCGAGCTTGCAATAATCACTGCAATATTTGTAAAAGGAGGATATCCAAGCTTCTCCCTGATCTTTATCTCCTGCCTGTAAAAGGCCGTATAATCATGATTGCACGCAGCCTGTATGCTGAAATCTTCCGTATTGTAGGTTTGTATTACGACCCTTCCCTCAAGCTCCCCGCGCCCTGCACGCCCCGCCACCTGTGTGACCAGCTGGAAGGTCCTTTCCGAGGCCTTGTAATCATCAAGGTTAAGAAGACTGTCCGCAGCAAGAACCCCTACCAGGGTGACATTGGGGAAATCATGGCCTTTTGCGATCATCTGGGTACCAACCAGGACATGGATGTTTTGTTCGCGGAAAGCAGTGAGGATTTCTTCGTGGGAATTCTTGCCCGAAGTTGTGTCCATATCCATCCTGATGACAGATGTACCCGGGAAGAGCTTGCCTATGTCCTCTTCCACCTTTTGCGTCCCTGTGCCGAACTGCCTGAAATAGTTGCTGCCGCATTTGGGACATGCCTTTGGCATTCTGGTTGTGAAGCCGCAATAGTGGCAGATCAGCCTGTCATCATGGGAGTGATAGGTAAGGGATATGTTGCAATGCCTGCACCTGGCTGTAAAACCGCAGCTTCGGCATAAAACAAAGGAGGCATAGCCCCTCCTGTTTAAAAACAGAATGGTCTGCTGGCCTTTCTCATGATTGATCCTCAGCTCTTCAGAGAGCTTTTCACTGAAAGCCGTGCGATTGCCGGCTTCCAATTCCTGTCTCATATCTACGACATGCACCCTGGGCATGACCATGTTATTTGCTCTTTCCAGCATCTCAACCAGGGTTATTTCCCCTTTTCCGGCCCTGTAAAAGGTTTCTACCGACGGTGTTGCAGAGCCGTATATGACTAAAGCTCCATGATCGGTGCAGCGTTTTGCCGCAATTTCCGAAGCTCTGTATTTGGGAGTAGTTTCTGACTTATAGGAGGTTTCATGTTCTTCGTCGATAATAATGACGCCAAGACGTTCAAAGGGTGCAAAAACGGCCGACCTTGCTCCTACCGCCACCTTTATCTTTCCGTCCTTGATCAGCCGCCACTGGTCATACTTTTCGCCAAGGGAAAGCCTGCTGTGGAGTACCGCCACCGCGCTTCCAAACCTTCCTTTAAACCGCTCCACCATCTGGGGAGTCAGCGATATTTCAGGGACCAGCACGATGGCCTGCTTATCTTTATCAATCGCCGATTGTATCAATTGAAGGTAGACCTCGGTTTTGCCGCTTCCGGTCACGCCGCGGACCAGTATTTCCGCAAATTTTCCTTCATCGAGCTTGCGGTTAAGTGTTTGCAGCGCTGACGCCTGCTGGCCGGTGGGCTGGAACGGTTCTGTCCTTTGGAAGCTGCGGTGTCCAACAGGATCCCTCATTACCTCCACTTCCTTATAGCCGATGTACCCTTGTTTTTTCAGGGTGTCCAGGACACTGCCGGATATGCCTGCAAACCTGGCCAGATCTGCAACGGAAATATGCTGGTTCTCCATGAGCATTTCAAGAACACGGATATGCTGTATTTTTTTAATCCGGTTGGCTTCTATATCAAACTGCACTTCTTCCGCAGGCAGCGCCAGAAATGCCACCCTTACCAGCTTTTCTTTCACAGCGGTGGTAAATTCTTCGCTGATGCTGATAACGCCTGCATCCTCGAGACTTTTGACATGTCTGGAAAAGCTTTTGAGCCCTGAAATGGACTTTAACTCCTCATAATCAAGGAGAGAATTATTATCTTTTAATAGATGGATCAGCTTCTGCCTGTCTTTATTCTGCTCGTCCTTGTCCATGATCAAATGCACTATGCGAAAGCTTTTGACGCCTATGCCGGCGGGCAGCATGCACTTGATGGCATCCGAGTATGTACAGATATACCTGTCCCTCATCCATTCCGCAAGTTCTATTATTTTGCCGGATAACACCGGAGTGTCATCAATAATTTTTTTGATATCCTTTAGATTTCCATATTCCGAAGTACCGGTAAGCCCAAGGACGTAGCCTTCCTTGAGGCTGTTGCCGCCGCCGAAGGGCACAAGGACTCTAATACCCGGAAGCACCTTTTCCGAAAGGCTTTCAGGTATACTATAATGAAATTTTTTATCAAATTCCCTTGTCGAACCGTTGATTACAACGACTGCGATTTTATTCATCCGATGCCTTTCTATTCTTCATGTTAAGTACTGGCACAAATATAACTTCCCGTAGCCTTAAGTATAATTATATCAATGTGGAATGTATTGGGCAATTGAATAAATGCAAATTTGCACATTGCCCAAAATGAAAAACAAAAAAATACCTTGATAAATTGATTTTATCAAGGTATTTCGATTTGAAAAAAGACGCTGATCAACTACAATTCTTTAGCAGGGATTACAATTGTCATGCGGATTGTAGAAAAGCAGCAGGAAAACTAGAATAAAAAATAATATTGTGCAATTGTCGAATATATCGCAACCTTTGCCCATATACTTTCCTCCCTATTGTAAGGCTACTTATATATACTATGAAACACATTATGTTAACGTGATAGCAAATATTATATATGCAAGCGCTCCTTTACCAATAAAAGTCGGCGGGCTTCTCAAACTGGGGATATTCTTTGCTTGTAGCCGCATTGGGCATGATCTTCTCATATTTGTTTGTTTCACAATTATATACGGCAAAGCCGGACTGCCATTTTTCCGGGTCTTCGGCAAAATAATAAGAGAGCAGCACCTTTTTACTGTCGGGGCTCCATTCAACAAAACGGACAGAAGGGTCCGGCCGCTGGTAGCCGTCGATCTTGTAACCGTACTTCTTGCTGTTCTCCCCCAGGTATGAAAACAAATCCTGTTTGTTTACTGTCAAAGTAGCCAATTTCAATATTACCGTATTGGACCACAGCCGCCCGCCGTCGCCTACCGCCAATTTCGACCCGTCAGGGCTCCACTGGATGCCACCCGCCACGCCGCTGTCCCCTCCAACACTCAGGAGCTGCAAAACCATGGATAGCAGTTTATTTTCACCGGTGTACACCCACACCTTTCCATCGTTAAAACGGACATGGTTATAAGCAGTAAAGGCTACATCCTTGCCATTAGGTGAGTGTACGAATTCGGGTCCTGAAAATGTTTCAGCCAAAACTTCCGTCGAAAATTTAGCTGCTTCCTGTACTTGCGGAACCGGATCCGTCAATAGCGGTTCCAGCGCTTTAAGGATTTCCGGTTTTCTGTTGTCCCAATGATAGTCAAATGCCTTATACGCACATACCCACCGGACATAAGCATCCTCATGCTTCATACCGGCCAGATACAAAGGCAGCAAATCCACATCAATGGGCCGATCGCCAAAACAAGCCTTTGGGCCGCCGTTGTTTTTGGCGAATTCGTCCCAATAGGATACCAAACCGGCTTGTGAAGTCAAAGACTCACTTTCAGCCGGACTGCTTGTCTGAGCCTCCGTCTCTTGTTCTGCCTCTGTCCCGGAGGTTTGACTTGCAGAATACGAAGTCTCGTTCGGAGGACTTTTTATTGAAGTTTGACCTCCACAGCCGGATAAGCTTAAAATAAAAAATCCCGCAATTGCTATTTTTACCAGAAAGAGCTTCATTTTTTTCATCCTTTGTTATAATCTATGCGTTGGCACACCTTCTTTCTACTTCGATAAATGCTGCGGAATCCCCTGCAAGATACGAATTATTTTTATGGGGAATTATTTTTTTGTACTATATAGTTTCTCTATTGACAGGGAATTTTTTTTACTATAAGATATGAATGAACGTTCATTCATAAAGTGAGGTGCCTTATGACAAACCAAAGTATCGAACTTGAAAAATATTTTTTGGAAGGCTTTGAGCAAATGGTCCCGGATAAGGGGACCCGCCAGATTCTGCTCAATGCCATTGAAGTTTTTGCAAAGAAAGGACTTGCCGGCACAAAAATCAAGGACATCGCCTCAAAAGCCGGATTTAGCCAGGGCTTTATCTATAACTACTTTAAGTCCAAGGATGAAATATTTATAAAAATTGCCGACCTTGCCGCCGAAGGGGCGGGTAACTCTGTGAAATACGCCATGGGACTGGACGGCTCCCCTTATGAGAAGATTTATTGGCTTACCGAAGCATTTCTATCACCGGACAGCATTGCAATGCAGCATTGGCGGCTGATCATGCTCCAGGCAGGCACCATGGAATCCGTTCCTGAGGAAGCAATCCGCATCACAAAAGAAAAAATAAAAAAGCCTTTTGAATATCTCATCCCGGTGATTATTGAAGGCCAGAAGAACGGAGAAATCAATGAAGGAGACCCTTTGGTCCTGGCAATTACTTATTTCTCCTTCATTCAGGGGCTTGCAATCACAAGACTTCAAAATGGCAAAGATATCCCCTTTCCTTCCATTGAAACCGTATTAAAATTTTTAAAGAAATGATTTTGGAGGTATCGGTATGGTAAAGGTATTTAAGAGCCAAAAGGGAATGGAAAAAGTCCGGAACTCTTACAATGAACTGCTTAAGCTGTGGAATACGGAATATATTGAGCAAGAGGTGGAGACTTCCTTTGGCTCGACGCATTGTATTCTTGCCGGAAATCCGAAAAATCCGCCTTTGCTTTTACTGCATGGAGTCGGAGATAATTCCGCCGTCATGTGGGCCCTGAATATCAAGGAATTGGCAAAGCACTTTTACTGCATTGCCGTCGATACCCTGGGCGGTCCCGGTAAAAGCGTCCCCAATGAACGGTTTAATAAGCAGCAATTCAATCAGCCCGCCTGGATAAATGAAGTTGCCGACCATTACAAGCTGCAAACCTTCAACATTGCAGGTGTTTCCAATGGCGCTGTCATGGCCTATAATTATGCAGCCAGGGAAAGCGGGAGAATCGCAAGAGTCGTGTGCATGGAAGGCGGAATGGTCATCAAGCCCTTTAAATCCATCCTGCATACCCTGGGAATAATGTTTCCGGAAATCTTACTTCCTACGGATAAAAATATGCATAAAATAATAAACAAACTATGCTCGCCCCATTCGGATGCATTTGAGAAAAACCCGCAAATAGCAGATCACATTATCTTGCTTATGAAAAATCATAATCAAGGCGCAATGTTCACCCATAAGCTTGAAAAGTATGACAAGGAAGCCGGCCGGGCAGTCAGCGGCAAGATCCTTTTCCTGTTTGGGGATTACCGGATTGAAAACAGAAAGGAGTATCTTGACCTTTTGACGGAGGGCGGCTTCAAATATAAGGTCATAAAAAAAGCCGGACATGGCGTCAACCATGAGCAGCCGGATATCGTGAATGAGGAAATTAAAAGCTTTTTACTAAATAGGCAGTTTGTTCATTGATTGGCGGTTTGTGCAGATGCAATACGTTCCGTTTTACATTTGATAAGCTTCATCAGGTCATTTGGAGCCAATTTGACCTGATAGCCTATTTTTCCGGCGCTTATAATGATGTGGTCCAACGAATTGCATGAACTGTCCAGCACAGTTTTATATTCTTTTTTCATTCCAACCGGTGAACAGCCTCCGCGGATATATCCTGTCACTTTATTGATGTCTGCGACTTTTATCATCCCTATTGCTTTTTCACCGACTGCCTTGGCAGCTGCTTTTAAATCCAGTTCTTCCGCAACCGGAATGATAAAAACATAATACTCCCTGCTTGTCCCCTGTGTTACAAGTGTTTTGTAAACATATTCGACAGGCTGACCGATTTTGTTTGCCACAGAAATACCATCAATTAGACCGTCACCGCAGTCATACGTAAATGTATCGTAAGGAATTCCTGCTTTATCAAGAATCCGCATCGCATTGGTTTTAAGCTTTTCCAAATTGATCACTCGCTTTATCGTTTGTTAAATAGAATTATATCAGGAATCGTCTCCGAACATCAAGCTTTGTATTTCAATGACTACCGGTCCCATCAAACCTTTAAATCCCGGCTCCGGTAGAAGAAGTACGTCAGAACTGAAAAAGCCGCGACGAGCAAAATCGATAGAATTGTGACCACAAGATTCAAACCGTCTCCGTCGACAATCCTTGTATAGCTGAAATATTTAAAGGGTGAAAGCAGGTTCAAAGCATTGAGCCGATCCGTTAAATCCGTTACCTTGGATATTATATAAGCACAGAACAATATACCGGCTGCAATGGACCCCGAGGATTTCGGGTTCCGCATAAAGGCTGAAAGCGCTGCCCCCAGCGACAGGAAGATCAGTTGAACAACAAACATGCTCAACATAAACGTTGCTACCTCTCCGGATACGTCTTTTCCTTTGTTATACGCGCCAACCATGACGATGGAGGAAAATAGGGTAACAATGTTGATAATGATGACATTGATCAGTGCAGCCAATAACTTGGAAGTAATTATTTCCGACCGGGATACGGGCTTGATCATCAAAAACTCCGTTGTCTTGTCCCGTTCCTCTTTTGCCATAATACCGCTTCCCAGCAGCACTGCATGAATTGCAACGGCAAGCTCAAGAAAAGGGAATAAAAACGCAAAGAACCCGCTCATGGTTGTAACGTCAAAGGAACCGATTCCCAACAAGGCTCTCAGTGTATACGGCATTTTGCTGAAAATTTCATTGCCGGCGCCGCCGGAGGAATATGCCGTGTACTTGGTCATGCCGCTCAATACCCCCAAAAACATGCATATGCTCCATATAATCAAGGCTTTTCGGTTAGCCCTGAGTTCTCTTAGCAAAATATTCATAATCAAACCCTCCTTGTATTGTCCCATAAAGAATTCGAATCAGGCAGCAGTCTCAGTTTACGGCATGAATATCCTTATTGACATAAATAATATAGGTTGCAACGGTTGCTGCAAAGACAATGCTTGCGCCGGCGATCAGGTACGTTGTCTCATAGCCTGCATTTTTTATGATATAGGAAATATCAAAGTACCTGAAAGGCGAAACAAAACGCGCCACATCGTCGTCTTTGCCGGTCGCAAGCAGCGCGCCCGCCATATAGAGGCCGAAAACAAAGCCAAGAGACACGGGCAATACAGCTTTCAGCCTTTTAAAAAACACCGACACCACCACACCAACTGCAAGGAAAATGAGCTGGATAAATAACAGTGTAAGATTGATCATTAAGAACAACTTTCCGCTATAATCAGCCGTCTTGACAGTGTTGGCCATAATCATTGCCACAGCATTGAAGACGATGTTTGCGGCAAGTACCACCGTTAAGGCCGCCAGTAGCTTTGCACTGACAATCGCTTTTCTTGATACCGGCTTTGCAAGAAGAAAATCCGCCGTACGCTCCCGTGTTTCCTTCGAAAGTATGGAAACGCCCAGATTCATGGCCTGGATTGCACCACAGAGTGAAATAAAGGAAAATACCATGGAATAGAACCCTAAAAGTGACGTAATATAGTCCAGGTTTATCCCAAGCATAGCCCGAACAGTTGCCGGATAGTTGCCCAACAATTCCTTGAAATCCACTGCATCCTTTGCAACACCGGGATATAGGGAAAGGAACATTGCAGCCAAAGCCACTATGACGCACAGCCATAAAACAGCCGATTTTCGCAAAGACTTAAGTTCGTAGAAATACATATTCATACTGCTCAATCCTCCTTTGCATAATAATGCATGAAGATCTCTTCCAAATCGGGCTCTTCGATAGATATATTGCGCAGATCGATTTCAGCAAGCTTCTTCATCATGGAGTTGATGTTTCCCTTGAAAATAAAGTTTGCCGTATTGCCTTTGACCTGGAAATCACTGACGCCGTTGACACTGAAGGCTTCCTTTGCGATCCCTGACTTTACCTCGATCTTGATCCGCTTATAATTGTTTTCCTGAAGGGTGCTCATCTTTTCAAGCTTGATTATTTTCCCCTCTTTGATAAAAGCAACACGGTTGCACATCCTCTGCACTTCACTTAAAATATGGGAGGAAAAGAATACCGTTGCCCCCTTTTGATTCTCCTGCGCGATAAGGTCAAAAAATTTCTGCTGCATCAACGGGTCCAGACCGCTTGTAGGCTCATCCAGTATAATAAGCCTGGGTTCGTGAAGAAGTCCTTGTACAATACCCACTTTCTTTTTATTGCCAAAGGAAAGGTCGTCTATCTTCTTTTTCAAATCAAGGTCCATGATCTCCGCAAGCTCCTGTATCCTCCGTGTGCAGTCCTTTTTATAAAAACTGGCGGAATATTTCAGCAAGTCCATCACCTTCATGTTATCATAGTAAAACACCTCTGAAGGCAAGTATCCGAGCTCTTTCCTTATTTTGGGGTATTCAGTGCAATTCTTCCCGAAGATAGCCGTAGTGCCGCTGGTGGGATAGATAAGTCCCAGCATGGTCCTTATGGTTGTGGATTTTCCAGCCCCGTTCGGTCCTATAAAACCGAAAACCTCGCCCTCTTCCACATTCAGATTGACATTGATTACGCCTCTTGCCTTCCCATAATGCTTTGTAAGATTTTTTATTTCAATGACACTCATTGTTATCCCCCCTAAAGTCCTATTTACGAGCTTACTCCGGCAAATCATGCTTTTTGCTGTTTTCATTGTTATCTTTGTGCAAATATTCCTCTTTATAGAAGTTGTTTTTCAGCATATCCAGGCATTGATCGAATTCTGCAAATAATGCGTCAAAATCCGCTTCCTCCTCCAGTGGAATTTGATTTGTATACCCTTCTGCAATCCACACAAGCATCTTCATAAAGAGCTTCAAATCAATGCCCTCTTTAAATTTTGAATAATCCATGCCGTCAAAAGCAATTTTATTTCTAAAATCGTCACCCTTGGCAAAAATAGCTTTTTTGTCCTCTCTTATTTCCTCATCATTTTCAAAAAACGCACTGGTGATAAAAGCCAGGAGTGCAGGGTGTTTTTTTATTACCGCCATTTCAATCCTGGAGGAAAGCCTGATCCGGTCAAAAAAATCAGCAACCGTCGGATCAAACTTCTCCTCCATTTCCTTCATGATGATGCTGCCGCACACCTCAATCAAATAAAAGTATAATTCCTTTTTAGTGCCAAAGTAATGAAATACCATGGCTTTTGATATTCCTGCCGCTGCGGCGATGTCGCTGACGGATGCCTTTTTATAGCCATTTGCTGAAAAGCATCGAAATGCGGCATCAATAATCTTTTTTTGTTTTTCTTCCGGCAGGCTTAAAAACTTCTCCAAAAAACCACCTCTCTATTCATCGACCGATTCGGTTTATAGTAATAATACCACCGTAAACCGATTCGGTCAATAGCTTGCAAAAATATTTTCGTTACTATAAAGTCAAAAAATAAAAGCCTAACCCACAGCATTTGTCTGCAGATTAAGCTTTATTCGTGTAACGTGCGGTCGAAGATATCCTGACCCGTGATTTAAATTAATATTTCTTTGATTTGAACAGGCTTACATAGGAATCGCAGTAGATTTCCTTGTTCATCAGGACTCTTGCCGTAGCTGCCGCATCCATGAGTTCGTCGTCGTTGGCGTCTGCAATGGCCGCATCAAGTCCGCAGGCCATCAGCATTACAAGCATGGTTCTGTTGATAAGCTTCCTGTTGGCGCATCTCTGGGAAATGTTTGACAAGCCGACTACCGTCTTGGGAGCAGGATCGGAAAGAAATTTGACCTGCCGGATGGTTTCCATTGCTTCTACGCCATGGTCCTGTGCTACATTTACAGGAAGTATCAGGGGGTCGATGTAAAGGTCCTCCAGAGGAAGTCCAAACTCATCGGCGGCTGCCACAAGCTCCATGGCCAGTGCAACTCTGTTTTCCGCATTTTTGGGTATGCCGGATTCTTCACTCATTGCAAGTCCGATAACCTTGGCGTTGTACTTAACGGCCATAGGAAATACTCTTTCAATTTTGTATCTGTCCGCATGGCAGGAATTAATCAGGGCAGGTCTTTTGCAAAGCTTCAGTCCTTCTTCGATAATGTCATAGTTTGTGGAATCCAGTGCCAAAGGAGTATCAACAACCTCCTGCACGGTTTCAATAAGCCATTTCATTGCGGCCATCTGATCTTCAGCGCTGGCGCCGGTATTAACATCAAGCCAGGTAGCTCCGTTTTCCGTTTGCTTGATGGCCCATTCCTGGACAGGACCTTTGTCCTTGGCAATAATTGCCTGCTTTATGTCCTTGAACATACCATTAATTCTTTCGCCGATAATTTCCATTTGATTTATCTCCCTCTATTTATTTTTTAATTTTTATCCAATTTCCAATGGAGGCATGCCCCATACCCCCTCGCTGCGGGCGAAATGAATTCGCCCTGCGCTACACTTCGTGGGCCACGCCTAAACGTGACGTTGTTCGATTATATCTGATTAGGAACCATCAACTCCGCGATGTTCTTGTTTACAAGCCTGACAGCCTCAGGATGCCTCATAACAAGGATGTCCATCCCCGCCTGCAGAAGTGCTGAAGCAGTGGTAGCTTCCCAAAGGATGCCTCTTTCCGCCTGCTCTCCCCATCCCGGGAATTCATCTGCGCCGACATTTGCTTCCTTGGCTTTCCACGCTTCAAATCCTATGGTCCCAAGCACGGGCATTGCCAGCATCTTGTCGCCCTGCAAAGCGCCAAGCCTTCCTCTTTCCTGAATGGAATAGGCATATTCTATCCCATAACCCAATCCGCCGATGCTGGGGTCGATGACTACCCTGTCAAGAGGCAGTCCCATCTCACTGATGAGTATGCACAATTGCTTGCAGATATTAATATCCAATGGTGATTGTGCAATCAGTGTATGCTTGTGTACCATGCACGCAGCGGCAATTGTATTGTAATTCTCCTGTGTTGCATTGCCCAGCAGAAGATTTTCTCCGGCGCAAGCTTCAGCGACAGCGGCGATGACCTTGTTGTCAACTTCATTGATACCGCAGCCCAGTACGGCAATAGGAACACCAACGGCCGCAAGGACATCTTTTACCGTCTTAATGCATTCTTCTGCAGAACTGTTTCCAAGCTCGGGATCAGCGCTTGAAAGTCTGAGGAATATCATGTCCGCGCCCAATTCCTCCACGCATTTCTTTGCCCAGGCAGCCGGATTATCCAACACCCCTGCCAGTGCATTCTTCAACTCATCGTTCCATTCGTCAGGTACCCTGTCGTATACTTCCATAGCAACTACAGGCTTGTGCGGAACCTCCCCTTCAAAGTGCAGGAAAGGCAGACTTGCTTCTCCTCCCACACTGATGGTGCTTGTCCTTGTCCCACCCTGTTCCTTCGTTGCGCCAATGGTTACAACTGCTACTTTTCCGGTATTTCTTTCCTTAATTGTTTGAACTGGCATTGTTCATACCCCCTGTATTAAATCTTTAATTTATCCAATATACCATAAACAGCTTTTACCGCTTCCGAGCTGCCCGGCAGTTCAAAAAGCGGCTTTCCTTTTATATCATACTCCGTTATTGCTGCATCGGCAGGAATGATTCCTGCAAGCTTCAGTCCGGTCTTTTCGATTTCTTCCCTGAGAATTTCAACATCCTGCTGGGACGCTTTTGTCAAAATCAGATAAATGTTTTTTACCTTGGTTTTGATCTGCTTCACAAGTTCATTGACTCTTCCCGCCGAGCGGACGGACCGTGCGGAGCTGTCGCTGACTACAAACAAATGGTCCACATCCTGGGTGGTCCTTCTGCTTATATGCTCAAGACCCGCTTCATTATCCATTACTATATATTCGTAGCCCTTGGTAAGGTTATCCAGGTATTTGCGCAGCAGGTTGTTGGGAAAGCAAAAACAGCCGGGGCCGTCGGGGCCGCCCATGACCAAAAGGTCCACATTTTTGCCTTCTGCAAGGGACGCATTGAGCTTGTACTCAATGTATGTTTCCTGGGACATTCCCTCCGGAATACCGTGAAGGTCCTTTGTCTTCGCTATAAGCTCGGATACCGTCTCCGATTCCAGCTTCAAGCCCAGGGCTTCATTGAGATTGGCATTAGCGTCGGCATCGACTGCCAGAACCGGTACCTTTCCTTTTTCAATGAGATAACGGATCAACAACGCGCAAAATGTTGTTTTTCCCGTCCCTCCCTTTCCTGCCACTGCTATCTGTATTGCCATAAGTCCTCCTAAACATCGAATTCCAGCCGGTTGCTTCGCTGCATTACTATGCGGCTAACTCTTTTTTCCCTGCCGCATTACGGAAGGGAAAAGATTCAAGTCCGTGTGGGGAATAAAAACTGCCGAAATAAACTCGTCCATGAATAAATTACCCACCGAGAGCTCAATATATGTCATTTTTGCGGCAAGTTCTTCCGCCTCCCGGAGCGCTTCACGGCATAAAAGCACCAGCATGGCTCCCTGTATGCAGCTATTGCCCACATACTCGTATTTCTCCGTGGGCAGATCAGGCAGCATGCCAATATTTACAGCATCTGTAATGTTAATATAATTTCCGAAACCGCCGGCAATATAAACCCGCTCAATGACGTCCACATCCAGTTGAAGCTGTTGCAGCATTGTCCGTATTCCTGCAAATATAGCGCCTTTTGCTCTGAGCAGGTTTTTGATATCGCCTTCGGTGATGACAATATCCTGACCGCTGCCGCTGTCTTCTGCATAAACCAGGACATATTCGGCGCCGCCGGTGCCTCCCCTTAATCTTGGAGAATTTTTGCGGATGATTTGTCCTGCCCTGTCAATGATCCCTGCATCCATCATTTCGGACAACGAATAGATCAGCCCTGATCCGCAAATGCCCTGAGGCTTTGTATCACCGATGGTCCTGCAGCTTACCTCAAGGGTCTTGCTGTCAATGGCAATCCAATCAATGGCGCCATCCATAGCCCGCATGCCGCAGCTGATGCCTGAGCCTTCAAAAGCAGGTCCTGCGGAGCAGGAGCAGGTTACCAGCCAGTCACTGTTTCCCAAAACCAGCTCACCGTTTGTCCCCACATCAATGAACAGCGTAAGTTTATCGGATCTGTTGATCAAAGTGGACAGAACTCCTGCCGTAATATCTCCGCCAACGTAGCTGGCAACAGAAGGTACTGTGACAATGACTGCATCGGGATTGAGAGATAGCCCAAGTTCCGCGGCCTTCAATTCCGGAAAGCTTACTGCTCCCGGAACATAAGGCTCCAGCCGCAAATAGGATGCGGAAACCTTCATGAACAAATGCATCATTACCGTATTGCCCGCGCATACCATGACGGATATCTCTTCTCTGCTTACGCCGTAAGTCTTCAGAAGCTCATCTGCCAGTTGGTTAATCGTGCCGGTGACTGCTTTTTGAAGCAGCTCTTCGCCATCGTGATTCTCCTCTGAATAAATGATTCTGGAAATTACATCGGAGCCGTATACGGATTGCTTATTATAGGTTCCGGAACGGCCTATAACAGTACCTTTCTCCAGATCCAACAAATTTACTACCACTGTTGTTGTTCCTATATCCACAGCCATTCCGTAAGCCGGCATGGAAGAGATCCCCGGCTCCGCTCTCATTATTTCAGTCCTTTGGTTTGTGTCTACAATTGTCAGTGTAACTTCCCAATTCCCCTGCCGCAATGCATTGGGAAGCTGTCTCAAAGCCGTGAGTCCAATGTTCGGGTTCGTTATTCCAAACTGCTTGTTCAGGGCTGTTTTCAGCCGGTCAAGGTCATTGATGCAATCGCTGGCCTCGGGTTTCTCAAGCTTGATATGCAGCTTTTTTGACAAAGGGTTCACAGGGTTGAAGGAAAAATAATCATTTTCCTTTTCAAATTTGGTCTTTTTGGTACCCAGCACCACTTTATGCTTCGTCAGCCTTGAAAAGCCCGGTACCTCAACAACCATATCCCCATTCACTTTTACCTTGCATGCCGGGACAAGTCCCAGGCTCTTCAATTCTTCGGGGAGATGTGATACATCGACAACACCCGGGTCGCCTTCTACCACCTTGACAGCACATTTACCGCAGGTACCGTTTCCGCCGCAGGGGCTTTCAATATCTACACCGGCTTTTTTTGCAGCCATTAATAGATTGGTACCGCTCGTGACCTGCACTATTGTGTTTTCCGGTAATATCGTGACCGAGTACTCTTTCATATTGTGATGCTTCCTCTTCTATCTTCGCTGTGATATCTTGCAATAATCCTTTTAGTGTAAATTATATTCCCCATTAATCCTTCCATGGTGGGCGACCAGTGATCGCCCCTACACTAGATTCCCCTTCATGCCAATGACCATGTCGCCTGTGCAGCACACCTAAGTATGAAAAGATGTAGCGGTGATCATTGATCGCATCCCCATCACCTTTTTCATACCAATGACTGCTCTTACGAAAAGTGTGACTTGGCAAATGCCGGCAATCCTGATGCTTCAGCCGGTCCCACCGTAACCTGCCATCCGGATTTCTCTTCAAGGGCTCCCTTTATGACAGCCACATATCCGGGGATTACAATATTCTTATGGTTAACCATTCCTTCGATTCCGCATGCGGTAAGGAATTCAGCAATCTTGTCGCCGTTGAATTTCCCCGCTGCCCAGGCTGTGAGTACCGAAGTACCGTCGGTAGGGCATGCGATGATATAGGAAGGAATCTTGCTCGCAGATATTTCACCTTCTACCGTGTAATAGGTCAGCGAGAAGTTGGTTGTCACATAAACCGGTGAATTGTTTGAAACCGAGCCGATGGAGTAAACCTTGGGCTCTACCTGGCTTGGTTTCTGCGGGTCTGTATAAAGGTTCATCCTGAGGGCCATCAGGGGCAGGATCTGTGATTTTTCATCCGCCTTCAGAACAACTACGCTGGCATATTTTGAGGTATATACGCTGGCTTCTATAACCTCTTCTCTAGGATCGGAAGCAGAAGTAAAGGCAATTATAGGGTAGCCGAAAGGCCTGTATTTCTTTTTTGTAGCCAGTCTTCTGGTCTGTGTGATTTCGGCCAATGCCTGTGAAAGCTGCCTGGTACCCACATCAATAACCAATTCCTTATAGGATGCGGAAATTTTTTCAACCAGCGCGGAGGTGGATTCAAGCCCGTTACCTTTCACAGCAAGAGGGCAGCCGTACTTCTTGGCCAATTCGATCATGCCCTGATGGTTTTCTTCCGTTGCCGCGTAAATCAGCGGATTTGTGTCCCCGGCTACTTCAAGGGCTTTTGCCATGGCGGCTACATCTTCACTGATAAGAACAAGTGCAAAGCAGGTCTTTGCCACTACTGCTTTTACAGCAGCCGCGAAAGTATCTGCATTCCCTGAATCATTCCTCACTGCTATAAAATCGATGGAGACCGTCTGGCCTACCCTTTCAAATACAAGTCCGTTTACCTTGTCGATCTTGCTTTCCAGCTCCGCGCCTGTCAATTTATCGGATATTTCTACAGCAAAGCAGGTCGGATGATAGAATGCCTTGTCATGTCTGAACAGCACCACTTCGTCTCCGATTTCCCTGAGAGTGCCGACTTTACCGACTTTTACAAGCTTGATCGGCGGTGCGGCTGCTCCACCCAGGGTCTCTTTTGCCTCCTCGGATACATAGGGGCATTTGTCCAGGGATGTCTTTGCTCCGGCCAAGGCCATTGCAAAAGCCAGACATGTGGGCTGGCCGCACTCCTTACAATTTTTCTTCGGAAGCAGTTTAAAAATATCTAATCCAGTAAGTGCCATAATTTCTTTACATCTCCTTTATTGTATTTACATATCAAAAGGGAACATTGTCCAACTCCTTTATCGGAGGGTACAGTGCGTCCCCCTGTTTACTTCAAAACGGGACATCCCTCGACTCGTCTGTTAGAGAGGAGAGGTGTGTCCCAGGCTGCATGGGCTGGCAGTCGGCCTATGCAGCCTGCCAGCCCATGTCCTTGGTATCTTTAGAACAACGGGTCCATTGTCAATGCCGGATGTCCTTTTTCCTCCAGGAAAGGCAAGATCTCTTCTGACGCCGTACCTACGGTCTCATCGGCAATCTTGTCAATAAAGTCTTCCCCTAGGCCTTCTTCCACACTTCTCTTTACGAAGTCTTCCCTGAGGAATTCCTTTAACTCCTTGGGCATCCAGATGATTCTTGCAAGTCCGCCGTCCGCTTTGATAAATTTTTTGCTGACAACATATTTCTTACCGATCCCCATAAAGCCAGGCGACTGAACACCGCCGCCAACAGAGCCGGCCAGCGTTGAGAAGGTCATGCCGCAAGGAGTCATTCCCGAGTGTTCTCTGGTAGTTATCATCAGACCGTTGGCTTCCGGAACCATTGCCATGATCGCTTCAAAGCATCCGCAGGAGGTCATGGGCATTTCCATTAATGTATAGAGCGCGACTTCTTCAAGCGTCCTGTTGGAGGATGAGAATACAACGTCATTTACATTCTTCCACATCCCCTTCTTCTCATCAATAGCATCACCCTTTTTGATGGGTTGATTCGGTCCGGTCGGAGTAATTTCAAAAGACGCCTTGGCATCAAGCCAGCTAACTGCGCCGCAGAGTCCCACACGTTCCGGAGAAACTACGCATACATGGTTCGGTGCAAAGGACTGACAGAGCAGGCAGGAATAGAATTCCTCAACGGATTCGTCGGTGAGGCCCCTCATCCTTTCGTCTCTTCTTGCATAAGCGGCTCTGGCTTCTTTTATCTTTTCATCCACCAGTTCCTTGTCCGTATAGATAACTACTTCGACACGGTCTACGATTGCCGGGAACTCGGATTTGTACTTGGCAATCAGGATTTCGCCGAAATGCTTGATCTTGAAGCCTTTTGCATGGGCATCCTTGCTGATGCGGACCCAGGCCAGATCTCTCTGGGCAACATGCCACAAGCCCTCGCCGTAATTTACAAAATAGTGGACTCTTCTTTCCAGTACGCTTTCAAAGTCTTCCTGCATCTTCCTGCCGTATATTTTGATATAGAATCCCAGAGGAAGCTTTGAGCCCTCTTCTATATCATCGATCTCAGGTCCTACGACCGTGATTTTTCCGTCTTCGATCTCCTCAGGTCCAACCATTTTGACAAGCTCGAAGGCAGTGGTCCTGCCGCCGCCAAATTCAACATAGGCATCGGCTTTCCGGATGGTCTCGCCCTCAAAAGCAGGTCCGATGGTTACCGGTACAGGAATCTCAACAATTTTCAATTTAATACCCCTTAATTCAAGCGCAAAGGGTACGATCTTATCATAATCCGGCTCATAAACATACCAGTCGGGAACTTCTTCCTTCAAAGGCTGGTCGGTGATAACCGGGAAACCCAGCATGATAGCGCCGAATTCCGCTGCTACCCTTACTTCGTCCTGGTCACCCAATGCCAAAACGAAAGCTCTTACACGGTTTCTTTGATACTCAAGCTGAGCCTTTTTATTTCCGGGTGCAATACCGCCGAAGGCGAGACCTCCGCGAAGCGCAAAGTTAACCGCATGGATCGCTTGTGTAAAATTGCCAAGAGGGAAGGCTATATAATCTATCCCCAGTTTTACATTTTCTTCGAGGAGCTGCTCTATTATTTCATTGCAGAGCATAAGCATCATGCCTTTGCTCTGGAGTTCCTTGATCATTTTGGCTGCAGCCTTGCTGTCTTTTGCCTTACCTATGATAACTGCAACACCGGGAATAGTAAAATCCACCAGCTGAATGCCGAATTTCCTGAGAACCGGATCCTTCAAAAATCCTGTCCAGGGCTCAACGTGAGGATTTTGACCATTCAGATACCTTAAAGCTTCAATGATTTCGGCCGCATAAAAAGCAGCTTCACCGCTGGTTTTTGCTCCTTCAAAAGTAAGATCCTTCCTTACTTTCTCCGTCCTGATCCTGTTCAGAATGGGCACAAGATCCTTTAAAGTCTTTACATCCTCACCGCTTAATGCCGTTATAACCGGAAGCTTATACGCCGTATCCGGATAGCTGACGGGAGTATCCTCACCGAATTCCTTAATTGCCTGATTCAATAATATCTCTGCATAACTGGTCGCAATCACTGCGCCGTCATAAGCCTGCGTAAATAAATGATTAGCCATTTGCACCCCTCCTCAACCTTCGTATACTTCAGCCGGAGTGCTGTTGTATTTCTCTGCAGTCCGACGGTGTATTTTCAATTTCCATGCTCTCTTTTCGATTCTGTCCAGCAGTTTTTCGGAAGCTTTCACAGGATCGGTCTCAAATATGAAGTAGCCGCCGAAAACATCTCTGGCGATTTGGGTTGTTACGCCATAAACAAGGTCGCTGCCCTCGATGGGAGGCAATACGCCTACATGACATGGTATACCCATGGAAATAACCCAGGAGCCGATGGAAATTGCTTTTTCAGACATCGCTTCCGGAGCGCTTGCCACGAAAGGAAGCTGTGGAACGGAAATATTCAGGTTTTGAGCCATTGCAGTCCACAAATTGGCTATTCTTGAGTTGTCAACACAGGAGCCCATATGGAATACCAGAGGAAGTCCCGCATTCAAGCCTGATTTTTCTTCAAGCCGCTTGATAAATTTCTTCAGACCTTCGCCGGCGTAAGCGTCAACGCCTTCCGAGGATAGAAGTCCGGCCTTTGCAAAGGCGCCTGCCGCGCAACCCGTGGAAACCATGAAGACATCCTTCTTTGCAAGCTCTTTGGCAATTGTAATTGTTGAATTGTCATGGATGGTTTTCTGGTTGTTGCAGCCTGCAAAAGCGCATATGCCTTTGATTTCGCCTGCCAGAATCGCATCGGTAAGCACACTGATGGGCGACTCGGGATTAATCTTCCCAAACAGTTCCATCATGGCTTCCATACTGAAACCGCCCACTACCTGTTTTTTGAACTGAGGTATTTTAACAAGCTCGGGCTTTCTCTTTGCATACTGCTTTATTGCCAAGCTGACGATCTTTCTGGCATCCTCCATCGCTGTTGCTTCATTAAAGTCAATATGGTAGGAGCCAGGTATTTTTGCTATATTGGATGTGGATACCAGCTGAGTATGGAAGCAGTCGCAGACATCCTTAACGCCGGGAGCTATACACTGGACATCCATGACCATTGTATCCAAAACACCGGTCATGATGGCAAGCTCCTGTGAACCGAAATTGGTGGCTGTAGGGACGCCTTCACGCATCAGTACCTCGTTTCCTGTGCAGCAGATACCTACGATATTGATTCCTTTTGAGCCGGCTGCTTTTGCTTCGCCTTCCAGCTCTCTTGCGGCATAAACAACCATCTGGCTTAACAGGGGATTATGACCGTGCACTGCTATATTCACTTTATCAGGGTCCAGAACTCCCAGATTTGCCTCAGTAATAACCGGCTCGGGAGTACCGAAAAGTATATCCGTCAAATCAGTAGCCAGGCTCATTCCTACATAATCGGAAAGAGCAGCCTTAAGCCCGCCGAAGATAATATTGACCGGATCTGCATCATTTCCCATATGCGTCTGGTGCAGCAATTGAACTACTGCCCTGTCAATAGCCGTCGGTGCGATGGAGGTATGTTTGAATTTTTGTCTTCTTTCTTCATCAATGGTTGAGTCCAGCCATGTACATGGCTCGGAATCATATTTGCCGAAATCCATCAGTGCTTTTATTGCAACATCGCGGGCGATGTCATTAATTTCTCTTCCCTCGGTTTCAACCCCCACCTTTTTGGCAACCTTCAAAAGCTTCGCCTTATCGGTTATCTTATAGTCGGGTGCATGACCTTCAGCCGTATGAAGCAGTGTATTGGCTATTTCCCTGCCGTGATCCGAATGGGCTGATGCTCCTCCTGCAATATACCTGACAAGATTCCTTGCAACAATGGTAAATGCATCTGCGCCGCAAATACCCTTGTCCTGACCGGGCTTCGTAGGGATTATCCTGCAGGGTCCCTGTATGCATATACGGCAGCATATCCCTGTCTGGCCGAATTTGCATTGAGGCTGCTGTGCTTTATACCTGTCCCATGAAGTTAAAATCTTTGCTTCTTCCGCTACCCCCAGCATCTCATTGGCTGCCGGATCAACAGTTCGTCTGTTGAATTCCTGTGTCGACATAGTTTTTCCTCCATTACAAAATTAGTTACTTACCGTTGTTTCTATTATTTTTAAAAGAACTTTTTCAAGCTCCGGGCTGTCTATCTCCGTGGGATTTACATTCAAGCCCATGGACTTTTCACTGATGCCTTCGTCATAATGCAATAACCCCAGCAGTTCTTCAGGCTTGAAACGTTCCTTGACAAACGCCTCTTCCCGTTCCGTCCTTATTTTGTTTGCAATAAACCTTACTTCCTTTATCTCCAGCTCCCTGGCTAGGCCTTCAACGATCCTTGCCGTCTGCGCGCTTGACTGTCCGGGCTCTGTTACGATCAGCATCAGGTCCACGCCTTTGGAAGTCCCCCTGGTCAGGTGCTCAATACCGGCCCCCATATCAAGGATCACAACATCCCTTGTGTCCAGCAGCAGTGAGTTCACCAGTGCCTTCAGAAAGGTATTTTCACGGCAGTAGCAGTCGGACCCGCCCTTTTTTATTCCGCCCATTCTCAAAAATTTAATACCGTTTATATTTACGCTGAACTTGTCAGCCATGTCGTTTACTTCCGGATTCAGTGTGTATAGGGCTCCGTCACCCATTCTTCCGCCGATAGCATCCTTCATCTCGATCACAGGCTTTATACCGGCAAGAACCGCTTCGTCTATGCCAAGTGCAAGGCCCAGACTGCTGTCCGGATCAGCATCCACCGCATATACATTAAAGCCTCTTTTTGCAAACAGCTTTGCCAGATTCGCTGATACTGTGGTCTTCCCGACGCCGCCTTTTCCCGAAACTGCAATTTTCATATTCCACTTACCTCCTTAATTAAATATCCTTAGTGATTCTGCTTCAGCAATGGCCAAATTCATTGGGCTTAATGCCCTTTAGCCTTTCATCAGCTCATATGTGCCAAAGCTTGCTGCCAGTACTATATCCTCCCCCGGTAAAAAACTTGTAACCGAGTCGTCGAAAAGTATGGTGGCATTGGCCGGTACTTCTTCATCTCCCTGCCAAATCACATATGTAATGGGTACCAGTGGAAAAATCCTTAGTGTAACCGCCGCGTTTCCAAATTTCTCTGCCGTCCCTCCCAGCTTCGCTCCTGCATTATAAAGCCTTCCGGCAGCTTGCCCGAAGGTCTTTATCAAAGGCTGAATGGCCCTCTTCTGGAAGGTTTGATAATATATGGCCCCTCCGCCCTTTATTTCCTTAAATGATATCAGTTTACCCGATAATGGCCTTATATTGGCATTTATCAAATAATGCAGCAGCAATACCTTTACTGTAGTTGTCACTCCGTCTTCCATACTTTTACAGGTCACGTCCCCTGTAGGACAGTGTACCCTGTATTCCCTGTTAAGGTACTTCAATAGCAATGACTGTGATTTGCTATCAAAAACAGAATTGGTGTTAATGCTTACTTCATCCCAATCAAGCTTTTTAAGTTTCTCACAAGCGATCTTGTAAGCTTCGCTGTAAGCATTCTTCAGGTTTGATTCCAATTCCATCGGATTCTCCTTGGCGCACCGTCTCTTTGTTTAACCAAACGCACTTCTTTCTATGAGTGTGTCCTCTATCCTATTTATATACTACTATTTTCTACAATCAAGGTATTGAAAAATATTTTGCTTCTTGGTACTTTTCCGCTTTTTTTTGTATTTTGTATGCGATTAGTCCTCTTAAGCTTCACATTTATTATTATTAAGATATAATTAGGCTATAATAAATTATGTTATAAATTATGATGGAGGTTTTTTGAAATGATTATTATCGGCGAGAAAATCAATAGTACCTTGAAAGCAATAAGGCCTGCAATGGAAAATTATGATGCGGCCGCTATTCAGGACCTTGCAAAAAAGCAGTACGAGGCAGGCGCCACCTTTATCGACCTCAATGCAGGCATGTTTATAAACGATGAACCGGAAAGACTTGAGTGGCTGGTTAAAACCGTACAGGAAGTTATAGACGCCCCTCTTGCCATTGACTCGCCAAACCCTCTTGCTCTTGCCAAAGGCTTAAAGGCAAACAAAAACGGAAAACCCTTGATCAATTCCATCACCGATGAAAAAGAAAGATATGAAGCAGTACTTCCTATGATTCTTGAATACAATACCGGCATAGTCGCACTTTGCATGGATGATACCGGTATGCCCGAAACAGTCGAAGACAGAGTTATCATTGCCAACAGGCTTATCACCAAGCTTACAAAGTTGGGAATGAAGCTTGAAGATATTTACATCGACCCAATGGTAAGACCCATCGGTACCGGCTCACATTACGGTACGGTGGCTATCGAAACCATCCGCAAGGTGAAGACGGAGTTCCCGGAAGTACATATAACTTGCGGTCTCAGCAACATCTCTTTCGGAATTCCCGCCAGAAAGGTAATGAATCAAACCTTCGCCGTAGCTGCTATAATGGCCGGTATGGACGGCGCCATCCTCGATCCGATGGACAAGAAGCTGATGACCTTCGTTTATGCTGCTGAAGCTTTGGCCGGTAAAGACGATTTCTGTATGAATTACCTGATGAAATTCAGAGAAGGCGCATTTGAAATATAACAAGGCATCAAAATAGGCCGTTGAAATATTAGAGAGATTATCAAAAGGCTGCCTAGCTATAAGCGGTTCTTGCTCAAGATCGGGTAAATTACAATTAGAAACTCAAAGGAAAATGATATCAGCAGATATCATTTTTTCTTTGAAAATATATTTCTTAACTTTGGGTATTATGGTATAATGTAAGTGAATC
>JAEZCO010000081.1 GCA_023433505.1 Bacillota bacterium | reverse complement strand
GGGTTGGTGTAGGTGTCGGGGTTGGTGATACTGTCGGGGTTGGTGTAGGTGTCGTATTAACATCCTGCTCTTTTGACAGAGGTATCTTGAATTCCGAATCAACGGCTACATCATAGATATACCCTTTGGCAAAATCCTTTGCGTCGCTATAGCTCCTTATCAGCGTCGTATCGCCGATTCCCAGCGCAATATGCGTATCGTCGATCCGGCTCGCATTATTTATCTGGTAGCTTGCATTGCGTATTCCGTCGTTTTCGACATAGATATATCTGCCTGCAAGATTATTCAGATCAATACCGTTTGAGGCAAGCTGAGCGGTTATTTCATTATCACTGCTCAAATCTCTGGTAAAGTCAGCCACAGTCCCGCTTACGCTGCCCATATCCGTATGAACATTGCCTATGACGGTCCCGTCATTGATATATCCGTAGATCTGCTTTCCGTTTTTTTCGGAATAAACTCCAAAGAAGCCTTTGAACTCTATCTTGCCGGCAACAGTATAGGCCCTGGTTGCATCCAGGGCGTTGATTATATAATCCGTCCTGCCGTTTTTCAGAACAACCTTTACCGCTACGGCACTGCCGTCCGTTACTTCGCTGCCGTCAGACTCAACGGGTACGGTTGTCATGGACTCAATGAACGGACTGTCCTTGTATGGCTGGTATATTGCCGTAAACAAACTGTTTAAATTACTGCCTTTTCTGTGAGCGATCATATACCGGAGAGTTTCCGGATTATTTGACCTTTGCGGCGGAACTCCGTCTGCCAGCGCAACATCACTCACATCGTTCAGCATTGTAAGCTTCAGGTGAATGTCATCCTTTACCGGAAGTATATTCCTGAAATCGTTGATTTTCCAGTCAATACTGAATCCGTTCTGAGGATCGCTCTGCTTCTCCACATTTTTCAGATAATGGAATCCGCTGCCCATATATCCCCATCCTGACACACTATCTTTCCTGTCGCCGAACTCCACATCAGGTCCGGCATAGGTGCCGGCAGATTGAACCGTAAGGTCAAGCCCCTCTGTCGATACCGTCCCGTCGGTGCTGTGGAAGCTGTAATAATGGTCATTGCCGCCTTTAACCCTGAACAGGTCCAGGGTATACGAATTTTCACCATCCACCTTAATCATCGCCGTAGTCCGCCTGTACATCTGCGTCTGACTGTAAACCCCCGGCGCGTCGACGTCCATTAGCTTTACGCCGTCGCTGTCGTCAAAATGCTTTGGCTGTCCCACTGTCTGCGGGCTCTGCTTTGATTTGTCCACAACCACGGTGTTATGGCTGATTGTATTGCTTACCCATTCCAATCTCATGGGATCTTCCCCGGTAAACTCCGGATATCCAAGATCGGGGGCAATATCCAGTCCGAAGGCGTGCATTCCGAGGTTAAGGGTATCCGCATGTCCATGCCCTCCGTTGCTGCCGTAATATATCCAGTCATCACGCCGCGTATCGCCTCTATGGTCCTGGTTATCCCTGATTGCCCGGGCTTCACCGTCAAGAACCGCAAGCTCTATCAGGCCCATCTTATATGAGTCCCCGGCATTTGGGTTTTTACCGTTCCCGACAAACTTAATGGTATGAGTTCCCTCAGCAAGTGTTATATTGCCTATGGGCTCAAACTGATAGCCTGCTCCAGAACCGCCGTAGAAGTCGTAAGTATTCAGCAGCCGGTCATCCACATAGATATCATAGATCCCGTAACTCGTAGCTTTGAAAGTCCTCAAGTCCACCTCATAGTCGCCGCCTTTTGCGACGTTAAAGCCGAAGGTTATCTGATTGCCGTCGGTAAGCGCTTCAAACTGCTCTGTCCCGGATTCGCTGAAGTATTTCAAATCTGCCGTCTGCTCAACAATGTTCATATTGCTGAACGGGTATAGGATACCGGGGCTTTTTAAATAGTTTACACCGTCTCTCAGCGCAGCAAACCCGAAACCTGTCATGTTGCCGGAACTCAGGCTGAGTTCCCCTTTTGCGTCGATAACGGCCTGAATATCCGCCGCTACCTTCTCGGGACCCCTTGTGAAGATATTTGCATGAATGCCGTCTGTCGAATTATGCTTAAGATAATACGCCATCTGGGCAAGGATAGGGTCATTGGTTTTAATAAAGCCCTGGATGCAATCGTCTCCGCTTGCAATGACGGAAGGATTGCCAACCGCTCCCGTATCGCCGATCTGTGCCGTATAACGGCCTGATAGTATCAACGGGTAGAAGGCTGTAAACATCTTGATGAATTTAGGGTTTTTATAAAGGTCCGCATTAAAATCAAGTCCCTCCAGTGTATAACCGTCGATTACATCGGCAACCTGTTTAAGCTGGTCAAGCCAGAGGGCGTTATAACCCGGAGCCGCTTCGTTGCCCTGACCGTCCCGGTCCACATCATCAACCAATATCGGCCATAAATTGCCTCCCGTAACGCTTCTCGGAGAGCTGGTCAGCTCGCTTTGTCTGAAATCAAAATCCAGCCATTCCTTTGTCTCCGGAAGGGAATCCATAACAACGGCTGCCAGTGCTACGCAGCTTTGCTGCATGCCGGTGTTGCCTTCAAGCCGGCAGCTCTCCACCCCGGGTACCACCTGCCTTAAGATCCCGTTCTCAATGTTCATTCTTACTGCACCGGCAGACAGCTTGGGATTCGTAAGTCCGTGCTGCGATGCTTTCTCACTCAGGAAGCCGGTGATGGAAGGGTCGTCCATTCCGGGGAAGAAAGCATCATAGGCCCGGATAAATGAGGGCACCAGTACGGTCTCCCATATCGAACCGACAACTTTTCCCAGCCCGGTCCCGCCATTGGAGTTAAGGAATCCGTCATTGACCTTGTAAACGCTGCTGTCCATGGACGGATAAACGTCCGCTATCCTGTCAAGAAGTATTGTTCCGCTGCGGGCATATTTTTCGTCACCCGTATACAGGTAGGCATCTCTGAATGAATCCAATGCTCTTTGGATAAAACCGTAATTATTCACACCGCCGCTGTACCACAGCCAATGGTTATAGTATGCGATAAACAAATATTTGGTGCCGCCGACGTCGATGAAGCCGTAGCCGTCATCAACACCCCAGCCGGCTCCTTTGCCGGGCTCCAGGATATTTACCAGATTACCCGTACCGCCGTTTGCTATAAGTTCCTCATTATGCTGTTTAGCTTTTACAGGATCAAAGTTTCCATGTACATCGAGCCCGCCTTTGTAATATGCCTCAAAGTCATTTGTAGGGAAATACTCTTTCGATATGGGGTCCTGAATCTTCCACGGATGGTCTGCAACGTCAATAATCCACGGATAGTTTGTGCCTGTTTTGGTATAGATATCCTTACCGGAGGTAGGGCTTCCCGCATCATTATTGACCGTATAGCTTCTGGGCAGCAATTGGGATGTTACGGTATTCCATAAAAATTCGTCTCCCAAAGCCACGAACCTGTCGGCGGCTGCAACCGCATTATCCCTTTCCGCTGCCGCCCATTCGTATAATCCGATATTTTCCCTGGCTGCGGCAATTTTTTCAGTTGTATAAAGAGACGCCTTTGTTTTTACACCCTTTAGCGTTGCAATATCAATTACCGTAATATCCTTACTGCAGTTAGCCGTAACGCCGTTCAGTGTGACAACGGCATCCATTGTGACCGTCCCGGGTGAGACAGCCGTTACAAGTCCACTGACTTCGTCTACGGCTGCAATATCAGGATTTTTACTGCTGTATGAAATTGAAGCGCCGCTCAGGTCAGCCTCGTCACCGTTATTCATAATTCCTTCCACAGCAAGATTTGTCGTCTGCCCCGTGTATATCGCCGGGCAAATGGCAGTAAGCGCAACGGTATCAAGCCCCAGCTCTTCTACTGAAATATCAAGGGAAAGCTGTCTTGTCACAGTCCCGAATGTAACATCGGCCAGTATGGCAGCATTCCCAACGGCTAACGCCGTAATCCGGTTGTTGCTGTCAATTGCTATGATTGAGTCATCACTGACGTTTACATCTATACTATCCTGCGGCATATCCACAGGAAATCCCTTATATGAGCCGGCCAACCTCATCTGTGCCGAATCACCGACGATGAGGAGGGTTCTGTCTGCAGTAAGCCTGATATCTGCATCCTCCGGTGTAATTACCGTTACCTTGATCCCCCGATTGAGCGTAACTCCGTTCAGTGTTACTTCGGCAATGATCAGTGCAGCGCCGGTTGAGACTGCAGTAACCGCTCCCGTCCGGGGATCTACCGAGGCAACGGCAGGATTGCTGCTGGTATAGTTCTTGGCGGCATTACCGAAGAGAGCAGCCGTGCCGTCGTCCATGACACCGTTAAGCTGGACCTGCTGGCTTTGTCCTTCAACCATGAAAGTATGCTCAAGCCCCAGCTTGAGCGACGCCGGTTTAGGCTGCTGCTCTATTACGAACTGGTTGGCGTAGATGCAGAAGCCCCAGGAATTAAGAGGATCTTCAGGGTCCTCCGGATTTAAGGGATTGATCGCATGACCGACAGGTTTTATCTTCAGCGTATGTGTTCCTTTGGAAAGATACATTCCCGGAAGGGGTTTCAAATCGCCGAATACACCTGCGCCAAAAAAGTCATACCGGCCGTATACAGCGTCATCGACAGATATGTCGCAAATTGCTCCGCCGCCCGCCAGAAAGCCTCTGAACATGAATTCATAATCTCCGTTGGCCGGCGCTTCGAAGCTGAAGCTTGAATATCTTTCTATTGGGTTTCCGTCCTCATCCAGATAATATTCATCAGACGTCGTTGTCGGATCATCATAGTTCTCAGCATGATAGCCATAGGCGTTATCAAAAGAATGTCCGTCGGAACAGGTGTCTTCCAAAAGAAACCAGCCATCCTGCGGATCCGTCACACCCTCCAGTCCGCCGAGCCTCTTGAAATCATACACTGCCGTGTTGGAAGCCGGCAGATCAAGCGCAAATTGATTGGCATAAATGTTGTATCCCCAGGAACCTGCAGACCTGCCGACCGGCGTTATTGTCAGTACATGAAAACCCGAGGCCAGATACATGTTGGAGAGGAATTTAAGCTCTCCGTATGCGCCTCCGCCGAAGAAATCATATTGCCCTACGGTCTGTCCGTCAAGCTTGATATCGCAGATACCTCCGCCGCCTGCAAGAAACCCCTTAAATTTCAATGCATAATTCCCCTCGGAAGGGACCTTAAAGTTAAAATCGGCATATCTGTTATTGAGGTCATAGTTTTCCGTATGATACCCATAGGTTTGAATATCCTGTTGAAAAGAATAGGAACCAGCCCGGAAGGACCAGTCGGTCTGCGGATCTGTTATGCCATCCAGCCCGTCCAAACTGCTGAAATTATAGGTAACAGGCGTTGCCAGCCGGGAAGGATCGCCATTTTCTGCAAGCGTCATTTTTGCCCAGTTTGATGCGTCGCACCAATCCCCGTCACCATGGGATTCGGTATACCCGATCGTATCAACTGTGATGTTGCCTCCCGCGTCTACGTCCCTGTCATTTATATGGGCGGTTATTCCGATTGCCTTGCCGGCTGGCGCCGCCATCCCTCCTATTGTTGACCAGGGTATCGCTATTTCCATAGTATACCCGGTATCCGTATCTGTCGTCGCATGAAGAACTCCTTGGGTATATGCCTGTACTTCCGTAGGACTCAGGGCATCATTAAACGCATATACCGCCGGGTCTCCCTGTTTGAATATGTACTGTATGCTGTGATTGTTGTAAGTCCGTGAGAAATCACCGTCGATATAGACCTCCACAGAATCAACCTCCCACAATTCGCCTCCTGTGGTTGCCTTGCTTGCATCAGTGACATCGAAGGCAATATAAAGATAATTCTCATCCCACATCGAACCGAATGTGGCGGTATTGCTGGTGTTGGCAGTCACTCCGTCCGTCAGTTCCTGTCTGATCCGCCATCCTGCCTCGTCTGCAGCGCCGTCAATCGTTACTGCTCCCGCCGCGTATGCACTGTCAAAGTCACCCGTGACAGGCGGCGTCTCCGCTTTTACCGCCTGTATCCCTGACGGCAGCAGACTCAACACCATGAGGACAGTAATTACCAGAGACAGAAACCGCTTTGTCTTTTTTGATAAAACATTCATTTTTCTTTCTCCCCTCGGTTAATTTTTAAATTTGTTTACATAACTCTTTTATTATGATAAGGCACGAAGATATTTGTCCGGATTCTATTTATGCATATTACATTTTACAGCAAATAAAAATTAATTAGTATAGAGAATACTTATGTGCCATATGCATTTTTCTCATATATAGGGACTGAATCACAATCATCATAAACCTAAATTCAATTCCATCTGATATCTGTACATAATGATAAAACGGTGTGATATTTGTAAACATATTATGGAAATAAAAAAGAGCGCCCAATAAAGCCGCCCCTTTTTATTTCCCTGCCTATACTATTATTATCTCATCGCCGTCTTCACAAACTTCTTAAAAGTCTGTCCCATTTTATCAGACACTCTTCCGTTGCTTCCAGGCCCAGATATGAAAAGGCATGTCCTTTCGGAAGCGCCATGAGTTCCTCGCTGATGTCATGCTTCGGCCGGTAGTGTGTCTCAAGAACTACATATCCGTTATATCCGTCGGCAATCAAGGCTTTGAACTGGCCCCTGTAATCTACCTGCCCTTCCCCGACCGGTACGGATACGGCATTGCCGCTCTCCGTCCTTTTTGCGTCCTTGAGGTGCATATGCACCATAAAGGGCTTGATTATATTGTAGCCGGCGGGGAAAGGGTCCTCGTGCTGAGGGTCATATATTTCATTTCCGGGGTCCCACAGCGCCCTGACATGAGGAGAATTGATGCTTTCCACGACCTTTCTGACCCTTGAAGCATTGGTGGCATTGACACCCGGGTCCATTTCCAGCGCCAGTGTCATCCCTGCCCTTTCCAGCAGTTTTACAGGCTTTTCATATTTGCAGATTATTTTCTCAAGATCCTTCTCAAAATCTCCTTTGTTCCAAAAAGTAAATCCCCGGATCAGTCCTGTTTTCAATTGCTCCGCAAGGGCGATGCATTTTTCCAGAATTTCCATATGGTAATGATATTCCTGCCCGTCATCCAGGGAGCACTTGAAAAAAGGAGCGCTAATCCCGCAAACTTCAAGCTTTGCGGATTGAACAACCTTTTTGATTGCTTTTATATCCGTTTTGTCAAGTTCATGGGGGCCTTTCTCCCATACCGATCTGATTTCGATCCCATCCAGCGAGTACTTCAAAGCCAATTCCGCCGCAGCAGTAAAATCCTGTGAAATCTCGTCGGTTATCACACCTTTTTTAAACATAGCCGGTCCTTTCCTTGAAGGAATGCTTCCTTAACTATAAGGCAGTATCCAATTTTACTTCAACCCCTGAAGTATACGACTCAACAACTCCGTTTAAAAGTACGACCGCCGTAAATAAATACTCTAAGGGAAGAGGCGTTTTGCCGGTCCTGAGCATTTCTGCAAACTTCTCAAACCCCAGCCTGTAGGAAATATTGATATCGATCTCCCTAAGCATTGTACCGTTTTCGCCAAATACCACCGCGTAATACTCCCGGGCTTCGGGAATAAAATTCATCACAACCTGGAAAGCGTCATATTTAACCACGGCCACAACATTTCCGTTTTTTTCGCTTGCCGTGACTGACCTGGGGTCATAGCCAAATGCAGCCAGGGTCATTTCAACCAGATGCGCTCCGTAAAAATAAAGTCCGCCGTATTCATTGACGAGCTCCGCGGGAAAATTTATCATGGCGGATTTGATCTTGCCGATGCGGTTATAGTTTTCCACGGCATTCCTGATCATAAGAACATCATAGGCATATTTGCAGGTAGATCCTCCCGTTACCGGCGTGTTATATTTGGCTGAAGCGCCGATGATCCTTTTTGCATCTTGATTGCTTATAGTAAAGGGCTTGTCAATCCACACCGGAATGCCTGCCTCGATAAACGGAAGCGCATACTCCGCGTGGAGGCCTCCATGCCGGAAAACCACCATCACCGCATCCACCTTGCCCAGTAAATCCTCCGGCCTTTCAGCTATAAAATCAATTTTCCCATCCGCCGCCACTTGCTGCGTCCTTTCCTTATCAAGTCCAAATATTCCCGTCACTTTGCAATCCGGATAAAGATACTCACCGGTTTTTTCATCCGGCAGGTTAACCAACATGGAAAACGCATCTGCATGACTGTTGTCAGAACCTACTATTCCAATCCTGTACATTCCGTATCACCCTTCTCGTTATGATTTTTTTGCGTTAAAAAAATGCCATACCCCCAGATTTTGTGGATTGCCTCCATCTTCCTTCAGAAGCTCCTCATAATTTTCAGAAACTTTTCGGTATGCATTGGCGTACTGCGCTATGATTTCAGGCCTATAATGCTTAAACCATGGGATCCCGAAAACCCTTGCACTGACTTTTTCACTTTCGGGAAGACTGCGGTCAAGCTCCCTTACGTCTCTGTTTGCATTGGCAATTCTTGTGGCCTTTCCGTGGCCGTAAACATCACAGGAGCTAAACAGGGAATGGGTATGCAATGCCGCGTTGCATCCCGGATAACAGAAATAGTCGCCTTCAGCGGCAACTGCCTCCGCAAAGCGTGATACGGACAGCCCTCCCAGTTCCTCTGACCGGAATATTCCATGGGGCGCATACCAGCCGGCCATATTGCTGTCCGAATCCTTTGCTGTTCTATGCGCCCGTATTCCTGGTACACCCTCCAGCAGATCCCAGAAATAGTTCATTGCTTTTCTTATTTCAACGCAGCGCTCATCATAGTATTTGAGCTGTACTCTTCCCACTGCTGAGCTCATCTGGTGCATCCTGTATTTGAAGCCTCCAAGGGGCAGTCCCATATAAGGCTTCAATTCTTCTGTCCGGATATCCTTTTCAAATCTTTCATAATGCCCAAAGGCCCTGGACCTTTCAAAAATCTCAAGATCATTGGTTACAAGCATCCCGGCTTCACCCACGGCCAACGATTTTCCGCTCATGAGCGACATAGCTCCCACATCGCCGATGGTGCCGAGCTTCTTTCCCTTATATAGGCCGCCCTGTGCGTGTGACACGTCTTCAATAACCTTGATTTTGTGCTTCCTTGCAATTTCCATTATCCGGTCCATGTCTGCAGGATGTCCGAGATAATGTACCGCCATGATTGCTTTTGTCCGCCCGGTTATGCGCTTTTCTATGTCCTCAGGAGCAATGCAAAGCGTGTCCGGATCAATGTCGGCGAATACAACCGTTGCGCCAAGTGAAAACACGGATGTCACCGAAGCCCAGTAAGTTATGCTCGGACAAATTATTTCGTCGCCTATTCCTACCCTGCATGCAAACATGGCGGTGTGCAGAGCTGCCGTCCCGTTATTGAAACCAAGGGCATAATTTGTCCCCTGCCATTTTGCGAAATCATCTTCAAATTTCATGGTGACATCAACACCGGACATACTGCCTTTCCGCAGCACATCCAATACGGCTTCCTCATCCTCCCTGGTAACAATAGGCCATTTGAACATATCTTCCGGATGTTCGAGAACCGCCTTAGGTCCTCCGAATATCGCCAATTTACTCGTCATAGTAACCTTCGTTCCTTTCGCTGTACTCCAAAGGGCATAAAATCATTTTTTTACAGGCAGCTGTAGTGATCGGATACCTTCCTTATTGCTTCAATAACTTCTTTCATGTCCTGTTCTGTGAAAAATTCACTTACCGTTATACGAATCGCCGTATTCAGTATCTCTTCCGCAACAGGGCACATTCCCTTGCAGTAATTGATTTCCTTTCCATAATGCTTGCAGTCAAAGGGGCAGTTTGTCCCTTCATAAGCCGTCTTATTGGCAAATAGCTCATACTCATACACACAGGTAGGAATATACCCCGGCTGACAGGATACTCCTTCCGCTTCAAGTGCTTTGCAGAATTCATCTCTGCTGGCGCCTGCCTGCTTCTCATCAACTCTGAACATGTAAAACCAGTAGGAGCTTTTTCCGCCCTCGAGAATTTCCGGAGGATAGATGCCCGGCAGACCACTGATGCCTTTTGTAATTCCGTCGCCATAGGCATTCCGCCTGGCGCATATGGACTCCAGCTTATCCAGCTGGGCGATTCCAACCGCTCCCTGGAGCTCAGTCATTCGGTAATTGGGGGCCAGGAACTCGATTTCCCTGACCACGCCCTTCTGAGGCAGCCGGTTATAATTTTTATCAGCAAATTTGAAGGCCCTCAGGTAAAGGTCTTCGTCATTCATGATGCACATTCCGCCATCGCCCGCGGATATGTGTTTGAAATCATTCACGCTGAAACACCCGATATCGCCGATAGTCCCTACGAGTCTCCCTCTATAATAACACATATAGCTCTGGGCACAATCCTCAATTACTTTTATTCCATGCTTCCTTGCTATACGCATGATAGGGTCCATGTCCGCCGCATTTCCGGCAAGGTGTACTACAATAATCGCTTTGGTTTTTTCCGTTATTTTCTCTTCAATGGATTCCGGGTCCATATTTGCGGAATAAGGCTTCAAATCTGCAAATACCGGTATTGCGTTCTGGAATAATATCCCTATAACCGATCCCATATCCGTAATGGGGGAGGTTATCACTTCATCTCCGGCGGAAACGCCCACAGCGCCCAGGGCCACATGAATGGCGGCCGTGCATGAAGACGCTGCAACGCAATATTTACTGCCGTACATCTGCGCAAATTTTGAGGTAAAGGTCTTCACCTTGGTCCCGTACCAATAAAAAAGCGTATCCTGATCAAGGGCTTCTTTCAGCTGGATCAGCTCCTCCTCACCAAACCGTTTTCCCTCTCCGTAAGGTGTCTTTTTAGCTTTTTCTCCGCCAAACAGCGCAAGTTTACTCATCATAACCCACTCCTATGTTGTATTCTATTCATATAAATGATTTTTCCGTTATCTCTATTATAGGATTCTTTCCTTGCCGAATCTCAACTTATTTGCTGCTAAAATCAGCATTTTTAAGAAAATTCGCTTCACATTTGTTTCAATTTTGCATATATCTGGACTTTTATAAATTTCTATGCTTCAAGAAACTCAATAAGCCTTCCGGTCCGTGAAGACTCGTATATGGCCATGATCAGCTCTATGGGCTTCCTGCCCTCATGTTCATCTACCAGGGGCCTTCTGTCCTCCATTACAGCCCCGACCATATCGGCAATCTGCAGTATATGTCCCTCAAGGCCCATACCGGCAGGGTTGCTTGCCGATGAAGCCTTTGTGTGACCGAGAGCCACATCTTTTGGAAGCTCTCTGCCCTCTATGCTCCAACCGGTAATGGTATCCTCCTCAAGTGTGATTGTCCCCCTGTCACCGCATATCTCCAGTCTTCTCGGAGATCCGGGAAAAATTGATGTCGTACCCTGTATCACGCCAAGGGCGCCGTTTTCAAATTCAAGCAGCGCTGCCGCTGTATCCTCCACCTCTATTTTTCTGGCAAGAGTTCTCGTGTTCGCAAAGACACTCTTTACAGGTCCCATGACATGCAAAAGCAGGTCTATCCCATGAATCCCCTGATTCATCAAAGCTCCGCCGCCATCCATTTTCATGGTGCCTCTCCATCCGCCTCTGTCATAATACTCCTGGGAACGGTAATATTTCATGTAGACGTCACCGGATATAAGTCTGCCGAGTAATCCCTCATCCACTGCATTTTTCAGCTTACCGACGGCATCTGTAAACCTAAGCTGCGATATGACCTCCATTTTGACATTGTTTTTCCTGCAGGCGGCAATGACCTCATCCGCTTCCTTCAGGTTCAGGGCCATGGGCTTTTCAATGATCACATGCTTGCCTGCGTTTGCCGCCTTAATGGAAAGCGGCGCATGAAGCCCGCTTGGTGTACAGATGTTTAGAATATCAATTTCATTATACGCTAGCATTTCTTCAACAGAATCAAAAGCCCTGACGCCGTATCTGCCGGCAAATGACAGCCTTGCTTCCTTGTTCAGGTCGGTGACCCCTACAAGCCGGGCCGCACTGATTTTTGAAACGGCATTGGCATGCCAGTCCGCAATCATGCCGCAGCCTATTAATCCAATTCCTGCTGTTTTGTTATACAAACGGTTTCCCACCTTTCCATTGCTGAAGCATTAACTAACCGGCGCTATCTGTGGAGTAAAAATATAGACTTCATTACCCAGTATAGATAAGACCGTCAGTAAAATCTTGATTAATTTGCTGTTAAAGTTAGCATATTAAAGAGAATTACACTGCGCTACCCACCGAACCTGAAACACATTACGTTTGAATCTGTTATAATAAAATATATATCGTATATGCTAATTTTACAGATAAATTCATCTATATTGCGGCATATTTTTTTGATATTATTTTTATAAGCAAGAGACAACGGAGGTTGCAAACCAGTGCTTATCGATGTTCACGCCCATATCTGGAAAGGTACATACCGGCAAAACAGGGAGGAGCTGCTGAAAGCCGCTGCACTCTATGACATAACCAAAATATATGTTTCAGGCCTTGGTGGGGTCTATCCGGATAAAGATGAGATAGACGAACTGAATCTTGAAGTGTATAAATTCATGGCTGAAAATAAGAACAGCATCGAAGGTTATTGTTATGTAAACCCTGCTAATGCAAACAGTCTGGCTGTTCTGAAGAATGGTGTCGAAAAGTACGGTATGGCAGGCATGAAGCTATGGGTCGCTACCTTATGCGATCATCCGTCAGTGTTTCCCCTCGTGGAAAAATGTATCGATTATAGGATCCCGATGCTGATACACGCTTTTCATAAAGCAATCGGCCAGCTGGAGTATGAGTCCCTCGGCACCAATGTTGCAAAGCTTGCAGAAAGGTATCCTGAAGCGAAGATCATCATGGCCCATCTGGGAGGCAACTGCTACAACGGCATTAAACCGATACGCAATTGTAAAAATGTATACGTGGACATTTCAGGCTCACTTTTCCGCAGGGACGAGCTTGACTATACAGTAAAGCAGCTAGGGCATGAAAGGATATTGTTCGGAACCGATATGATCGGATCTTTCCTGGTCAATCTCGGCCAAGTGGAAGAAGCTGACCTGACCCGGGATCAAAAAGCTATGATTTTCTACAATAATGCACTCAGAATATTTGACAGGAGTTTATTGCAATGGGCAGAGTTGACGTAAACTGCGTGCTGGGTAACTGGCCCTTCAGGAAATTATACAAAAATACCTTTGAAGATCTTAAGAAAGTGCACAAGGAAAACGGAATTGATGTTGGTTACGTTTCATCCTTGAACAGCATTTTTTACAACGACCCCTTTGAGGGTGATGAAGAACTACATGAAACAATAAGGGATTCACACTACCATCATATCCTTACTGTGAACCCCACACTTCCGCAGCTCAAAGAAGATATACAAAGAGGATTGAGGATGTTTGATATCAAGGGTGTAAAGATATACCCCGATTATCATGGTTACAGACTCTCCGACAAGCCCGTAGAGGAATTATGCAGCCTTCTTCATGAGTTTGGGCTTCCGCTGTTTCTTTCGGTGCGGCTTGAAGATGAGAGGCTTAATTACCTGATACAGCCCGTCGCGCCTTCCGTGGATGAAATATCAGCTTTTTTTCGCAGCCATCCCAATAACACAGTGCTGCTGCTGACTGCACGCTATGCCGAATTAGTAGCTTTGAAGGAGCATTTTAACTCACGCAGGAATCTGTTTTTTGATACTTCGGGTCTTAAGGATCTGCTTTTTGTCATAGAAAAGCTGCTCCGGGAAATAAATGCCGACCGGTTGCTCTATGGCTCACTGCATTCGCTTTATTGCTTGAGAAGTACTCTGCTTCTTGTAGAAAAGGCATGCATTGAGGATACTGTGAAGGACAGAATTCTTTGGGAAAATGCAGCTTTCCTTAATGCTATAGCGAAGTTTTCCGAATTATCCTTGAAGAAATAGCGCCTACCTTCATTATCCGGCTATACTTTTGACTTTCGGAATGACATCGGAGTGGTGCCGGTAATCTGCCGGAATATCTTATTGAAATGGTTTATATTATTGAAGCCGACCTCATAGCAGATATCAAGGATCTTCATGTCCTTCCTGATCCTTAAAAGCTCAATAGCCTTGTTGATTCTCAGATCATTCACATACTCGGTGAAGGTTTTTTGAGTCAGCTGCTTGAACAGATACCTGAAGTAAGACTGAGAAAGCATAGCGACCCTGGTTGCCTCCTCTATTGCAATATCCGTCATATAATTTTGATGGATATAGCTAAGTGCATTATTAAGCGCATCCCTTTGCCGGTCAAAAAGGCTCTGGGAATCAGTATCGGCAATGCTCCGCTTGAACTCCCGCCCCACGATAACCAGAAGCTTCAACAGCATTGCCTTGATTAACAATACGAAGTCGCTTTCCTGCATTTGATACTCTCTAAGCACTTCACCCAGAATATTTTCAACCTCGATCTGTATACTTCCTTTTAGATTCAGCCTGGGTCTGACCTCGTTTTCAGATACAAAAAAAGGCTCAAGATAAGCAAAATCCATAAAGCCGTTATCTTTCAGATCCGGTGAAAATCTTTCGTTTATAAACTCAGGTATAAACTCAAACTCTATCAATTCGTATTTTACGTCCTGTTCCTCAATGTAATAGTGAGGCACATAGGGAGGTATTATAAAGATATCGCCTTTGTAAATTTCAAAGGTATTATTGTTTATTACATGCTTGAGCCTGCCCCTGACCATGTAGTTAATCTGTACAAACTCATGGCGGTGTATTGATTTATTGCAGATATCCAGCTTCATAACGAAAAAAGGAAGCCCATTATTATTTTCCGCTATCCGATAAATAGGTATTTCCTTATACTCATCCTTATCCAGAAAGCTGTAATCCATTTAAAATCTACTCCACGCCTGATATTCTATAAAGGTACATACCAATTATACTGGAATAAGCCGGATAATACAATTATTTCATTTTGTAAATGATTTTCCTATGCCTGAATTCTATTTATAGATTCCGATTTATAAATGAAATTTACGTTGCATTACCGAATACGCAATCACTTAAAAATGAAGATCTGTATCCCTTTTGAACCGCCCACCTCACAGTTTTTAGAACCTTTTCCCTGTAGTCGGGCTGATAAGCAGCATATTGCGGGTGAAAATACTGTTCGTGAATACAAAAATCCATATAGCCCGATTTTTGATGATCCTTCCATAGTTCATCCAAAAACGGCACGATGTCCTCCAGCTTATGGCAGTCGGTTATTATTGCCAGCCGTGTAAAAATGATATCTTCTTTATTGTCCTTCCAAATAAAGCGCCGGTTTAAATGCCTCCTTTTTTCAACATCCAGATAGTAGGATACCGGCGGAAGGTCATTGTCAACATTAAAATCTCCCGCCAGACATTTGAAGCCGGCATCCCGCAGCGCTCTGCAGCCGTCTTGGGTCGCTTCGCCCCAGTGGAGTGTGGTAACCGGCCCGGTGAGCTCTTCTCCTGCAAACCTTCTCACCTGTTCCATTACCATTTCACACTCTTTGAACACCGGTTCGTATCCGGCGTTGATATAAGGCATATCCGGCAGGTCCTGCAATGCATGGAAGCTTAATCGAATCCAATCACAATTTTCTCTCCATTCACTTTTAAACTTCACAGGCATCTGCGTAAGGTTAAAGCCTTCTTCCTGGTAGTATAGATTAAAATGAACCTTTGTCCCGTATTCGTCATGCACCTTTTTGAAGAAACCCAGGTAGGGATTTTCAAATATGGACCTGTATTCAGCCGCCTTGGTTGCAATATCCCGTAAAAACCATATATTATCATCCGTAGACAGTCTGTATGAGTTGGCATAATTGCGTAACCAGTAAACTGTCATGCTTATGGTGTACCCACTGTTCTCCTCCACTACATGTATTGCGTTGGAGTAGCCTTTTAGCCGCACATTGGCAGTATATATCCCTGAACTGTACAGCGCCGGCATTCCATTTATTACAATACTGCAGCCGAAAGGAGCGCCGACCTTTACTTTCGTCAAAAGGCAGTCCTCCAGCACCAGACCATCACGTTCATTGAGCATATCTCCGTCGATCGGTTCCAAAATCCTTATTTCGTTTTCCTGCTTCACCGGTAGCATCTCCATTCACATATTTGCATATTGGCTTCTCAGGTAATTATCAGCCTCATTTACTTTTCCGTGTCTGATATACACCCTGGGAACCCTCATTCCAATTCGGCATACCACCTCATAGGGGATTGTTCCGGCCCATTCTGCCAATTCTTCCGCTGTTATTTCCTTAACACCCATCCTGCCCATCAATACCGACTCATCCCCTACAGCCACACCGCAGTTACCATCCGTAACATCTATCAGGCAGCTATCCATACACACCGTCCCAACAACCGGTGCAAAGCTTTCTTTAACAATAACTCTGCCATTATTGGATAACAGCCTGGGGTAACCATCTGCATACCCAACTGCGATGGTGGCAATACGGCTCATTTTATGGGTCTTATACTTTCTTCCGTAACTTAAATATTCATTCCCGCAAACATTATTGACACTTATTACATTTGCCTTTAGACTCATTGCGGGTTTTAAACCGATGAATTCCCTATCAATATGGGCAGATGGATAAATGCCATAAAGCATAATCCCGGGGCGCACCATGTCAAGTCCCATTTCAGGGTATTTTATCAACGCCGCACTGTTTGATGCATGCTTAATGGGAATATAGACACCGGCTTTTTCAAGTTCCCTGCAAAAATACATAAACTTCTCAAACTGCGCAACGGTGGCCGTTGAATCTTCCTCATCCGCTGAAGCAAAATGGGTCATAATCCCTTCGATTTCCAGAAAGGGCAGCTTGCTCATTTTGAGGATCGTATGAACGGTAGCTTCACACACCTTAAAGCCTACCCTGTTCATCCCTGTATTCACTTTAATATGAACCTTTGCAGGCTTTCCAATTTTTCCGGCCCAATAAGAAAGTGCATTTGCCGGTTCAAAATTAAAAACAGTCTGTGTAAGATCATACGTCAAAATTTCTTCTGCTCTTTCAGGAAAGGTGTGTCCCAGAACCTGAATAGATGCCATGCAGCCGCCGGACCTTAACTGTATTGCTTCATCCAGCGTCGCTACCGCTAACCTTTTCACTCCGCATTCCTGAAGTGCCCCGGCTACTTTTGCCGCTCCATGTCCATAAGCATTCGCCTTAACCACTGCCATAATCCTGGTTTTATTCCCAATGAGCCTTCTAACTTCACTCAGATTATGCATAATATGATCCAGATTGATTTCCGCCCACACCCGACCGCATCCCGGCTCCATGAATTTGACCTCTTTTTCCTAAACATTGCATATATAAGTCTTTAAGTTCGATTGTAAAGTAATGGTATTTAAAAAATAATGATTCTGCCCGTATCATTGGATTCATAAGCAGCCTCAACCACCCGCTGCACCTGCAGAGCCTCTTCAATACTTACCTCTGCCCGGGTGGCGTTCAATATGGAATTACTGAAAGACTCAATCTCCCTGGTATACATATTCCCAAATTCAACCTTGATATCAACAGCATTTACATCAATCCTTTCCTGCTTTGCATCATAAGCCAGGCCGTCGTCCGAAAGTACCACATCAAGCTTTCCTCCTTCTACCTGGCTTATTGTGCCTTCCGCAAGCATACTTCCCCGGGTACCGTAGATCTCAAGCCTGCATTTTGCAGCTGCATCAGGTATGTTGAAATTTGTATCCACATATGCGTTTGCACCATTATCCATTTCAAATATAAGTGACGCAGAATCCTCCACCTCATACCCGAATGTCTTTGTCCCGGTTATAGCTGCCACTTTTTTAGCTTTTGCACCGGTTATGTACTGTATGAGGTCAATGCAGTGTACTCCCATATCCATAAGTGCTCCGCCTCCCGATTGGCTTTTGCTCTGTCTCCAGCTGCCGTGAATATCAGGGTACCAGCATGTCAACTGCGCTCTGCATGAAACAACACTCCCCAGCCTTCCACTCTGCACAATCTCTTTCATTTTTTGATGATATGCATGATACCTCATCATCAGGCCGACGGCTGCTATTACACCCTCCTTCCCGCATACCTCAAGTACTTCTTCTCCTTCTCCGGAAGTCAATGCAACAGGCTTTTCAATCAGAATATGCTTTCCTGCTTTTGCCGCCCTTATGGCCTGGTCTTTATGATATATGACCGGTGTCGCTATATACACGGCATCAACTTCTTCATCTTCAAGCAATTTGTCAATATGATCATAAGCCTTTTTCGCCTTGTACTTTTCTCTCAGCTTTTCAGCCAACTCCATATTGACATCCATTACAGCGGCCAGTTCCGCATTACCCGCCAGCATCAATCCCGGCAGGGTCCTGCGGTCCGCTATTCCCCCGGCTCCAATAACACCCCATCTTACTTTTCTCATCTTCTTTACACTCCTGATTTTCAAGTACATTCATAAAAGCTCATCTGCCGTCCTGCATTTCCTTCACTGAATCCAATATAGTATCCGCCATGTATTCCAGCTGTTCCTTGGTCAAACCATAGATCGGGAGATGGGTGAACCTTCTGTAAAAAACCTCTTCACATACGGGACAGGCAGCTGCCGCGGCATCCTGGTCATATCCCAGGGAACGAAGTACGTCGAACCGGTATAGCGGCCCGAAGTGCGGAATATTGGTCACGCCTCTTTCTTCAAGCTTCTTTTTGAGTGACTGAATATCACCGCCCGCTTTATCAGGATCAATCTGAAGCTGATAGAGATGAAACGTCGGTACAATATCCTTGCCGCCCAGGTCCTGTGGAAGGATCGCGGGATTTTCCGATAAACGGCCGGTCATATAGGACGCAGCCTCCCGCCGCATTGCAAGGATTTTCTCATTGCGTTCAACCTGCAGCCTGAGGCCCAGGGCCTGAATTTCGGTGGTTGAACTGTTCCCTGCCATAAAAGGCCCGTACTTGCCGGGGATTGCAGTAATATCATACAACCAGTCCTTGATTTTTCTGGAGAAATTCAGTCCCAGGAATCTCGACCGCTTCATCTCCTCCCTGAAGGCCCCCACATTTGTGGTCAGGATACCGCCTTCTCCAAAGGAGGTAATGTTTTTCACCTCATGAAAGCTAAAAGCAGAAAAATCACCAATCGTACCTATCATTCTTCCCTTGTACCTTGCTCCGAAGGCATGGGCTGCATCTTCAAGGACAAGTATGTCATGTTTTTTAGCCAGTTCCATAATGGGGTCCATATCGGCAGGATAGCCGCCGATATGCACAGGAACGATCACTTTCGTCCGGGGCGTGATTTTATTGGCCACATCGGCAGGGTCCATATTCAGCGTCCGGGGGTCGATATCGGCAAACACTACCTTGGCGCCGACAGACAGAGGGTAGGCCATTGTTGCTATAAAAGTTATTGCAGGTACGATTACCTCATCACCTGCCTGTAAATTTGCATATTTAAAAGCGATTTCAAAACCGGCTGTAGCATTTGTGACAAAGAGGCTGCCCGGTATCCCCAGATACCTGCTTACCTCCCCTTCCGCCTCCTCGACCTGTGAACCCAGCGAAAGCTTTCCCGGCGGTACGGAAATGGACGACAGCTTCTCGACCTGCTCTTTGACCGACTTCAGTGCTTCCTCATACTCCCATCCCTCACCCTGCATAAGAAACTTAATCACCGCCATAATATCCGGCACATTGTAGTCTTCCCCCACTGCCGCCCAGGGAACGCGCGCAGCTCCTGTATTATACCTGAAATCCGAAGGTTTGCTTCCCATAAAAATTTCTCCTTTCTGCGACCCGTTTTATTCCTGATTTGTCCTTTGGCAAAGAAATACCCGCCAGAGAATTAATTAAAATTTCTGTCACCGCCAATGGCATCGTCATACCAGGCTGCTGTAAACGAACATTTACGATAAATTATTGTATTGAAATAAAACTATTTACACAGGACTGACGAATTACTATAATTACATTATATTACGCCCATGTGCCCAAGAACTAATGATAAATTGACTTTTTATATGTAATAATATTGCTGTTATATGGAGAAGTGCATAATGAAACAAAGGATATACCTGCATCACTTCCATTCACCAAGTAAAACCGCCAGAGAAGCCTTTTTCTACATCGAATCAATCGGACACTACTGGTGTGACAAAAGCTTTTTTGAGGACAGCTACTACAAAAATAACTATTATATCGTTTATGTGGTCTCCGGAAAGGGATACCTGCATTACAGGCAGCATGAGAAGACACTGATTGTACCTGGACAGCTTTTCTTTATCAATCTGAGCGAGCCGCATAAATTCTATCCGCACAAAAAGGAGCCCTTTGAAATACAATGGATTTATACCGGGGGCAAAGCGCTCGATTGGTATTACCAGATCATCACCGGAAAGACCCGGTTCCTGTTCAACCTTGCCGATAAATCGGAAATCCCCGGATTGATTGAGGAAGTTTTCAACCTTTACGCTGATAAGGATCCCTATTTTGAAATGAAAACCTCCTGCCTGATCTCAAAGCTGCTGACGGAGCTCTATATTGAGAGCATGAACGGGATCAAAACCAGACAGGATCAGAATTCCGAGTATCCTGACCCTGTAAAGACGGTAATTGATTTCATAGAACAGAATTATTTCCGCAAAATAAGCCTTGATGAGTTAGCATCCATTACCTATCTAAGTCCGTACTACCTGCTAAGGCTCTTTAAAAAACATACGGGCTACACCCCCGGAGAGTATACAAACAGGTATCGGCTGGATTTCGGCAAAAAACTTTTACTAAAGCCGGATTTGACGATCGAACAGATCGCATTGAATCTTGGCTTCAACACGCACAGTTATTTCAGTAAAATTTTCAAAAAAAGCTCCGGGTTTACGCCCGAACAGTTCAGAAAAATTTATAGGAGAGAATGAAATGCTTTTAAAACCAGTGTCGCATTATGACCTCCAAAGCCGAAGGAATTTGTCAGCGCATAAGCGATGTCAGAGGCTTTCCCTTCATTGGGCACATAGTGCAGGTCACATTCCTGGTCCGGAGTTTTGTAATTGATGGTGGGCGGAATAAAACCTTCTTTTACTGCCATTGCTGTGATAACCGCCTCAATGGCCCCTGAGGCTCCCAGCAAATGCCCTGTCATTGACTTGGTAGAGCTTATATCCAATTTATAGGCATGGTCGGCAAATACCGTCTTTATCGCCGCTGTTTCATTTTTATCATTTAATTCCGTAGAGGTGCCATGGGCATTGATATATTGAATTTCCGAGGGTTTGATTCCCGCATCTTCAATTGCAAGCTTCATACATCTTGCACCGCCCTCTCCCTCTTCGGCTGGCGCAGTTATATGGAACGCATCATTGGTGCACCCATAACCCACAATTTCAGCAATAATATCCGCTCCTCTGTTCAAAGCATGTTCAAGCTCTTCCAGAATAAGAATCCCTGCACCCTCTCCCATAACAAATCCGTTCCTGTCAAGATCAAAAGGCTTGCATGCATCCTGTGGATCCTCACTGGTGGACATGGTCTTGTTAGCGCAAAATCCGGCGAAAGACAGCCTTGTTATCGGAGCTTCCGCCCCCCCTGCAATCATGATATCCGCATCATTCCTTTGAATAACCTTGAATGCGTCTCCGACAGAATTCGATGACGAAGCACAGGCAGTCACAATACATTCATTAAAGCCTTTGGCTCCGAATTTTATGGCGATGAAACCTGCGGCCATATTTGCTATCATCATCGGCACAAAGAGTGCGCTGACCCTGTTCGGCCCTTTTTCTACAAGCACATTGTGCTGGGCCTCCAGTGTTTCGATGCCTCCTACGCCCGAACCCACAATGACGCCAAGCCTTTCTTTTTTGATCCCGTCCATATTCAATCCCGAATTCTCAACAGCCATCTGCGCCGCGGCCATAGCATACTGAGCATACCGGTCCATCCTTTTTACTTCTTTTTTCTCAATATAATCCAAGGGCTGGAAATTCTTAATTTCGGCTCCGACTTTCGTAGGCAGGTCCGATACGTCAATTCTCTCAATTTTGCCGATTCCGCATTTTCCATTTTTGATGGAATTCCAAAACGTCTCTGTACCCATACCCAGGGATGTCACTGAACCCATACCTGTAATTACTACTCTTCTTTTCATGTTAGCTAAACCTCCTTAAGCAATAGGATATCTGGATTTTATTTACATACATAAGAATAACACTTATAATTAGTAGTAAATGAACAGATATTGCTTTTTAAATAAAAGGTGTTTGAAATATGATAAATACAAAATCCACTCTGGAGCTGAGCCTGAATTATATCGAAGATAAACTGCACGACAGAATAAGTCTGGATGATCTTGCAGCTCATACGGGAGTCTCGAAATATTATCTGCATCGAATCTTCAAATCCTTGACGGATGAATCATTAATGGACTATATTCAGTCGCGTAAACTTACCTCAAGCATTAACGAGCTTATCAACACCAATATGAGGGTTTTGGATATTGCACTGGAATATGGCTTTGATCACGAACAGTCCTATATCCGGGCATTCCGGAAAAAATTCGGCTTTACGCCGTCAAAAATCAGGCATGACCAGATTTCCATCGAAATCAAGGAAAAGATCAACGTGAATGATATTTTATCCCTGAACAATTCCGTCATCTATAAGCCGTTTTATGTCTTCAAGCAAAAATTCAATATTATCGGCGTGAAGCATAAGATATTGAGCAAGTCAGGGGATAACATCGCCAATATATACGCCCGTGAGTTCTTTTACAACGATAAAAACAGGATCGCACCCCCTTCAACTCCTCAGGTCTATATCGGACATACGGATTGGAAAGGTTACGATGATGGGTATATTTACTATACACCTGCAATACAGGTGCCTGATCTGGCAAACATACCCGAAGGGATGACAGGGATATCAATACCCGCCCATAAGTATGTCGTATTCCGATTTGTCGGATTTTTCCGCCCGGAGGAAATCAAGGGAAGACAGGTGGGACGCTTGCTGGTGCACCTGTACCGGAAATGGATTACCAATTCCGGCTTCATCTCCGCCGACAGATTCCGGTTTGAATATGTCGATACCAGCCTTACAAGCGATAATTACTGCGAATTGGACATTTATCAGCCCATTAAAGCGCAATCATAATATCATGCAGCTTTTTCTCAAGCAACCCCTTCTTATGCCCTAGGCTTACGAACAAAACGTTGTTGGGTAGAAATATTTTATTTGCGATTTCCACGAGCTGCTCTTTTTCTATAAGCCTGTTCGCATTGGCTATCTCATGTATATCCGAATAGTTATTGTCCAAAATATGATTCTCGTAGGCAAATTTCCAGTTTAAATTCTCCGGATCATCCAATAATTCCAATTCATTTTCCGTCCTGAAGACCCTGGAAGCGGCCATATCCAATTCCGATATACCTTTTTTAACTCCTTTGATCACCGATACGAAGCTCTTGATTGTTTCATAAAGCTTGCTTTTATGCACTTGCAATCTGTAGCAGTAAACGCCAATATTGTTGTATTGTTCAATTACTGATGAAAAGCCATAGATAAGGCCCCTCTTTTCAATAATTTCTGCTCTTAAGAGAGAACATAACCCATCTGCCAGAATACTGTCCAGATACAATAGTTCTCGTCTGGAAACAGCACTAAAATCAACGTCGAAAGATATGATAACGTCGTGCATAAAGGATTTTCTATGCGATAATTTGACAAAGGCATTCCGATTCATGAAACCTTCAGGTATTTGAGCCCTATTATCTTTTTGTGTATCCGGTCTGCTATTCAGATCATAGCGTTCGATTTCTCTCACAAGCTGCAGAATATCCGAATCACTGAAATTACCGGTAATATAGAAAAATACATTCTGCCTGGTGAAGGCTCTTTCCTTTTCAAGCTGAAGCTCTTGTAAGGTTAAAGCTTTGATTGACGCTATGTCGCCTAACACGGATTGCTGCAGCTTGGTATTTGCCCAAGTATACTTATTGCAAACATAATCAGCATCATCCTTCTGGTTCGCTTCCCTTATTTCACTTGATACGAGCCTCTTTTCCGCATTGAAGTCCATGACATCCGCTTCAAGTTTACCTAACAGGTCCGCTGCAATAACGGCTAGATTGCTGAAATATTTGGGGCTTGACGTCAGATAGAAACGCATAAACTCCTTATAGGTAGATGCTCCAAAATCCGCCCCTATGCATTCGAGCTGGTAGTATAATTCCTTTTGTGTCCTTCCGCCAAGCTTTCTAAAATGCAAATGCTCAAGGAAATGCGTGATACCGAAGTTTTTGCTTTCATACAGCGCGCCGGTCTTTATATATACGGATATACATATGCTGTGAGTATTAGGCTGCGGATAATAATATACATTAATTCCGTTCGAAGCTGTTACTTTTTGTTCCATTTTAATAATCTCCCGTAAAATAATCAAAGTGCTATTGTACCGACTATTCTTTTAGTTCCACCAACTGCCTCATGCAGAATTCCTTAATATCCCTTTCAATATCCTTTTTTATACATAGCCCTTATAACAACATTAAATTCTGCGCGAATCCTTTACAACTCGGTATATTTGCTGCTTTTCCCCCTGGATTTCTCGACAGGGTACTTTTCATTGTTTTTCTTAAGTTTCATATTCGCTATTTCCACCAGATCAACTCCCAGGGAATCAGCCATCAGCAGACAATATAAAAATACATCCGCCAACTCATCCTTTACATTGTCAAGCTTATACTCCTTTTCCCACTGGAAGCATTCCAGCAGTTCTCCAGCCTCTATTGAGATGGACTTCGACAGGTTCTCGGGCGTATGGTACTGCTTCCAGTCCCTGTCATCACGGAACTTGCGTACTTGATTTATCAGTTCTTTCATTCGTGTGCTCCTTCTATATTTATTCTAATTATACTTACAAACTCTGTACCTCTATTTAATCATCGTCAAATACTGCATCATTGATCTCTGCAAAGTTAAGAAACTCAGATATTGCCATATCCAATCCATTGGCAATCCTGAGCAAAGTCTTGATACTCGGATTTTTGCTGTTTCCTTTGATAATATTATCCAAAGTGGATTGCGTAATTCCAGAAAGAGTAGCTAATTTGTTAATCGTTATATGCTTCTCATTGCACAATCGCATGATTCTTAATGAAACAGCTTCGTTATACGTCATGGGAGTCACCTCAATTCAACCACATATGGTTAAATATATCATTTCCTCAAAGCAAAAGTTAACCATCTATGGTTGGCTTCATAGTCATATAATGAAAAGTTAACCTCATACAGTTAATTTTATATTAAGATACACGCATATGTCAGCAGGATATATGTTATCCTTTTGAGCCTAGTCAACCCATTTTAGCTAACTGAAACAACAGTATTGACATATTACCTAAAACGAGCATATAATTAATTTAAATAGCTAAAAAGAGGTGGAATGATATGAAGGTTCCGTCAACCAAGGTGCAGAATAATTTCGGCAAATACCTGAAATATGCGGAGGTAAACGAGGAAATCATTGTAACCAGAAAAGGAAAGGATGTTGCCAGAATATTGCCGTGTAACGATCCGAAATCCGGTGTTGTTGCAGACGGGGCCGCAGAATATCAAACCGGTGAAGGTTGGGTAACCTACGAGGAATTCCTTGAACTGGTAGAGGCTTCAGAGCAGCGGTTTGAGTTGATTGACGGGGTTATTTACAATCTTTCCGCTCCCTCCTACGATCACCAATATGCTGTTCACGAAATACACGGCGCCTTTTACATTTGGTTTAAGAATAAGAAATGCGTTCCGCTCACTTCACCCTTCGATGTAACCTTTTTCAAAGAAAAGAACAATACCTGCGTTGTTCAGCCGGATATTATTATTGTCTGCGACAGGGAAAACATGGATAAGAAAGGAAAGTACAAAGGTATTCCAACTCTTGTGGTTGAAGTCCTTTCGTCCTCCACAAGAAGCAAGGACATGCTGAAGAAGCTTGACCTTTACAAGCAATGCGGCGTAAAGGAATATTGGCTGGTTGACCCCAAAAACAAGCTGGTTTTCACCTATATCCTCGATAAAAATGAAATCGTTGAAAACAGATTCTTTCAGAAAGGTGCTCAAGAATATGTGGAGTCAGTGCATTTCGACGGGTTAAAGGTGGTGCTGGAAGACATATTTCCATAAGAAACCGGGCCCTTGTCTAAATCGCAGTCCGATTTAACCTTTTGGCTCGATACTCATTTATAGGTATTGTTCCGCTGCCTGTAGGCATTTGGGGGAATTCCCACATGCTTTTTAAAGAAGGCCGAGAAATGAAATTCATCCACAAATCTTAGTTGAAATGCAATGTCCTTAACAGGCAGCGCAGTTAGCAGCAGCTTTTCCTGGGCCTTTTGTATGATCTTATTGTCAATCAGCCTTTTCAAGGTGAGGCCGGTATCATTTTTAAAGCTTTTGGAAAGGGCAGATATACTCATATTGTAATTCCTTGCAATATCCGTGACTCGTAAATCCGCAAAGCAATGCTCCAGGATGTACTCATAAATCGGCGCATATTTGGCCGATATCTTCATCTGCTCCCGGAGATTGTCGGAATGCGGCTGGACGAACTCCGACAGGTACTGTAAAAGTAAGCTTTTGCATTTGATCAATCCGCTGATCTGGCTGCTTTTGGCACTTTCCACCAGCTCGTCCATAGCGCCGGCATCCACCGGTATGCAGGAACAGCTGCCGCAGCCTTCAAAGAGGTCCTGTCCCGGCAGAAGCTCGAGCCTGAAATGAATATAAAATTTGTTGAGATAGCTGTCACAGGTATAATCGTATGTGTTGTTCAGAGGAATGAGATACGCATGACCGCCTTTCAACTCCACATTATTTTGCTCGTTTTTGACATAAGCCTGCCCGCCCAGGACAAAATATAGCCTGTTGAAAGGGGACCGCAAGCTGAAAAAATTCCAATCATTGCCCGCTTCAAGATATCCGTGCTCCAATACCTTAAGATTTAGGTTGTTAACCATCTCATTGAAGTTTTCGAATTCCCGGTTGATCAAAAAAATACATGCCTCCTTCAAATACAAACATGTACATCCACAGGTGACTATTATTATAATTAATTTGCAGGGAATAATCAATAAACTACAGGATTGTCAAAAATAAGATAACGTATACAAGGAGATCGTCTTATGGACCATTTTGAAAGATTTTATGCAACCATAGAGAGAAAGCCTGTGGACAGACCGGCATCATGGCTGGGCCTGCCTCATCCCGATGCGGTGCGGGGACTGCTCGATTATTTTCAGGCCGGCAGCATAAACGAATTGAAGTTTAAAATTCAAGACGATATCTTTCCTGTGGAGCTTCCGTATCATTCTCCCACCAGCGATGCCATCTATGCCGCTTTTGATTTTGCAAAGGACCCTCACGGATCGGCGAATGAGAGGACACTGACTGCCCCCGGATTTTTTGAGGATTATTCGGAGCCCGAGCGGATCAATGAGTTTACCTGGCCTGATCCGGAAAAATATATTGATCCCGCGGAGTGCAGAGCTGCAGTAGAAGCCATGCCTAAAACCCATCCTGTCATGGGGGTAATCTGGTCCGCTCACTTCCAGGATGCCTGTTCGGCTTTCGGGATGGAAACCGCCCTTGTGAAAATGATGCTTGAACCGGAAATGTTTGTGGCAGTAATCAATAAAATTACCGACTTCTATCTGAAGGCCAACGAAATTTTTTACGAAGCGACCAGGGGAAAGCTTCATGCGGTACTTATCGGCAATGATTTAGGAAGCCAGACGGGCTTGATGCTATCCTCCAAGCTTATACAGCAGTATGTCCTCCCGGGAACGAAAAAGCTGGTGGATCAGGCAAAGAGCTATGGCTTAAAGGTGATACATCATTCCTGCGGGGCAATTTCCGATATAATTGACGACCTGATCGGAACCGGCGTGGATGTCATCCACCCCATTCAGGCACTGGCGGCCGGCATGGAGGCTCCGCGGCTCAAAAAGGATTTCGGAGACCGTGTGGCATTCTGCGGCGGTGTAGACGCCCAGAATCTATTGGTAAACGGAACTCCGGAAGAGGTAAAGGAAAAAGTACTTGAGCTGGCGCGCATATTCCCAACAGGCTTGATCATATCGCCAAGCCATGAAGCCATACTTCCCGACATCAGCCCCCAGAATGTTAAAGCGCTGTTTGATGCTTTAAGGGTATAACGAGCCTAATAGTTTAATGATAAACTATTAGAGACTGCTGCAAAACTAAAAGTTTGCAGCAGTCCCTTGGTTTCTTAATGAAATACTTATTTACCGTGCTAATTTTAAGGAGAACCGCTGCCACGCATAGGCATTATCTGCATATTGATTTAACTGAATATTATTGCCTGTCTGCCCGCCCGGTACATCCCAGGTCTTTCCGCTGTGAGCAAAATAGAACTTGAAGGTCCCGTCGGTCTGGGGCACTATCCGCACCTTCTGGTCTCCCAAATTTGAAGGATTGTATGTCCAGATATGCAATGGGGCTCCATCGGCTAAAGAATTGCCGGCGCAACACAAACAACTGCTTAGCGAACTCAGATTCGATACCTTATACCATCCGTCTCCGACACTCTCAAACCTCCATTTGAACCAGGGCTTATTTTCAAGGTCATACTGAATTATAGCATTTCCGTTGGTTGGGACGCCGGTCTGTATACATAGATATCTGCCTGAATTTGCTTTGATAAAGTAGTCGCCCCAGGGCTGCAGCCTCCATAATTGGTTGGCTTGACCGCCGTTGTCAGCATACTGCTGTACCTTTGCGTTATCTGCCGTACTGAAAGCATCTACATCAAGCACTTTTCCGCTGCCCGCATTCTTTATCTTATACCACCCATTGCCTGCATCGATAAAATCCCACATCTGATAGGCATTTCCTCCGGTGTAGTCCCAATCATGAAGCTGTGCTCCATCCGCATTTGAATTGCCGGCGATACTGGCAGCTTTGCCTGTCTGACCGGAAATAATCTTGAAATGCCCATTCTCAGCCGGTACGATGTAGAACCTTTGATTAGGCCCGTTGTAGTCATAGGTCCATTGATTGATTACAGCACCGTTGGCAGTATTGCCACCGATAAGGTCCAGTACTTTCCCGCTGTTTTTATTTACGATCATAAACAAGGAGGAGTTGGAAAATAGAGGGCCTCCGACAAAATTCCCGAATTTCACCTGAACACTGCTCTCTCCGCCTCCCACTCCGGCATCTGCTATGCAAGCAATTTCATCCGGGCCTGTCTGGTAAAGGCTGGACCATCCATTATTGGTCGCAGGCCATGGAGATAATCCATTTTGATACCATGTGGCACCATTATCATCGCTAAAGGAAAGATTCCCCATATTGGACGTAACAGCCAGGGTACCGTCGGAAAGCTTTAAAACGAAAGGGCCTCCTGCCTGATTAGGAATAATTGTTGTCCCGTTTCCTTCGCTCCATGTATAACCGTCGTTTGATATCTTGCAGTGGATTTCTCCCCCAAGCCCCATTACTTCAAAAACTACGATATACCTTCCATCGGCCATCCTTGTCCAAACCGGCATTCCCGGCCTCAGAGACGGATTATTGTGATCCCATGCAACCCAAATTTCATTGCCCCATGTATAACCGCCATCCGAGGAAATTTTTTCAGAAATAATTTGCGAATAGGCCGGACTTCCGGTGACATGCTTCTCATTTGCATAGTATATGGCAACTCTCCCGTCGGCTAAAAAATCCATATGCGGCTCATAAACCCCTTTATCAGGATTGCCAAGCGCCCCTGGCGCTCCTTCGTTGGAATCTATTGTGCTGATCTTTGTCCAGCTTTGTCCCAGGTTAGTGCTCTTATATACATCCAGCCTGTACGACTGCTGCCAGATCACCGAACGGCACGCCAACAGGATATCCCCATTGGGCAGCTGCAGCAGCTGACCATTATCGAGATCACGGCCTGCTTCGGAAAGGGTGGATAAAACAGTATAAGAGCGTAGATTATCATAACTCACGGATACTCTCAGACTGGCTTGAGCCGCAAAAGTAGTATTAACTACAAGCCAGTTTCCATTTGACATTTTTACCGTTCTTCCATATTCTGCCCCCAGCGTTCTTGGCAGACCCGTCGTATCGATGTCGCATATAGTGTACGGGTTTGAGTATGAAGGGACTGTGGCTGCAAAGGCTTTTTGTGGTAATATTGCCACCATTGACGTCACCATGACCATTGTCAGAATTAAAAGCATGGAAATTTTCTTTTTCGCTTTTTTTAACATACATAACTCCTTTATATTTCTCTACCCTGTATTTCACTTAACATGTCGATTATTTAAAAACTACTCTCCTCCTTCCTCATCTTATTTGACATATTCAGTATGGCAGAAATATCAATAGAATTCGTTTTAAACAATCTCCTCCAACTCACTTTAGTCATGTTTTAAGTAGGGAATACTTATTAGTACGGTAGTCCCTTCTCCCAAGGCACTTTGAATGCTTACCCCATAGTGCGTTCCATAGTTCAGTTTAATCCTCTCGTTGATATTGTTTATTCCGATATTGTTAAATCTTGATTTGAATGAATCCTCAGAACAGTTTAGATATTTGTTGGCGGTATCGTTATCCATACCTACCCCATTATCATGCACTGCAATTTCTATAGCATCATTATTTTTATTCACTTGAATATTTATACTATTGTCCTTTTCTGCATTATCGAAAGCATGTATTATACAATTCTCAATAAGCGGTTGGAGAGTGAATTTCAGTATCTTGCAGTCAAGAAGATTAAAATCGACCTCATAGGTTACGGTAAACTTTCTATCGCTCCTAAATTCCATAATCATTACATAGCTTTTTACGTAATACAATTCCTCCTGGATTGTAACAAATTTATTTGTATTTTTCGCACATGTCTTTAAAAGATTAATAAGGGCTATGATCATTTCGTTTGCGTCCTTATTTCTCTCCATTTCAACCAATGTCTTAACGGAATTCAACGTATTATATAAAAAATGAGGTGTTATCTGCGATTGCAAAGCTTTTATCTCATTCTCTTTTTTCTGCCGCTGTTCCTCCCTTACATTATCAATGAGTACTGAAATGCGGGAGGTCATAAAATTGAAACGGTTGATCAGAACACCTATCTCATCTGTTTTCTTTGTACTTAAGTGGATTTCCAAATTGCCTTCACCTAATTTATTCATGGAAACACTAAGTTTTTTTATTGGCGTATACATGTTCTGATAAAAGAGCAACGCCAGCACTGTAACGAAAATCAAGCTTATGAGCGCAATGTTAAAGGTAGCCATGGATAAAACACCGATACTTTTCTTTATGTTATTATAAGGCACCATATTAATGATTTTCCATCCGGTATTTAAAGAGGTGTAGTATATAACGATTTTCTTTTGTCCGTTTATTTCCATATCAAAACTTCCGCTATCGCTATCACTATTCTTTATATAAGATAAGACGGATATTTCGTTATATTTTTTGCCTACCCTGGTAAAATCCGTATCGTATATGATGTTATTGTTTTTATCGATGACAAGCATTATTTCTCCTTGCTGCGGCTTGGCACTCTCAAAGATATCCTTTATCTGGTCCATATTTAGAAATACTACGGCAATGCCCAATTTTTCCATGTCGGTATGATTTAAAATACTTGAAGAGGCGGTCACTATATAGCGGCTGCCGTTATCTTGGCTTGAAAACATCCATTCCACCTGGTTTTTACCGTTTATTGTCCTCTTAAAAATGTCCGATTCCCGATAATCGCCTGCAAACCCGGTAACATAATTTAATTTCCCTCTGGAAATAGGATATTTATTCTTTTCAACCGGTAAAAGCATAATCGAGTTGACAATTTCGGTCTTCAAGCTGATAAGGTAGTCCATCTGCGCCGCTATCCTGTCAACAATCTGCAATGATTCGGAGGAACGGATATTATTATCGTCAACCTCCTTTAAAAAACTTAGCGTATCGTAAGAAGATATCGTCAAAGACAGAATTTTATCAATTTCCATAAAGCTGCTATCAAAATAGCTGACCTTCTTCATGATCATTTCTGTTGAATTCTGCTTCACTTTTTCCAGGAAAATTTCCGATGTCATTTTATAAATAATCGTGCCGGTTATAAGGATCGGTATGATACAAACCAAGATGAAAAAAATAAGTAATTTATACTTCAAATTGCTTATAATATTTACATAAAAAATATTCACCAACTTGTACACAGCTACGAAAGATCGCTTAATCATCCTATCCCTCTCTCAGCACTTGAGATATTATTCTCTTGTTTGACTTGGCCTTTGACCCGTAAATCCTTTATATACCCTGCAAAAATACCCGTAATTCAACCCCACAGCGGCAGCAACTTCCTTCATACTCTTATTTGAATTGGTAATAAGAATATTTGCCTTTTCAATGCGGTATTTGTTTAAATATTCAATAAAACTGATTCCTACTTCCTCCTTGAATAGGGTGCAAAAGTAATTGCGGCTGACACCGGCATACTCTGCAACATAATCCAGAGTAAGATCTTTCCTATAGTTTTCTCGGATCAGTGCAATAGCCTTTTTAACTTCTTTCCGGGCACTATTATTCGAATTATCGGTTACAATTTTTTTTATCTGCTCCATAAAATCAGTAAACCATATTCTAATATCCTGCAAAGTGGCAAACAGCATAATTTCTTTATTGGTAAAAAATTTGATGCCACAATCACTTTGCTGAATCAGCGCCTTTTCTTCAAGCACATTTTTTATTGATAATACGATTCCGGTAAAGTAATCATAGACCAGTTCAGGAACATATTTTTCCTTGTTTATCTCTTTAAATAGGGCATGGGTGTGTGAACTTACCGCATCAAATTCCATATTTTTTATACATTCGGTAAGCTGTTTTTGCATATCATACATCAGCTTGCTGTTAAATTCAGTTTTTAAGCCGTTGAAGAAGGAAGAGTCAATCACCTTCCCGAAATTCCAGAAAAATTTACTCTGGATACAAGCTTCTACAGCCTTATAGTAACTTGGAAATTCACTCATTTTATAAATGGCTTCGCTGACCGCAATGGTCATGATCAATCCAAAAGCCTGTTTTACGGTTTTTATGATATTGTTTGCTATTTCCGAAGATGAATTTTTAATAAATCCATATCCTTTTTCCCTGAACCTGAGAATTATTACCCACCGATTATCACTGATATTAATGGTGAAACTATATTTGCATACTTCCGTCAACCCACTTACTGCTTGCGTAAATCTTTCAGGTAATTTTTCCCACGGGTCGTTGGGAGTAAGATTTTTGTTCATACCATTTTCAATATCCGCAAGCAATAAAACATAACTACCGCTGTTTATTTCCATTCCAAGGCTTAGCGCTTCAGAATTTATGGCTTCTCCGCCGGAATAACCAAGGAGTATTTTCTTCCAGTATTGCTCGATTAGCATTTCCTTCCACTTATTTTCCAAACCACCCCTTCTGTTGAAGCTGTTTTCCCGATCATTCTTTAATTTACTCTTGATCGATTTCAATACGGAAGCCAGGTTTTGAGCATCAATCTCGAATTTAAGCAAATAGTCAATTGCTCCATATTTCATCGCATCTTTTACATAATTAAAATCATCAAAGTTGCTAAATACGAGAAATTCTATCTCTGCATACTGCTGCTTTACAGTTTTAATCAGCTCCACACCATCCATAAGAGGCATAGAAATATCTGTAATCACAAGATCTATGGAATTATTTTTAATAAACTCCAGCGCATTGGCGCCATCGCTTTCTTCACCAATGATTTCGAATTCATATTCTTCCCAATTCAAATAAGATTTGATATGTTGTCTAATAAGCGTATCATCATCAACAATAAGTACTTTGTACACCAAAATACCTCCCTTTTCTAAAACACGCATAGACTTTGTTTACAATCCCTGGTACCATGATAACTATTACTCATGGTACTTAATTTTACTTTTTCCAAAAGGCAATAAGACTTGTCCTATCTTATTGCCCTTTCTTTCACTACTTCTTTTCAACGCACATCAACATACGGATTCTTCTAATTATTTGGCTGCATTGCCTTGATCAATGATCTCCTTGGCCTGTTTTGCAAAAGCTTCAGGCGTGAGCTTTCCTAATGAGAATTGGTCAACTGCAGAATTGTATTTTGGCGCCCAATCATCCATGTTCGTTGTATAAGGTGATTTTATCAGGTTGCTAAGTGAATCTACGTAGGATTTTGTATCTACCTCCGTAAACGGAGCACCCAATATTTTTGCTTTGTTATCTTCAAGTGAAGATTGTACAATTGGACCGCCCGCTTCACCGCTTGTAGAAAGGAAGTCATTAACTTCTTTGCTTGCTAATGCAAGTACGGCTTCTTTTGCTTCCGCTTCATGCTTGGCTCCTTTAAATACTGCCCATCCGTCAAGGAAGCCTGTGCTGAACGCTTTTCCACCGTTTGACGGCAATGCTGCTATACCTACCTTGAAGCTCTTGATACCTTTTGCTTCCGGGAAGTACCAGGAACCTGTTACCATCATCCCCAACTTGCCTGCTTTAAACATTTCCGCAGGCCCCATTACCTTAGTGTCTGTTGACTGTGGCATGGACTTGTCCACTCTCCACATCTGGTCTAAATAATTCAGTACTTTTATGTTTGATGCATCATCCAATGAGCAGGTACCGTCATCCGCATATAATCCCTTTGCGCCTGCACTCAAAAGGTAGGAATTGATCCAGCCTGCTTCGAATATTCCGGAGAATCCGAATATTTTGTTGGCTCCGCTTCCGCTTGTTAAAGCCTTGGCATCGGCAACCAACGTATCATACGTAATTGGTTTTGTCCAATCCGGCGAAGGAGCTTCCAGCTTTGCTTTTTCAAATAAGTCCTTGTTGTAGTATAAGAATATATTGTAAATACCTGAAGGGATGCCGTAAGTCTTTCCGTCTTTTACAGCAGAGCCTTTAAAAGCATTTTCGTAATATTGGGACATATCAAGCTTTGCAACTACATCGGAAATGTCTACCACCTGGTCATTTTGAATGAGTTTCGGGAACATTGATTCTGCTACTCTTCCGATATCGGGTGAATTGCCTGCAGCGATAAGTGCAACAATTTTCTGATAATAAACCGGCCATTGGTCCAAGGGGATCTTATTAACCTTAATTTCAATGTTCTTGCCCTCTAACAGCTTGTTAGCCTCATCGACAGCGCCTTGCCAAGCACCCATCGCTGATGCAAAAGATGGATAAGCAAATTCAACAGTTACCTTCTCTTTCGGTGTGGAAGTTTCTGCTGTTGTGCCTTGAGCAGCCACTGTCGTAGTTGCTTTAGCAGGTTCAGTAGCTTTGGTGCCGCAGCCTACGGTCGAAGCTGCTAACATTACTGCAATTGACAGCGCCATTGCCTTTACAAATTTTTTCATGTCCTCATTCTCCTTTGATTTTTTATTTCTATTTTCCACCCTTTCATCTACCCCTTGACTCCCGTTAACGAAATGCCTTCAATAAAGAATTTTTGAGAGATAAAGTATAGTATGACCGAAGGAAGTATAGACACTGTTGCACCTGCCATCAACCGTCCCCAATCAATTCTGAAGGCATCCCTGAAGGTTGCTACCAGGAGAGGAACTGTAAAACGGCTCTCTGTATTGAGAAAAATCAGCTGCATTTGAAAGTTGTTCCAGTGAAATATGAATGTGAATAACGCTATGGTCACTAAAACCGGCTTGCATAAAGGCAAAATGATTGAATAATATATTTTAAATTGAGGGCACCCGTCGATCTTGGCAGCTTCTATGTAAGAATCGGGTATTCCGTGAATAAACTGCCTTATAAGAAATACCCCGTAACCGTTAAGTAAGGAATAGGGAATAATCATCGGCAGATAGGTATCCACCCAATGTATTTTACTGAATGCCACATACATAGGAATCAGCGAAGTTTGCTGTGGAATAATTAACGCACTGAAAACAATGGCAAACAGGAAGCCTTTGAATTTGAAATCAAATTTTGCAAATGCATAGGCCGCCAGCGAAGCAAAAAATGATGTGCCTACGACAATACTTGTCGTAAGGAACAAACTGTTCAAAATGGCTCTGGCCATAGGCACCCAGGTGAAAACATCCACATAATACTGAAAGTTGATTGGAATGGGCAAAATGTCCGGAGGCATTTTTACAACATTTTCAGTCTGCTTTAACGATGTTGATACCATCCAGTAGAAAGGCCCTATTGTAATAATTGAAAACAAGATCATTACCAACTGTTTTAAGGCGGCTTTTAAATTATGCATCATAGTTCACCAGCTTTCTTTGCAGCCCAAATTGTATTAACGTTACAGCTGCCAATATTATAAAGAGTACTGTGCTCGCTACAGCTGCAGGGCCGTATTTAAAACTTTGGAACGCATAATGGTAAACATACATGCTGAGGGTATAGGTCATGAAATCCGGCCCTCCGCCTGTCAGGATGAAGGGCTCGTTAAATACATTAATAGAATAGATAAGCAGTGTCACCGTAGCAAAGAAGGTAACAGGCGACAGCATAGGCCAGGTAATCTTCCGGAACTTTTGGAACGAATTGGCGCCATCGATTTCCGCCGCTTCATAATATGAAGAAGATATAGCTTTAAGCCCGGAAACAAATATCACGAAATAATACCCGGTTTGAAGCCAGGAGACCATAATGGTTACAGCCATTCTTGCCCAAAAAGTCTCGGTAAACCAGTTAGGATTCTGGATTTTGAAAAAGCTTAACAAGAAATGCATCAAGCCCACGTCAGGCGCATATATCCAGTAAAACACCATGGCGATGGATACGGTAGATGTAACCATAGGAAGAAAAAATGCGCTCTTATAAAAACCCAGGCCCGCCATTCTTTTATTGCACAGTAATGCAAGACACAGTGATATTATCAAGGTCAGCGGAACTACAGAAACAGAAAGGACAAAAGTATTTGCAATCGACTTGATAAAAATCGGGTCGGACAATACGAATTTAAAATTGTCCAATCCTGTGTATTTTGGCGCTGATGTGAAGTTCCAATCATTAAAGCATAAATATAGCAAATAGACTATGGGAATTACCATAAACAGTATAAATCCAAGGATTTGAGGGGCTACAAACAGATAGGGTATTAGTTTTTCGGTTTTATAAACTTTGACTTCTTTGTTGGCCATGTATACTCTTTCTCCTGTTTCAACCTAGTAAAGTATAGGTAAAGTGTAGTTTGAACCTGTGGTTTACGTGTGTTTCTTGATTAGATTATAGCACTGCAAAATTATGAAAAATATTAACAATATTTCGAATATATTCACAATTTTCCGATTTAATAATTTTCTTGATGTATAACCAGAAGTCTTGAAACTAAATGCTATTGAATAATTAGCATCTCTTTAAATGATAATACAGCCTGTAACATTACCCTTCTATTCTATTTACCGTAAACCCCTTTACAAAGAGGAGAGACTGAAGGTTCTAATTCCTTCATCGCCTGCTCTGCTGTTTTCTTTCCGGTCCAGACTCCATCCAGGGCAGTACTTATTTTCCCATTTATTTCTCCGAAATTTTTTATGTAAAGCTCGCCGATAGTTTTATCCGAGTTTATAATTGAATTGAAGAAAACATCCTTATACTCCGCAGGATGGGCCTTATTGTTTTCTGCCCACTGAGAAACCTTTGCCGGGCTGCTGTACCACGATTTCAAGGTTGGCATCCATAAGCCTCCCTGATACATGGTAATCGCGCTCGAAGGGTCCGCCATATATTTTAATAGTGCCCAGGCTTCCTTCGGATGCTTCGACTTTTTAAATAAAACATTGGCGGAATTTCCTGTAACACTATTGTTGTTCTTGAATTTCGGAAGTACGCCAATCCCAAAGTTAAGACCGTCTATCCGTGCGAAACCGTTTAAGGCCCATTGTCCATCAATAGTCATTGCATACTTCCTTGTTTGCAACGACACAGCAGCTGCCGGTAAACTCTTTTGTGCAACCATTGACGGCATTACATGATGTTTGTTCATTAAATCTGATATATTCTGCAGCAGCCCGAATGCGTCAGGTTTGTCAAGACCAAATTCCGTACCCCTGTTAATAACATATTCTGCATCATTTCTTGCAAGAAGAGCTTCCAATGACCCGAACCACAGGTTCATATAAAAACCGTACTGTTTGATGCTCTTCGGATCAAAGTCCCGCTCTGTAGCATTTTTACCCTTCTTATCTACTGTTAGCTTTTTTGCAGTTTCAAGAAACTTCTCCCAGGTCCATGCTTCTTTTTCTTTTGTCGGCGGCCTTTGAAGCCCTGCCTGATCAAAGATATCCTTGTTATAGAATATGGCATACGTTTCAATTGCCGGGCTTAAGCCGATTATGCTGTTTTCATCATAATAGAACATGGAGGCTTGTATGAAATCCTCAGGTTTCATATCGGTGTCTTTTTTAAAAAAGTCATTCATATTCGTTAGTTCACCTTCGCCAAACCAGGTATACGCTTTGGGTGCAGCAAGGTATCCTGCATCCGGAGGGTCATTTGACGCAAGCATGGCCGTAAGCTTTGTTTCATAATCGGCAGGTATATGCACAGGATTTACTTTAATACCGGTTTTTTTTGTAAAAGCGGACAAGGCGTCTGTTACAGCCTTCTTTTCATACGGATCTCCCCAAAATGAGAAACGAAGAACAGCACTTTCATTTAACTCCTGAGTTTTGACTTCAGCTTGCCCGGTCTTTGTCTGATCCGTGGCATTCTGACCGCAAGCAGCTAAAACACTAAAAAGGATGATCAGGACGGGAAAGCTACACAATACTCTCTTCAAATTATTCTTTTGCAAAAATAAAGCCTCCTTTTTTGCTTACCGGCAAAAGTGTTTATCAGCTGTTTACCCTTCAATGATAGTAAAATAAAAGAAGTATAACAATTGTATAAAAATTGTTTTAGGTAGACAGTTTTTGTTTAATTAAAAATAATTCGCAAAACACATCGCTCTATAGAGGAATTGTAATCATTACACGGGTCCCCATTTTTTCTTTGCTTCTTATGCGTACTCCATACTCTTCTCCATAGATCAGCTTGATCCTTTTATCCACATTTTTTATCCCTAATGAAGCGGTATTTTCGGGGTTAAAAATCTCCCCAAGCCTTACTTCGCTCATTCCCTTGCCGTTATCTTTAATCCAAAAAAATCTTTTTCCTTTCTTTGTCCATCCTTTTATTTTAATTTCCATCACTTCCTTTAGATCATCATACCCATGCTTGAACACATTCTCTACAAAAGGCTGCAGAAAAAGCCTAGGAGCCTGGGTAGAACAGAGTGCAGGGTCAATATCGCAATGGAATAATATTTTCCCCATATATCTTTTTGACATAATAAAAATATAGTTCTTAAGCCAATTTATTTCATCAATGACGCTTCCCATTTCCTGGTCGTTTTGAGCGGTATAATACAGCATTTTGGATAGCGATACAATTAACTGGCTGACCTCCGCCTGTTTGTTCTCTAAAGCGATGCAGTTAATCAGGCTCAAAGTATTATAAAGGAAATGCGGATTTAATTGAAGGTTTAAAACCTTGATTTCAGCTTCCTTTTGACAAATTTTCCTCGTATAGTTTTCTGTAATTAATTCCGATATCCTGTCATTCATACTGTTATATCGATCGATTAAATTATCAAATTCCCAAAAGCCTACCGTTGAAAGTTTGTATTGAAAGTTCCCCGATCCGGTTTTTTTAATTGCTGCAATAATTTTCCGGATGGGTTTTGCAATCTGCATGGAAAACAAATACCCCATGATAAGAGCAATAATAATCAGCGGAATTGATATATATACAATCATCTTTATTATATTTTTGACAATTTTACTGACAAGCTGGTCCTTATTGATTATAACCACCGATGTCCAGCCCGTAATTTGTGATTTGTCATAGCAGATAATATTTTGGGTCCCTCCTGTCCTAATATTTCTTATTCCACTGTCCCCTTTAATTACGTTCTGTATCTGTCCAAGGTTTACTTTGGGTTTGCCACTATCCCCTGTACTACTCGAAACTATCCTGTTGTCAGGACTAACCACATAATAATCTATTCCCTCCGCAGGCAAGCTATTGTAAAAATTATTTGTATACATATCCTCCCTAAAGCTTATAATCAAAGCAGGGTTTATCGTCCCTTTGAATTTTTTTACTTCTCCGTTATCCACGTAAAACAGATTCATCATCTTGATACAAGAAAAGATTTTCCCATAATATTCATCCAGTTGTTTTGAAGGAGAATCCTTGAGAATATCACTGATTTTATAAGTCGGAATCCATATCAGACTTCCGTTGCTTTTCCTTGCTTCCCGGTATATATAGGAATCATAGAGGTTGTAATCAAACAACTGGCTCTCCCCAAACAAATAACGCTTGGTTATAATGGATACGGTAAGCTCTTCCTGATTGGGGAAGTATTTTGAAATTATTTCGGTTATCTCCCGATTGGCGGAAATTATCGAATAATCGTCACTCATATCCATTGTACTGAAAATATTGAACAGCTCCCTATCTCCCATGATGGCGGTACTGCTCTCCTCTATCTTTTTCATTTTTTCATCCATGACGTTGTTGTTCCTTTTAACAATTTCAAATAAATATTTACTTGAAATTTCCGATACCACAGTAGAGCTCAGAAAATAATAATATATGCTTAGAATGGCTATAGGCACAATAATAAACGTTAAAAAGGCAAGAAATAGCTTTGTCCTGTAGTTTACCCTATAGTATCGGCTTTTTACCCCTGCGATCAAACCGGTCATTTGCAACACTCCCAAAGTTCATATTCGTTTTTCTGAATTCTCCCGGAGTCAGTCCAATGTATTTCCTGAAGATTTTTGTAAAATATTTCTCATCCCCGTAGCCAACACCATTTGCAATCTCATAAATCTTTTTATCTGTATTTGTTAGCAGCTCTTTGGCAGTATTTATCCGGATAGCCGTCAAGTAATCCATAAAATTTTTTCCTGTACATTTCTTAAAAAAGACACTGAAATAGGAAGGATTAAAATGGAAAAGATGCGCGACAGATTCCATCGTTATTTTTTCGCTAAAATGTTTATTCATATAGTTTATACAATCTTTTATCAGTATCACATTGGCGTTGTTCCTCCTGTCTTCAATCGTTCTGACGATATCTTCTATTGTTTTTGACCCTTTTTCCCGTATTTTTTTATTGCTCCAGCATTCATCAGGCCTAAACTCTTCTTTTATTTGATTGGTAAGCTTAATCGCTTCCTCATTCCCTATGGTTTCCCGTAAATTTGCCAGGAGCTTTACGAAAGCTTCACCGGTCCTTTCAGGAAGATATTCGGGTTTCGAATAACACAGTCCTGCTATCTCTGCCAATATTTCTTCAAATAGCCGGGCCGCTTCCGGAATGTTTAAAGACATTACCGCTTCATTGAGCAGTTTTTCCTTCTCCGGTAAACCTCTTAGTGTTTTCAAAGGCATACTTTGTTTTTGTTTATCCAGCAGAGAGTAGTCAAATACATTCCCGCAGTCTATGCAATATTTAAGTGCCAAAGCTTTTTCTGCGGCCTTGAGTGTCTCACGGATATCATTGAAAATATCGTCACAATTACCGCTTAATCCGATAAAAATATCAATAGCATAACAGGCCTTAATTTTTGACACCAGTTCATAAGAACACTGAAGCATTCCCTTACGGACCAAATCCATATCTCCATTCACAGCGACTATATGAGCTATTAAATCGTCTTTCTGATCTAAAATCAAAGACGTTACTTCTCCATATTTTGAATATTCCTCTTCAATTACCCTCATCAATGTGATTTTTGTCTCTCTATCCAATTGCAAATACTCATTTTGCATTGTAACCGGGTCCTCATGGATTTCAATTACAATACTTAGTCCCTTTCCTTTTCCTTTAACAATTTCCCGGATTTTCACCAGCTCTTTCTCCGTTGCAATACCCCTTATCCAGTTATTCATGATATAATTTACATACACAGGCAACGAGCTGTCAATCGTCGTTATAAGATGGTTTTTTTCAACTATTTCATGCTTCTCTTCTTCGATGTCCTTCTCTACTTTCATTAATACATTTTCGATGGCCTCATTGTCAAACGGTTTTAACAAAAAGTCAAGTACGCCCTGGCCTAATGCCTTTTTAGCGTATTCAAAAGTACCATAGGCGCTTATAATTATTACCCTGATCTTTTTTTTGCCCACCAGCCTTGCGACTAACTCAAAACCATCCATTTTCGGCATTCTGATATCCGTGAATATGATATCCAGATCAAATTTGCAGATTAAGTCCAGTGCCTCTTCTCCGTTGGATGCCTCATATACTTCATACTCCGGCCTCAACTCCCGTAATATACTCACTAATACCCTTCTCTGGCGGATTTCGTCTTCTACAACTAAAGTCTTCAGCATTCATTCCTACCTCGTAAAATTCATATCCCCCGGCTTTTTCTCCTCCATGCATTTGGAGCATTCCCTGTGTGCTTTTTAAACAATTTAAAAAATATGGATAATTCACTGAAACCAACCGACTGTGCTATGTTCTCTACGATTAGGTCGGTAGAGTTCAGCAGCTGCTTGGCCTTCGTTATCCTCAGTTCATGCATGTATTGTACCGGAGTTACTTTTCTGTATTTTTTCGTAAGTTTGCAAAGATAAGGATAGGAAAAGTGAAAGGTTTCCTCAAGCATGTCTGGAATCTGACTGCGGGTAAAATGGTTTTCAACAAAGTTGAAAACCTTGTTGGCCAGTATAACTTCAGGGTCCTGTAACGTATCATCCGAATGGATAATATGCCTGAACAGTTTCAGAAACTCAATCTGGAAATCCAGTTTATACAAATTAGACAGAGACCTATACTTTTCCAGACTTTTAAAGTTTTCCATGCAGACGATGGGATTAAATACGCCGCGGTTAGAAATGGACAGGTAATCCGTGGGCGCTGAGTTTAAAAGCTGGGGGACCTGGAAATGAACATAGTAGTAATAGGGCTTATCGGACGGCTCTGTTCCTTCCTGGAGAAGATTGGGTTTCTGTATGTACCATTCATTAGCTTTTAAGGCAATAGAAATACCGTCTTCAACAAATTTAAGGCAGCCGTCAAGCAGGAAAATCAATACATACTCAGGATATATGCGGGTTATATGTCTTTCATTTTCATTGAACCGTCTAAAAGAACTTCCTGTGATGTTCGGAGTGGTAAAAAGAGTAATCATAATTTGCTCCTGGAATATTTATTTTGCATAATACTATACAAAATTTGCAATAGGATAATCCAAATATACAATATATCATTGAAGATGTAAAGGTAAAGTATCCCCTGGCAAACCTCTGGAATCATTACTGTAAGAATTAAAAAAAGCCGGAAAAGGAGACAAAATGAAGGTAACAAGTAAAGCAAAGAGATTTGCACTTTCCGATACTAAAATTGCAAAAAACTCGGATTTGTATAACAGGATGGTTCTCAATACTAACTACCTGCTTCAACTGGATTGTGACAGATTATTATATCATTTCAGGGCATATGCCGGTCTTGATACGAAAGTGGAAAACGGCTATGGCGGATGGGAAGGCGAGTGGTCGGACATCAAAGGTGAATTTATGGGCCACTATATAGCTGCCTTAGGCAATATCTACTTATCCTGTGAGGAAACTGTGCTTAAGCAATCCATTAAATGCCGGGTCCAGTATCTGATAGACAGCCTTGAAGCGGTACAAAATGCAATCGGCCTCAGGACAGAGAAGGGCTATCCAGGTTGCTTCGGTTATCTTGCAGCTATACCTACGACCCAATTAGATGCGCTTGAGGACCTGAAAAGTAATGGCAACTTCAGCGATGGAGTTCCCTACTACGTTCACCACAAAACCTTTAAAGGGCTTTTACATGCATACAAGGTTTTTGAAATTGATAAGGCTCTATCTATGGCAAAGGCAATGGCTAAATATTTCTACGAAAGAAATAAAAATTTCGACCGGGGGCATCTTGATAGGATGCTGAATTCCTATCGATATCCGGTACAATATTTTAAAGAGTTTGGAGGGATGTACGGGACACTTATAGAGTTCTATGAGTTGACGGGAGATGAAATATTTGAGGCTTTAGCCAGGATATTCGACAGGCCCGGTTTCAGTCAACTGCTTATTGATAACCGGGACGAGCTGGGGTACCATCAACAGCATGCAAACAGCGAGCTACCTTGTGTTGTGGGTATGGCTAAGCATTATGAAGCCACAGGAAATGAACGCTATAAGGATGGAACCCTGAATTTTCTTCACTGGATGGAAGAAGATCATTCTTTTCCTACCGGCGGAATAAGCGGAGCCAGTGCATATCCTGACTATGGTTCCGAGCTCTTCCATTACCCCAAAATTATTTATAATCATGCTGTTTCGAGAAATATCCATCGAAACATCAGTTCCGGTGAAAGCTGTTGTACTCACAACTTGAATCTTCTGAGTGAGCAAGCCTTTACCTGGACCCTTGACCCCTACTATTTGGATGGGTTTGAAAAGAGGTTTGTCAATGCTGTATCAGCCCAGCAAGATCATCGGACCGGTATGTTTTTATACAATTTGAACCTTAAGCATGCATCTAAAAAGAGCTTCGGGACAGCGGACGATTCTTTTTGGTGCTGTTACTGTTCCGGGATAGAGGCCTATTCGTCACTTCAATATGGAGCATTTTTTCATACTGGTAACGAATTATGGGTGGCAAACTTTATTCCTGCAGTCCTTAGCTGGAAGGAACAGGGCGTGGAAATCATCAGCGGAACCCAATTCCCCAGGGATGGCAGCATCAAGCTTACAATAAAAACAGATTATCCGAAACTGCTGAAAATAAATATTCGAAAACCCAAATGGGCAGCAGATGAAGTTAAGCTGGCGGTTACCGGAGAAATAACTTCAAACGTTTCATGTCCCGGAGGTTTTATAACCGTAGAAAGAGAATTCAAAAATGACGATTTTATAAAAATTGACTTTCCTTTCACTTTAAAGGTAAGCCATCTTTTAGACCGAGCGGAGTTTGTATATGTAAACTACGGCCCTCATCTATTGGTCCCAGTTACAACTCCCGATTCAGTTTTTTCCGGAACGGAAGACCATTTATTAAAATCCCTGAAATCAACAGGAGTGCCTTGTGAATTCTATACTGAAACCTCATCGGGACGTACGGTATATATGCCCATCAGTGAAGTACGAAACGAGGTCTACAATGGATTCACAGTAGTCTCCAACCCTGTGGAGGCAGAAATTACGGATACTGTGGGCTTTAGCAGTGATGAAAGTGAAAGGCTGCATAATTTCTCTGGTCAAAACAGTACTAAACGATGCGTAAAGGGCACCTTTATCCGGGAGACCGGCATTGACGGTTGGATCTCCTATTCGATGAAAATCAACCCCAGTAAGGAGATGCAGCTAAGGTGCAATTACAATGGCAGTGAGACCCTGCATATGTCGGAAGCGGATCCTAAAAATGCACATATAAGACTTTTTGCAATACAGATTATGGCTGAAAACGGTGAGTACAAGAATATAGCAACACAAAATTTAGACAAACTCTTTGACACTCAAGAGGAATACATAAATTATCCCATTCCAACAAAGTACACCGAGGGCAAGGATACGCTGAACGTTCGGTTCCTTTCGCAGGACTTCGGGACTTCAAAGGGAGTAGTCGGCGGTTTGTACAGAGACATCCGGATGTTCTATTTATCCGAATAAAACATGTCGCAAGTGTATTTAGTAACAGAATTTAAATTAGAGGAGCTGATATTTTGAATAATACGTTAAGAGACCCTATGTATAGAAAATTGCATATTTCGGAGATTAAACCTGCCGGCTGGCTTAAAGAACAGCTAAGAATACAGGCCAACGGCCTTTCAGGAAATCTTGACAAGTTTTGGCCCGATATAAAGGATAGTCAATGGATCGGCGGTCCAGCCGAAGGCTGGGAACGTGTCCCTTATTGGCTGGATGGCTTTCTGCCTTTGGCATGGCTTCTTGAGGAGGAGGATTTAAAGGCAAGGGGAAAGAAATACATTGACCGCATAATAGCAAGTCAGGCTGAGGACGGCTGGATATGTCCCGACAATAACCAACGCAGGGAAGAATATGATGTATGGGCAACTTTTCTGATTCTGAAGGTCCTTGTCCTATACCATGATATATCGGGGGATGACAGGATAGAAGCTGTTGTCGAAAAGGCTTTGAAGAGCTTGGATTCACATATTGACAATGTCCGTATTTTTGAATGGGCAAAAAGCCGTTGGTTTGAATGCTTGATTTCAATCCATTGGTTGTATGAACGTAAAAATGAGGAGTGGCTTTTAGCCCTGGCCAAAAAGCTAGAAAAACAAGGCTTTGACTGGCAAACTTTCTTCTCGGAATTTTTCTTTTATCATGGCCGGACCGTTAATAACTTTACCCAATACAGCCATGTAGTAAATAATGCCATGATGCTTAAGGCTGGAGCACTAAGATGGAGAATGACAGGTGCCGAAGATGATTTTGCGGCAGCTGAAAAAATGATGGCCGTACTGGACAAATTTCACGGTATGGTTACAGGTGTTTTCAGCGGAGACGAACATCTTGCCGGTACAAGTCCAGTCCAGGGCACCGAGCTTTGCGCCGTTGCGGAGTATATGTATTCCCTGGAACACCTTTTGGAGATAACAGGCAATCCGATGTTCGGTGACAGGCTGGAGAAAATAGCCTTTAATGCACTTCCCGCCACCTACAGTCCCGATATGTGGACTCACCAGTACGACCAGCAGGTCAACCAGGTTGAATGCAGTAAACAGCAAGAACCATTATTTATGACCAATAACGGTGAGTCAACGCTCTTTGGACTTGAGCCAAATTTCGGCTGCTGCACCTCAAACCTTAGCCAGCCATGGCCCAAATTTGCCCTGTCTGTCTTCGCCAGGAGCGCCAGCGGCTTCGTATCGGCTGTTCATGCACCCTGCTCAGTTTTTACAAAGATAAATAACATCAATGTTTCCCTTGCTTTAGAAACCGAGTACCCGTTTAAAGACACATTAAATTATACCGTCCATGCAGAAGATAAGGTGAATTTCACTCTATCTATAAGAATTCCTCAATGGGCAAACGGCGCTTATATTGTCCTCGAGGGGAGAAAGGTTGATTTGAATCCGGGTACTTTCTATGATCTTAACAGGGATTGGTCCGGAACCGTTTCATTCAAAGTTTGTTTTCCAATGACAGCTTCGCTTATCTCCCGTCCAAACAAGCTCTATGCAATTGAACGAGGTCCATTGGTCTACTCGCTCAAGATTGATGAGAACTGGGTACAGGTAAACAATCAAATCGAGGGACATGAATATCCTCACTGTGATTATGAAATCTATGCAGCTTCCCCCTGGAACTATGCCTTGAATATCGATAAGGATAATTTGGCTTCAAGTATAACTTTCGAAGAGGGGATAACCGGAGACTTTCCTTTCTCCCCTGCCGGTGCGCCAATCAGGGCCAGCGTCAGCGGTAAGCGTATCAAATGGGATATGTGCAAAGGTGCTGCCTTACCCTATCCGCCTGAAATAAAATTTATTTCCGAAAAACTTGAAGCGCTTGTCCTCATACCCTATGGTTGTACAAATCTCAGGATGACGGAAATGCCAATTATTGAAGATTAATTTTTATATAAAAGGGTAAAAGGGGAGTCTTGCAAGACTCCCCTTCTAAACTAAGATATTTTTTGAATTTCACGTATTATGACTTTTGATAAAACAACCACCACTGAGGGTCAAAGCCATCAATAAAAACTTCTTTTCCATTTGAAAGCGCATTAAACCAGGGTCTGATTATTGGCAGCATATTTTGCCAGAGTTCCGGATTATAGCCCAAATCCAAATCATATTGAAACATATAATGTGATATTGCAATATAGCCCTTTGGCTTCAAAACAGACAAGCAGCTATTCACCAAAGACAGAAATGAAAGCTTAAGCTTCTTTTCAAGGGTCTGATCCACATATTCTTTATTAATTAGTGCTATCATTTCAGGCAGTAACTCAAACCAATCAGTATGTGTTGTATCAATTCCATTTTGTTCACAAAGAATGGCTTGAAGAACGTCATTCGCACTATGTTCAAAAACAACTAAATCAACACTGTTGAGGGCTAAATAATTCTTTATGTTATTGGCATCATCTTCAATAATACTAAATTCAATGGGTAATTTTGAAATATTGTTTTTCAGCTCTTCTGTTAGTTTTTTGTTCATGTTTGCAGTGATATATTTTGAATTTACATCATAGGCCGCCACAGCATTGGGTATAATGGTCGACGAGCCAGAACCCACCTCAAGCACCGTCGCGCCTTTGTTTTGGGTACATGCCTTTAAAACATCAACCCATCTTGATCTGGAATACAGTGTATATACAATCGTAAAGTCCTCGCCGCACAACGGCACGGAGCAAATTCTATGTAATTTCTTTTCTATCATTTCTTTTGTGAGTTCAGACCATTCATCCATTTCAAAAGGGAACAGGATTGATTTTAAATCTAATGCTTCAATCCTTTTTTTTACATTTTCGATGGTATCCAATTGCTTCATCTACATTTTCTCCTTTTATTTTTACTTCACAAAATTAAACCTGCATGGACTAAAGGTTCCCATCCATAATACCATGTTTATCCAATTGAAGAAAGTGTAAATTTACTCTCCGGATTTTTATCCAATAAATTCAACAAATTGTCTATAAGGGTTACAAGCCTGTAGCGGAATTTCTCAAAGGCCTGATACCATTCGCGGCCCCAGTGAGTATGTGAAATAAAATGGTATTTCTTCCGATTCCTATTGAGTCCCCTTCCTTCACATCACACAGTTATTTTAACTGTGACAATTTGTTTGGGTTTAACTTTTATCTCTACAGTATTGCTCAAGACAGTAAGTTCAGATAAAGGCTGTTCATCCAGATTAACCATAACCGCAGAAAGAATTCTATGATTAAAGCCCAGTGTTCCCTGCACTTCAGCATCAGTTACATTGAACAACCTGAGAATATATGAATTCCCTTCATCTTCCGATGCTTTGAAAGAACTAACCACTAGTTTTTCTGTATCTATGGACAGATAAGTATTTTTTAAAGGCAGATCTGCCTTCCTCTTATGCGGCGCCTGTAAAAGGACTTTTCCCGGCTTACGGTTTATAGAACGGACACCTGTAACAAACTGTACATGATCTTTCCATAATGAAACAGGATGGGATTCCTCCACTGCAAAAGGCTTTATGGCATAACTGAAATTGAGTTCTCTCAGCATTTGACCGCCATCCCCGCCATCTGTCCCAATCTCCTTCCGTGTGCTGCGGAATAAAGTCATGGCCACAGTCTGTTGTTTGTTGTCCCTGACTGAGACCTCATATAATCCTTTGCTGTAGACAGCTAATCCGTTCCTGCCGTCATCAACTGCAACAATGCCATTATGGGGAACCACTTCAAACGCCTTTCTCAGATAACCTGAATAATCCGGTTGACGGATATCCCTTTTAATAAGATCGAAAGGCGTGCTTGTATAATAGTGCTCAGCTTCCAGCCCCACAGGAAATAACATCCTCATACGATGGTCCCTTGCACTGTTTTTTACTGTGGTATTGCAGTAAATCATCGGATCATCTTTTTTCAAATCAATAAATGTAGTAACAGGAATTTCTATAAACTCCTCACTTCTGCATGTTCCTCCGCTGTTTATGCTCTTAGGCACTTTTATTCCTATCTGCATACGAATACGGGCCATAAACCGGCCGTCAAATACAATCGATATGGTAGCCTGTGATCCTATGGACCTGACAGTTTCATTTTTGCAAGGAGCTACATGGCTCCATCCGTCACCAATATCCGCTTCATCTTCTATCATCAACAATCCCTTATAGCTGTTTCCTGTCTGTTTGTCCGTCAGATCAATGGTTCCGTTCGAACACACCTTCAGTTGAATCCTGCCATTGTCCCAGCAATTTTCATCTACCTGCATGGTACCCGGATATCGTACCGGCGCCACCAGCTTAGGTGCATTGTATTCCAGAGGGCCATGACTTTCAATTGTGAACTTCTCAAGAGTGTAGGTAGCATATCCGAAAGAGGGAACCTTTGCATTGAATGCAACAAGGAAGCGGTCCACCTTATCTACACGCCCGATTTCTCTGTATGGCCTGTAGATATTTTCACTGTTTGTTTTTATTTCCAGCAGCTGATAGGGTATTTCCTGATGGTTTTCATCATATATCCTGAAAGAAGTTCCTTTAAGCTCTCTAAAAGTAATTGCCGCATCAGTATTTACAGGTAACTCAATCTCGGCTTCAATGACACCCTCTATAACAAATTGTGAAGAATTGAAAACTGTGAAAGCCTGATTTCCGTTCAGCAAATCGGGATTCAAATGATTGGAGATAAACTGCATTTGCTCCTTAATCATCAGCTCACTTATTGAACGGGACTGGTCAAAACGGTAAATCATGTCTTTGTGGACCTGATCAATTGAGCATCCGCAAATAGAATCATGCGGATGATTCTGAAGCAGATATTCCCAGGCTTTGGACAAAAATCCTCTAGGGTATGGACGGCCTTCCAATTCAGTGATTACCCCAAGCGGCTCAGCCCACTTTTCCAGAAGCACTTCGCAATGGCCGTTGTTTTGCTTTAAGTGAACCCGTGATGACAGAGTATTCTCCGGAACCCAGTTGCTCATACCATTGTAGCCCAGTGCTTTTTGCTCCCCTTTATGAACTTTCAACCGGCTCACCTGTTCACTAAAATCCTTGACATAGGTTTCAAGATTTGTGTGAATGAACTGGACTCCCATATCAGATTTATTAAAAGTATTTAGCATCCATGGCAATTGAGGTTCAATCTCTATGTGGTCGATACCATCCATAACAAGGCATAATTTTGTAGTTGCTCTTTCAGTTTTATATTGAATGAATTTTTTAGCCCTCTCCAAAAGATCTTCCATATGCTCTTCATAAGCAAAATCGCGGTCAAAAAAAGGCCAGCGCAGAGCAAAATAAAAATCGCCATAGCCTCTGTCTTCATCCATCTTCAAGCCGAGTATCCTGCTGCCGTCAGTACCCTCCCATATAAACTCGGAAGGTTCAGCATCGCCATAAAAACCACGGAACAAAATGGCATTGTCAATTCCAAATCCCCGGAGAATCTGTGGAAATTGACTGTTATGTCCGAAAATATCCGTAACATACCCTGTTTTCATAGGCTCAACTCCCCATGAACGGGCTTGGCGTATACCTTTTAGCAGATTACGTATTAAGGACTCTCCACTTACCAGAAATTCATCAGGCATCACATACCACGGACCTATTGCTATTTTGCCACTCTGAATGAGTTCTTTCAACCGGCCGCTATTTTCAGGACGGATTTCCAAATAATCATCCAAAACGATGGTCTGTCCATCCAGTGTAAAGAAGCGGTATGCCGGGTCCTTTTCCATATGATCAATCAATTCATCCATCATATAAACCAGGCGGGTACGGAAACTCTGAAAATTATTATACCATTCACGGTCCCAGTGAGTATGGGATATTACATATACTTTTTCAACACTTTTATCCTGTTTAGCCACTTGTATGCGCCTCCAGACTGTATTCCCGATTGTTAGCACAGCAATACATAAGATTTGTCAATTTATAGTATAAATGACGTCCTGAAAAAAATCCTCTCACTATTTTATAAATTGCTCTCAAAAAAAACATTACTACCATAAAAACATGTTTACCATTCCAAAAGGATTGTAAAACTCCTCTCCAATTGATACTTAAGGAAGAATCGAACTTTCCTATACATTATATAAGGTGAAAGGCTGCAAACCGGTAAAGTTTGCAGACTCTCACTTTTTTAGTTTTTTCGGCAGATATCAAGTTAGGGTATAGCATTAGCCTTGAATATTGATACAATATCTCTTACATCTGCTGTATTGGAATCGTATAAAGGATAATCATTCCATGCATAAACCGCCGGAATACCTCCCTTTTTAACGGTTTCCTTCAATACGGGATACAGCGGATAAGTATTCATGTACATAAGCCCATTCAGACCGGGAACATCCACACGCGCACCATCTACTGTTGTCATAGGTGAACTTCCTCCGATTTCTGCAACACTGAAATTTTCAGGAATGAATGTTATCAAATCCTTATTTTTTGCATGCCAGAAGTCAATTGCACTTTCCACTTCCTTGTCAGTATTATAGAACGTTTCAACGAAGTCACAGTACTGGACCAAATCATCTGCCAGCACACCAGATCTTTGAGCAGTATAGTTATAGTATGAGCCGTTGATATCTTCTAGCCCGTATATACCGAAAGTATGCCCCCCAAACAGTATATTAGGGTGGTTTGCCAGTATTCTGCCTCGAGTGTCAAGCCATCTAGTTTTTAAAGAATAACTCCTGTAGGCATCAAAATCAGCCAGCGGCAATCCGCCCTCCGCCCATTTGACAGGATAACTGCCCGGAGTACGATTCAACACATCGTTGGAAATTTCACTCGCCATAATGTTAGGAAAATTATCATCTGTTCCGAAAGCCGGATAATTTGAACCATTACCCCATGCGGCATTTAATGCGGTGTTGGTACCGTACTTTGTTTGAAGCCAGTCACGGAATTGTCTGAAGCTTTCAATATTGTTTGGAGCTTCACGGGAACAATACGGGTAACCCTGCGGAAATCCATAGCCATGTTCCTCAAAGTACATAACAGGCTTTTTACCATCGGCATTAGTATAGTAAACATCGCCGTATCTGGCGTACAGCCAATCAAACCATGCGGATAATGCAGTGCTGAACTTTGGATCTGTTGCATCTGCAAAGACTGTACGATCATGAGAATTCATTGATCTGAATGTAATTCCTGTCATTTCAGTCAGCCATTGGGACTGGTTAAGATAATAGATTGATGGAAGCACCTTGATTCCCAGTCGTCTGCACTCAGTCAGTGTGTATGCCATGGTGTTCTGATTCGGATCGTCTGGATTTTGAGTAAACCATTGAGGGAATAACTGCAGCAGTACGACATTGTATCCACTGGAAGCCATGCTTTGCAAATCTGATGTAATCTGGCTTTGCCAGTTTGCATAAATATCACGGTCCCTATAAGGATAATACCATGTCATAAATACCCTTTTGCCGCCAATGGTCCAATCATTGATTGTGGCCCCGGGTGTAACAGCAAGATTACTGCCCAATGTGACATTCAAAGTCTCTTTATTTGCAACCATTTGCTTGTCATCGTTTAATTTTACATACAGGCTTGTGGCTTTTGGTGGTTGTGTTACTTCTATTACCTTCCACCGGTTCTGGAGGCTGCCCAACCTGTCATAGGAATTGTCCGCCCCCACAGTCATATACCTGCACGGTCTTGGGACTGTTGAGCCATAATCCTCCTTAATAAAATCCACTGCATCTACCTGAAGCGAATCATTCGCCTGACCGCTCAATCTCCATATTGCAAGATTGAAGCTCTTGCTGGAGTCGAGAGTCACTCTTAGAGGGCCAATCCACTGCCATCCATTATCACTTCCTGTTGGGTGAGCGTCATAAAATGGCGCAGAACCATCGGTGCCATACATTTGGAGGCGTATAACCGACGCATGATTATTTGCTCTGACCCTGGCATAGGCATGATAAGTGCCTGGCGTATTAACGTAATATGTATAGCTTTGATTTCCCGTACTTATGTTAATGTTGCCTGCTGTACCGGAGGCATATGAGTAGCTGCCATTACTTGCAAGACTGTCCGAACCTGTCCCGGTTTTATTGGTAATTCTGGTTTCTGCTTCCATTCTTGTCTTCCCGGTGTTATTGGTGATTACGGTTGAGGCACCTACATTGGATGGTGCAACTGTGAAGGTGCCCAGTAAAATATCGGGATTGTTTCTCTGATAAACCTTTACCACGTAATTTCCGTTAACATTCAGCCAATCCGGATTAAAGTTTTTAACAATCGACTGTCCCGGCATCAGATCCGAGTCCAATAATACAGGACATACTCCTTCCGATCCGCCATGCGTGAATATGATTCTTCCCACTCCGTCTGCTTTGAGAATGGTATCGCTTCCCTTTCCATCATAGCTGCCCGAAAGATTGGTGAATCTGAATTGTGTTTTACCGCTGGAAGGTCCGAGATAATCTATTTTTATTTTCATTACTCCTGCATCGATGGAATCCCTTAATGTAGCATAATTGTCGTTTGCAGTCTTGTCAACAAGTTGAACCACAGAGTCAAAGTTTCCGCCTTTAACATTATAAAATACAGGTATTATGCTGTTTGCATTTACATTGATTCCATTTGGCGTCCTCTGAGGTATTACATAGGTCATTGTTCCCTGATCTGTTTGTAATTTTCTGGCATACGCATTCTCTGTGTCTGCAGAAACCATATAAATCTGGTCAATACCTACAAAGTCATTACTGCCGCCTCCTAATTTCCATAAGGTCAGCTGGTAATTTGAATAACCTGACGAAAAGTTAACCTTCAAGGGGCCTATCCATTGCCAGGTATTTATATCGGTTGTGGCGAAATCCGCATATATACCATCCGAGGGTCCTCCATACATCTGAATACGCAGTGGTACCGTCTGAGTACTGTTTACACGCATCCATATATTGTATTCACCCGGTGCGGCGACATAGGAAGTGTATGCGGAGGGACTTTTGTACATGGGTGTGTTGCCTGAGCCCTGAGAATATGCATAAGAACCACCGGATGCTGAATCTGTAGTCTTGTTTCCGGTTTTATTTGTAATGAAGCTTTCTCCCTCATAACTGTAAATTCCACTATCCGATGATACAGTTATACTTCTGGTATATGTATCACCAACCCCTGTGGATCCAACTCTTACCTGTGCTAAAAAGGGATATGTGCCTGCAGTTGCCGGCGTCATTATATTGAAACTGAAAGAAATACCCTGTCCCGGCGCCACAGAATCACTGGAACTTAAGTTTGCTGTGTCACCGCTTCCTCCATTTGACCAATTGCTCCAGGTAAAGTTTGAATCCAGTTTGGTAAGCTTGTAGTTCCCGGTGCTTGTCCATGTTGCCGCGCTGGTATTTATTACTGATACAGTCACTCTATAACTTGTATTCGCCATTAGTTTTTTCGGTAATCCGTCAACAACAATGTTTTTGACAGCAATTGTCTTGGAATACTGCTGACCGAAAGCTGCTGCTCCTAAGTCCTGAAACATTGTTGCACCCAACGTATAGTTACCCGGAGTCGTTGGAGCTGTGACAGAATAATTAAAGGTTGCTCCCCACAAGCTCGAAACATTGGCACTGCCTTCCATGTAAGCTCTAGCATCAACTAATGAGTTTGCAAATCCTCCATTCTTCATCTGACTCCACAAAAATTGATTGCTTGTTGCAGCTGCAAGTGCATATCGTGCTGCTACTGTCCAGTTATTTGTTCCTGTGTTCTGTGCCACCATTGCCACCGGATACACATTTCCTGCAAGCATTTCATCAGGCAACTCCGTATGTATAAACACCGCATCATCTGAAGCTGCTGATACTTGTAAAGGATTTACTGTAACAATACATCCTGCCAAAAGCGCTATCATAAGCATCCTTGCAAGTATCCTCCTGTAATCGGCACGGAAACGCCGGGCAGTATTTCTCACAGAATTTAAGCTTACACCTTTTCCTCTTATCATCGTTTTCCCCTTTCATTTTCAGCATTTTTAACTTTATGATAAACACCATATCCAAGCCTTTTTTGGGCATAGAAATGACAATTGCTGTCTTATTTCATAAAACAAAAGTGGATCAATATGAGTTTGCACTGTTAATTATTGGACCTTTTACGAACGGTTACTAATACAGGATTTATTTATAGTTTTATAATATGAAGAAATACAGTCCTTGTAAATATAAAAAATACTTAATAACTATAATATTTCGCAATTTTCATCCTTTATTTTATCAATATAACCGGACCATGGATACAATTCCACACCAATCAGTTTTTAGTAATGGCATCCATTCTGTTTTCAGAACGGTATTGATTTGGAGTTACTCCAACATTCTTTTTAAATAACTGTATAAAGTATGTAGAATTACTAAATCCTGTTTTGAGCGAAATATCGCCTATGGACAAACTTGTTGATACCAGGAGCTCCTTTGCCTTTGAAATTCTTAAATCTATTATGTACTCGCGTACAGTTTTACCGATATTCTCGCTAAACAGCTTTCCAAAATAGGATGGCGTGAGATTCAATATATATGCAAGACTCTCATTTGACATCTCCGTATTGTTATAATTATCCTCTATATACTTTATTATTTCATTGATCATTTCATTTTTTCTGTTATTTTTTCTCTTTTCCAATCGGTTTGTCTGTCCCTGACAATAAAGCTTAAAAAAGGTTTTCATCTCATTTATTGTGCCAATCTTGCTCATATTGGTATAAATATTCGTCAAATCCATTTCCTGACTGCTGTTATCGCTTATTTCACGTATTGAGTTTATTATGTCTAATATTAGCTGGTTGGTAATAAGCATTATGTAATCGTAGGAGCATTTGCTTATTTCTTCGAATATCCTGTCCAGTTCCGTATCAACCTGTTCATGGTTGAACATTCTGATACCCTGTATCAATTTTTCCTTATTCCTATCAAGAGAAATGTTCGCCGGACGCCCACCTAATTCATGCATTCCGTAATAGAAAAGAGTGTTATATCCCAATAAAAATCTGTATTTAAGCATTTCAACCGCATTACCGTAGGATAAGTGTAAATCTTCTATACATTGAACAGGCATGCCTACGGAGCAAGATATCTTGATTCCTAAGGAACTGCAAAGCCAGTTGCGGATATCCGATACCACTGACACCAATTTTGAGTTTTCCAGCTTCATTTCGTATGATTTAACAACAATGCAAATCAGGTTATCCTTCATTACTACTGTTTCACAGTTAAATAGTCCGGACAATTTGTCTTTTATATAAGAGTCCATAGAATATTTCGCAAAATGGAGTTTTGATTTTTCATTATCCTCCATATCTGCTTGTTCGTCAACGCTAAAAACAATTGCATTCAATGAACTGCCTTGATCTTCTATTGATAAATGTCCAAGCAGTTCCTCGAACTTCTTGATAAAAGTGTCATCATAGCTAATATTTCCCGATATAAGGTTCTTTAAATAGGCATTTTTTATTACCGGAATGTTTTCCTGGACTGAATTTTCCAGTTCATTGGTTTTTATTATCATTGAGTCAATGGATTTGGTAATGTACTGCAAATCAGGCAAACTGCTTTCCTCCTCACTGGTATTTGCAGCCTTTGGAGAAACACTGCTTATTCTGTTAAGAAGCTTATCTATGGGAAGATATATGTTTCTTGCTGCAAGTACTGACAATATAATCCCGATAACAAAGATAGCAATACATAGTATAATAATAGTAACTCCCAAATTGTAAAAGCTCTGAAAAAGTGACTGTAAAGGAGTAACGTTAATAAACATCCACGATGTAACACTATATGTCCTATACATGATTAATGATCTTTTACCGTGGAAATCTCCTACTAAATTATCATCTTCCTTGTCGGAGGATCGTATGTTCTTTAAAAAGCCCTCTCCGGAAATATTATTCCCGAACTCTGAAAGCAGAGTATCAAAAATGACTGTTCCTTTTTCATCTACTACGATGATATTGGACTTTTCATGAGAAGAGAGGGATAATAAGCTCTTCTGTATATCTGCCGCTTTTAGGTTGATAATTACAGCACTCTTCAACTCATCACTGTTCCTGGCAATATCGCAGAATACAATGGTGATAATATCCTCTACTGCATACTCTCCCCTTATTGTTTTATATTTTATCCTGCTGGGGATAAATCTTGATGGAAATGCAGATGTCTTCAATTCCTGAAGCAGTTCCATCATTCTGTTATCAAAGCTTTCCGGACTCTCTATCGTACTTCTTGTAAATTCTTTAATTTTTGAATTGTAAATATAGATGGAGTGAATTGTAGGGTCTCCTAAAATAAATCGTTCCAGCTTCTTCACATACAAAAACTTATCTTCGGGAGAAACACTGTCACTATAGAGTGCTCCCTGGAACCCATTATCCTGCAGCAGTTGAATTCCGAGGGCGCTTGTTCGGCTGCGGATCAGATTTAAGTTGTTTATGTTCTGGCTCAGTCTCTCCCTTGTATTCTCCCTGATTACCTCCATGGATGCACGGTAAAAAACATTATATAAAGTAATTGACAATATCGATATTACTACCAATATAAACATCAGATAAGACGCTATGAGCTTCGTATATGTACCACGGTTATATGACTTCTCTCTGTGCCCGGATTGTTCCACAGTCATCCCCCAATTCAAACCATATGAAGACAAAAAACTACATACAATTATACTCCATATCTCTCTTACAAAACAAACAAATAAATGCCCAATAAGACCAAGCACTAATTGCCCGGTCTTATTGGAGTTATCAAAATTCAAGCTTTTATATTTGTTTACTTCCCGTTCTTTGCAAGCCATGCATCAAGCTGCTTCTGAACTTCCGCTACCACCTTGTCTATACCTGCGGCATCAAGAGCTTTCATCGCTGATTCAAAGTCTGCATCTGTGGACTTTATTCCATTGATTACTGCTGCATATTTCTCTTGTACAACAGTTTCCAACTGGCCTTGCTCTACTTTAAAGTTTGCATTATCTACAGTAAATCCTATGAGAGGCGATACCTCATACTTCATGGTTTTCCATTTGTTCAATGCATCTATGTACGCCGGCTCATCGGTTGTCAGGGCTCTATCCATTGTCATCTGCTTTGTCCACCAGGGAGTGGGATTGTATGGTCTCTTGGACATATCGGTAACACCTATAAGCTCAGCTTTGTCGTCCCCAACCGGATTCCAGTGTTTTCCTTTTATACCCAGCATATATAGGTCGTAATTGTCCTGGCTTTTACGCAGCCAATTTAAGAACATCATGGCTCTTTCAGGGTTTCCACTGGTTGTGGATATAGATGCAAAGTTATTACATGACGGTCCGTTCTTATAAACTTGTGCCTCGCTGTAGGGCACGAATAGTTTAACTTTTCCTTCCGGAGCATTGTTTTTCAATGTAGAAATTATATCAGGAAGATTGTAAAGGTCCGTCGGCACCATTGCTACCTTACCAGCTTTAAATTTTCCTACTGCATCTTTTTCGATGAGTATGTCTTTTTCTATCCAACCGTTTGCATATGCCTTTGCAGCCCACTGAGCCTGTGCTTTAATTTTGGGCTCTTTAAATGCATTTACAACCTTATAAGGTTTTACAGATGTGTCAATCTCTGCATAACGTGACCAGCTCCCGAAGTAAGAATAATAATTTTCATTAGTAAAGCCCTTCCCATGATAAATTGCCCTTACCAGAGCTGACCCTAGATCTACTCCGGCAGCATATCCTATCATACCCTTTTCGTTCTTAACAACAGTATCCAAATATTTCTCTATATCTTCAAGAGTATTCAAATCATTTGTTATTCCATATTTTTCTGCCAGGTCTTGTCTGTATGCGAGAGCAGCAAGCCCTACACTTGCATAAACTGATGGAACTCCGTATGTCTTTCCATCTATTGTAACGTCATCCCAGTCGCTCTTACCAATTAAACCTTTGAGATCCGGACCATAGTTATTCAGGTAATCATCAAGAGGGAGCGCTTGCTTTCTTGAAATCATCCCCTGTAATTCTCCCAGGAAATTTAGAAAAATGTCAAACTTATCGCCTGCAGCCCCCATTATTTTTACTTTTTCCATATAATCCGACCATGGAGTATAGGTTACACTCAGGTTGATGTTAAGTTCTTTTTCACTTACTTTGCTGATTTCCTGCATGACAAGATCATTTTCAGGCGGAGTATCGCCGGCTGTGAGAACTTTCAGGTCATACTTTTCAAGTGCGGGAGCCGTTGAAGCAATACTTTCGCTGGCCGCTGATGTACTTGTACTTGCTGCATTACCCGTATTCGGTTTACCGCTGCATGCTGCGAATGAGGATAGTAATAAGCTCATTACTACCAGCACACAAATCGCCTTTAACACTTTTCCGGAAACAGATTTTTTTTGCATCTTCTTGCACTCCTTTTAAATTTTATTGCCAACCGGTTATACCGGCAAAAGCCATTTTAACCCTTAACTGCGCCAATTGTAATACCTTTAACAAAGAATTTCTGGATATACGGATATACTATAATGATTGGACCAATTGTCGCAACAACTGTAGCCATTCGGACTGATTGAGCCGGAATTGAACCGGTTTGAAGCGTCTGCCCCAATCCTGTCTGGGCAAACTGAACCTTCGACATAACCTGTCGGAGTAAAAACTGAAGCGGATACAATTCTGCCTTGTCAATGAGTAATAGTGCAAGATACCAGTTATTCCAGTACGCCAGCATGTAGAACAAGCCCACTGTTGCAATTACCGGACCCGAAAGAGGCATAATAATTTTCAAATACGTTGTAAGCTCACTTGCACCGTCAATTTTAGCTGAATCGATTAATGCTGCAGGTAAACTTCTGAAATAATTAAGCATCAAAAAAACATTAACAGGGCTCATTGCCATAGGAATTATTAATCCAAGCAAGTTGTTTTTGAGATGAAGACTTAGCAGCACTATGTAAAATGGAACCATTCCTCCGCTAAATATCATTGGCCAATAGGCTATCATAGAAATAAAATTTCTGTATCTGAAATGCCTCCTTGAACTGGCATATGCCATCATTGAAGTCAATGCAAGTGCAAGTAATGTTCCGGATAATGTTACAATAACAGATATTTTATATGCATTATATATTGCAGAGCCTTTACCTAGAATTATGCCGTATGCCTTCAAAGAAAATTTTTCCGGTATCAGCATAAAGCCATTTCTTAAAATGCTTGACTCATCACTGATAGAAGCCATAAAGACAAGAACAAACGGTATTAACGTAATGAATGAGATTATTGCCATTCCTATGTAATTGGATATGTTGAATATTTTTAGTCCTTTACTTTTCCTCATTATGATTCCCCCCTAAAACAAACCTGCATTTTTGTCATATAGTTTTGCAAGCTTGTTACTGATGATAACAAGAATACATCCCAGGACTGACTGATACAGCCCAACTGCAGTTGCCATCCCAAATTCGCCTTGAACTCTCATACCTCTGAAAACATATGTATCAATGATATCCGTCATAGGCATAAGGACTCCGTTGTCCTGAATAATGTTGTATATCATGTCGAAGTTACCATAGAATATTCTTCCAATAGCTAACAGAACCATGATTATTATCGTTGGTATCAAATATGGAATTGTAATGTACAATATTTCTTGAAGCTTGTTCGCTCCATCAATTCTTGCAGCTTCAATTATCCCAACATCTATTGACACTATTGTTGCCATGTATATTATTATCGAATAGCCCACAGACTGCCATGTATTGATAAAAGTAAGTATTCCTCTCCAAATTTCAGCCTTTGAATACCATGCTACAGGCTCAAGTCCTAAAGACTTCAAAACTGCATTTAAAGAACCATAGTCCTGAGACAGAAAATTATATACGAACGAAGAAATGACTATCCATGATAGAAAGTAAGGAAAAAACATAGCCGATTGAAATATTCTTTTCATCAGGCCGCTTCTTATTTCATTAAGTAAGATTGCAAGAGTTGCGGCCAAAATTACACCTACCGATATAAATAAAAAATTCAAATATATCGTATTAAAAGTAGTCCTCCAGAAAAAGTCAGATTTAAAATAAAATTCAAAGTTCTTAAATCCATTCCAAGGGCTGCCTAAGATACCATCTCTGATGTTATAATCCTTAAAGGCGATAAGTATTCCATATAAAGGAAAGTAAGAAAAAATTATAAAAAAGGCAACTCCCGGTAAAGACATCAGAAACAATTGCGGGTCGGATAATATTCTTTCCAGTATTCCTTTTTTATTTTTACCAGGTAATACTGTTGTGTTTCGTATTATTAAAGACATACCTCTGCTCCTAACTTAAAGATGTTTGCATAATCAATTTTATGTCAAATCTTAATTTAAATTGATTTGTTTTCAGCAGCTACATATGCAGTAAACATTTTGCCAAGCTGCAGTTTCATTATAGTCAGGGCTTACCAGAGTGTAAATTTATATTATTCCTGATAATGTTAAAAAGTATAGAAAACACAATATCAAAAATGCAAAATAATATCGGAATTTAGATATTTATTAAAAATACAGTTTATAAACTAAGGATTTATCTGTAATGGTCTTATTGAAATAAAAGTTTATTGAAGTATCACGGTATACCAATTCTGTTATTTTTTTCGGCCAATGATTTATTAATGAGGGGTATAATCTTATGAAAACTAAAGGAAATAGATCGGGTGTCCGCTCTTAGTACGGAATCTTCCACGAATAAAATATATAGCGGGTTATCTGAGGTTTGGCGGCAAAAAATAACACAAGCATATTCTATCACGCTTGTGTTAAAATTTTCAAGAAACTCCGCCAAATCTTAGATAACCCATATTGAACGAAACCGCTGCCGCACCTTCTTCCCATTCCCACTGCCATACAGGATCAATATATGTGCATTGAGGATTAATTATCGTTAAAAGATTGTTACTTTGTCAACATTGATATAGGATGTTTTAAGCCAATATACCCGAAATTCCAATTGATGTCCTGCAGATGAATTAAATAGCAGCGTAAAATCTTGGTATGTATTTGCTAAAGAAAATTGCTGCCTGGTAATTGTTTGTGACGCAATTACTGTAGATGCAGTTGTATCATTAACTTCAATCCTAACAACAGCATCATTATTGGCTGTATTGTTATCCTCTTTTAACCTGAATGTTGCTGTATGTCTATCTGCTGATACATCCGTCCAATATGGCCCATACAGCATATAGGATGCGTTGTCTTGTGTAACATTAGCAGACCAACCAATTCCATCAGCACGTCCACATTGGTGTGCTGCTGTTGAACCTTCTGCCTCAAGCACCCTGCCGCTGGAAGGGGTGTAAACATATACCATCAGCCATCCATTCCCACAAATGGATGTTTCATCAACATAAGAAGGTCCGTTCCATTTACCGAAATTTCCGATAGTTCTAGCCCCACTGCACCAAGCATAAAAATTGGAAGCATCCGGTGTTTGCTGTCCCAGGACAATTGCATATTGATTCCCGCAAACAAGCCCGCTATAATTTAGCGGAACATTGATGGTTGTCCAGGAAGTACTGACCGTTGAGGCGTTGACAGTAGCGGAAACTAATGCCGAACCCATCGGCACACCGCCGCTGGTATTGTAAAGCCCAACGGTAACAGGCTGGACTGGAGAACCGGATACTTTCTTAATTCTGATATCTACACTGCTGAGATTGGGGTTGGTATTAGCAGTAAAGGTTTGATATCTATTTACCTGATCTCCTACCTGTCCAAAAGCATAGGCATTATTTCCGGAATGGGATAAATCAATGGCAATCGGTGACTTGTGCGTCGGCAGGAATACCAGTCTAGTCGTTGTAGAGCTAGGGTTATATCCTGCAGCAAAAGCTTTTACATTTACTACACTGGTTAAATCGCTTACAGTAATAGTGCCTCCGTTTGATACAGTCGCACTGCTTGATGTGGGAACACTGCCGTCGGTTGTATATCGTATTGTAGCACCTGATGTTGCACATGTAACAGTACATATATTTCCGGACACCGATGCGATAGGTTGTGCTGCAAATGGAGTAGAAGGATTCGTATTATTTGAATATGTAAAACATGGAGGTTGGCTTGAGAAATTCGATTTCCCTGCACGCAGAAAAAACTTATTATTGGAAATTCCACCGTTCCCTGATACACTGCCATAGAAGTCAAATTCCACGTTGCGAAGGGTAGTACCGTTTAAATTATAAGCCAGAATATTATTGTCTATCAGCAGGTTATTAAATGTTTGGTTAGGCATCATCAATATACCTTCACCAAAACAGTCATGGATATAATTATTAGTGAACGATATTCCATTGCATGACTGTTCAAAGTCAAATCCACAGCCGTCACCTCCGACAGGATCTTGTTGCCATCCAAACTCATTTCCTGAAACCACACATTTACACCAGCTCCACCGTCAACGAGTTGATAAATTACGCTAGTTAAACCGTATATTGCACTTCCTGTGCCATTATGATCAAACATGCAATTGATCATATCGCAGTTTGAACCACCGGTTACAGTTACTTGATTGAACTTCCCATTACTAATTGTACATCCGCTAATGGTAAGATTTGATACACCTGCTGCAGTTGATTGTGTAAAATAAGCGGTGTCATTCGAATCTAAAATACAGTTATTAATACTCATATTTGTTATTCTAAATTGTTGCGATCCGGAAGCTTTTTCTGTTCCTATCGCTCTTCCCCAATTCGTAAAATCTGCTCCCGAAGACCCCCAGTTACGGTTTACACAGTTGTGGATATAGCAATTGGCTATATCGTAGTAATTTTTTGTGGACAGGACTCCCGTATCGCCTACTATATTAATTCCATACTTTGCATACCCCATTTCGATATTTTGTATACTCCACCCCTGTGAACCCGACGGTATGGTAATGCATGCACTTGAATTGTCATCAGGTCCTATTATGTAGGGCCTGTCCCCGCTGCTGCCATAACTAGTAAGCGTAATCGGCGACGCTGATGAACTGTTACCATTCAGTGTAACTGTTTCATTCCACGTATCACCACGCTTTAAAAATATTGTATCTCCAGGTTGAAAAGTCATTGAAGATATTCTGGATAAAGTCTTCCAGGGGCTACTGATACTTCCATTACCAGTACTATCATTTCCAGTAGATGAACTAAAATAATATGAGCTATTGCTCGCATACGCAGTACTTGGACCAAGAGCAGCTACTATACTAAGTATTAATGATACAACCACCGCAAAACTAATACATTTCAATGTACTTTTCGTTTTTAACATAAATTTATTCCCCTCTCAATTGCTTTCTTGAGTTTCCGTAAAATGCACTTAGACCATGGGAAAATATAGCCGAATTAACAATCCTACGATTTTTGGAAGGCAATGGAGAGCTTGTTTGTAAAATAGGAATACATTAATAAGCCCAACTATA
>JAEZCO010000083.1 GCA_023433505.1 Bacillota bacterium | reverse complement strand
GAAACTTCTGTCCCCGGTCACTAAAAAGCAAAGGGATATCCTTAATACCTGTGGTCTGCCTACAGATAAATTACCAGTCTGGTTATCTTCGCTAACTGTATAGTATAATTTGGTGGGGATTTAGGATAAAAATGCGTGAATTAAAAATATGTACCCTCATTTTTATGTCAGTAAACAAAAGGTATGAGCATTTTTTATGTTTTTTTTTTAGAACAGCATTATGTTACAAAATATTACATATGTACTCTAATATAATAAGCAGGTATAATTTTTATATTTATTGATTTTGAGTTAAGAGGTCGGATTTGTTATGGTTTATTTAGATTTGTTGTTAAATTATGAAACAAAGCTGTCGGCGCTGAAGGATGAAATCAACCGGTTGATAGAGCATGAAGAGTTAAGCAGCGAAGAGGTTTATAAGTTAAGCGTAAAAATTGACAAAATTATCAATGACTATTATAAGAACTATCATCAATGCATTTAAAATTTTCCGGGCATAAGCAGCCTTAGTATGCGGTGTTTCCGATTAAATATGCTGCAATACGCAGAAATTAAAAGCCCTCCGTCCTGAGGGCTTTTAATTATCATGATCCATTGATAAAAACTCTTTCTTCAGCCTGATATGGTTTTCATAGTCATCCGTGTTAATTTGATTTTGCTCCAACATCCTGTCAAGAAGCTTTATCATGTGTATGCAACAATCGCTAAGTAATTCTGCCTCATTCACAGCTGCATACCTCCATCGTGTTACCTGTGAATATTATACAACGGCGGAAGATTTCCAGCAATATAAAAAGGAAAATTTTCCTACAAACATTTTTATGCCAGCCACCTCCATAGAAATCTATAGCTATATTATATGTAGATAATAGCTAAATATAAAGAGGATTATGGCGATTTATAAGCAGTGAACTTTCTTACTCTCTAAAACGTATTATCAGAGAAGCAAAGAGGTAAATCCCCTATGCGCCTATAAGAATTTGGTATATAATCGAATCAAGTGCTGCCAAGGAGAAAACAAATGGAAGACCGCTTGATCGAGGAAGCGCGCCGCGGTAACCGGCATTCGCTTGCCAGGCTTTTGCATGAGAATTATGAGATTGTTTTTAAATTTCTGATTAAATTTACGTTGAATAAAGGGCTGGCAGAGGATTTGGTTCAGGAGACCATGGTGCGGGCAATAGAAAAATTTCAGCAGTTTAATCCGGAGAAAGCCAAATTTTCCACCTGGTTGGTGGCCATTGCCCAAAACCTTTATCTGGACGGCATAAGGAAAAGGAAACGCGAGCAGAAGCATGTGGAAGAGGAATTCCGGCCGGAGGACCTGTATGATGTTCAAACGGAACATGATGAGGAGTGGGATCGCGTTATTGAAGCATTGGCGAGGCTCTCTGACGAGAGCAGGGTTCCTCTGGTGCTTAAGCATTATTACGGGTATTCCCTGGAGGAGATCGCCGGGATTATGTCCATCCCCCTGGGGACTGTGAAGTCCCGGATCCATAATGCCATTAAGCTTGTAAGAAAGGAGCTGGAACAAGGTGCATAAGGAAGAAGACGAAACGCCGGATAAAATAAAGGAAAGCCTGGATTTTCTGGATGGTTCGGTAAAGCTGGAAAAGCCCGATCTGATGAAATATGTGGACCTGGTAAACAAAATGGAAGATAAAAGGGAACGCGTCAATAACCGCCAGTTTATTGTTTTTGTTTTTATTGCGGCAGTGTTTATTGCCATTGAGACGTATTCCTTTTATAAATCCTTTGTATTTTTTACAGCGGTTCAGACTGCAGCCCTATTATGTGTTTTGCCTGTAGTCATTTTATGGATCAGGCGCAGGAACAGGCAGGTGACCCGGTAATGCACGAGTACAAGCTGACACTATTTCACTGGATTTTAATTGCAGTATTGCTGCTGTCACAAAGTATGTGGATCTTCCGCGACGCCCAGAAAAGAAAAACGAATCCGTGGATATGGGGAATATGGGCGCTGACCAGTGTTCCCACGCCTCTTATCGTCTACCTGATCGTGGTAAGAAAAATATTCAGGAAAAATAAATAAAGTCTGTGAACTTTTTGAACCTCCTGTCCGTACTACCTGTGAAAAATAAAACACAGGGGAAGCAGGAGGTTTTTATATTATGATGAATCTCAGAGAAATTCTACCTTTTTTGGCGCCGGTATTTATTATACAGTTGAGTCTTCAGGTCTATTCCATCATAAATCTTGTAAAGAGGCGCAAGGTCCGCTTCAACAGCAAGCTGCTGTGGGGTATTGTAATCATCTGTTTGGGAATTATCGGACCCGTTGTTTATCTGATTTTCAGAGGTGATGAGGAATGAGCGCGGCTATAGAGACCCATAACCTGTGCAAGTCCTTTAAAGGCTTCAAGGCGGTAGACGGTTTGAATCTGAATGTACCCGAAGGATCGGTCTACGGCTTCCTGGGACCCAACGGCGCAGGAAAGACTACAACGATTAAAATGCTTACCGGACTATCCCGGCCGACACAGGGCAGGTTAAAAATTAACGGCAGGGAGGTGGAATTCGGAAGTCTTAAAAACAGGACGGATATCGGCTTCCTCCCGGATGTACCGAATTTCTATGATTGGATGACGCCGGTGGAGTTTCTTAAATTCTCGGGTGAGTTGTTTTCCATCGATAAAAAGGTGCTGGCAAGCAGGATTGAAAGCTTGATGGACCTGGTAGGCCTCAACGGGGTCAAAAAGAAAACCGGCGCTTTTTCAAGGGGAATGAAACAGCGCCTGGGAATTGCCCAGGCGCTGATCAATCAACCCCGGGTCGTCTTTATGGACGAGCCCACCTCAGCCCTTGACCCCATCGGGAGAAAAGAGGTAATGGACATACTTGCAAAGCTGTCGGGCAAGGTAACGGTGTTTTTCTCCTCCCATATCCTTTCAGACATTGAAAGGGTCTGCAGCAGGGTTGTAATACTGGACAAAGGCAAAATGGTCCTGGAGGATTCCATGGAGGAACTGAGGAGTAAATACTCCAAACGGATCATCACCATAGAGACAGAGAAAGGTGAACGGAAGCTGAGGCTGCTGAGCAAACTGGAGAAAATGGACTGGGTGGAGAATATAAGGAATATGGACAATGGCGAACTGCAATTTCATGCTGCTGATATGCGTAAGGCGCAGCTTGAAATCCCGGTGGTTCTTGCTGCTGCGGAGGCTCCATTGATAAGAATGAACGTACTGGAGCCGACGCTGGAGGATATTTTCATGAAGGTGGTGGAGAATCAATGAGCTTTACAGTATTTTTAAAAAAAGAGATCATGGAGATCGTAAAAACAACCAAGATCATCATACTTCCCGCGTTGTTCCTGTTTTTCGCTGTCTTAAGCCCGCTGTCGGCAAAATACATGAACAGCATACTGGCAATGGCCGGAGAGCAGCAGGGAATGGTGATAAAGCTGCCTGATCCCACCTTCGTACAATCTTATGAGCAGTTTTTCAAAAATCTGTACTTTATGATGATCGTTGTCGTCATCCTTGTTTTCGCCGGCACGGCAGCGGAAGAGAAATCCAAAGGTACCGCCGTCCTGGTCCTGACAAAATGTCTCTCAAGGACCGGGTTCATCATGGGAAAGTTCATTGCCGCGGTTTCACTTTTTACATTGTCCTATGCAGTGTCAGCAATACTTTGCGTATATTACACGGCGCTTATGTTCCCGGAATTCATCAATGCGGGTGTAGTCGCGGCATTGTTAATTTATTGGCTATTCGGAATACTGATGATTGCCCTTGCCCTTTTTTTCAGTGTATTGTGCAAATCTCTTACGGCAGCTGTAGTTGGAGGTTTTCTCTCTTATGCGGTTATCAGTGCCGTTGCTGCGCTGCCTGGAATAGGGAAGTATACACCCGGGGCTTTACAGGCTTTTTCAGTGGAATTGGCCAGAGGGAGTAAAACCATGGCCGATGCTGTCCCGGCGGTGGTTGTGACGGCAATCCTCAGTGCGGCGGCTGTCATTGCAGGTGTGATGGTTTTTAACAAACAGGAGATTTGACGCGTATAAAATGGACAGGTGTATGAAGCTTGAACAACAGAGAAAATAAAGATAGCGTTCAGACATAACCGGATCCTATCCGTATTTTAAGTCAGCGGGAACAGATGGACTATTCCGCGCTTTCTTAAGTATAGGGAAAGGATTTGATCGAATTGAAAAAAGTAATCGTCATCGGCTCCGGAATCGGCGGCCTTACGGCAGGGAATCTTCTGGCCAGGAAGGGTTACGATGTAACTGTTTTTGAATCCCACAGCATGCCCGGCGGATATACTGCCGGATTCACACGCAAAGGCTTTTATTTTGAAAGCGGCACATTGTCCTTTGAATCAGGCCCGTCTGTGAATAAAGCCATGCAGGACATTGGCGTATTGGATAAGCTGGAATTCGTACCGCAAAGAATGAGATTTGTGTCCGGGAGAATCGATGGAAGCCCCGAAAATTATAATGAATTAAAAAAGATGTTCTATCTGGGTTTTCCCGAGGAAAAGGATAAGCTGGATAAATTTTTTGCAGAGCTTGATAAAATAGCGGCTGTGATGAGCGGATTCGATAAACCCATGCCCTTCCTGCTCAGCGGGATTCCCCTGCTGTTTGCCATATTGCCCTATGTGCTGAAAGGCCCCAAAATGATGAAAGTTATAGGGAAATATCAGAACATGACGATTTCTGAATTTTTACTTGAATTTTTTGAAAAAGATTCGGAGATTTTCAAATGGCTCAGGGGCTACGGTTATCCGGATATGTCTGCGTACTATCTGGCGGCAGCCTTTTCCTCAATGTTTAGCGACTACTGGACGGTAAAAGGCGGCATGCAGTCCTGGGCGGATACTCTGGCAGACAGCTTCAGGAAATACGGCGGCAAGCTGCTGCTGAACGCCTATGTCGAACAAATCCTCACGAAGGATGGCTGTGCTGTCGGTGTTTTGTGCAACGGTAAGCGGTATGAGTCGGATTATGTTATCGCAGCATGTGATTATAAGAATGCAATCCTCAAGCTCCTGGACAACAAAGAGATCGTGCCTTTGGAGCTGCGGGAAAAAATTAAGGATTCGCCGGTATCGGAAGGCTTTTTTACAGTTTACCTTGGACTGAAGATGCCCACCGACGAGTTAAAAAAATATATGAATTTACCCCACGTAATGTATTTTGACGAGAAGGAAGGCCTGGATATCTATAATTCCAACGACGGACAATATTTTGACAGGTGTTCCATAGGCCTGTATTCCACATCCATGGTCAATCCGAAGCATGCTCCGGCCGGAAAGTCGTCGCTGATGCTCCAGACCATGGTTCCCACCCGGTGGATGGAGAACTGGGGCGGAGGCGATAAGCAAAAATACCGGGAATTAAAGGAACAGGCCATGGAGGTAATGATTAAAAAAGCTTCAAAATTCATACCCGATCTGCAGGAAGCCATTGAGTTTAAAGATGCGGCAACGCCACTGACCTATGAACGCTATACTCACAATTCGGATGGAGCGTCGTCGTCGTGGAGCTGGAATCCGCGGAAAAAATTCTATGAGAAGACTATGGGGGTGAATATCGATACTCCGGTCAAGAACCTGTATATCGGTTCTTGCTGGTCAATGCAGATCGGTGGAATTCCCGGCGCTCTTGCCGGCGCCTACCAATCGGTAAAAAATATTAAATAGACGGGACCCTTTCAAACTTTTATGGCACTACGCATCAACCGTCTGTCATTGCGAGTGCAACGCAATGGAACGCGGCAATCTCGAAAGGCATTATTGCCGGGTAAGCATCGTAAAAACCGATAAGATTGCCGCGTTGCTACCGCTGCTCGCAATGACATGGTGGTTATTTCACTTTACTTGCAATTGTGCCGCAATTTTTCACAGATCAATAAATGGTTTTAGCTGGTAAAGGGAAGCATTTTATTATATAATACGGTGGGAACGTTGAGTCATAGGCAATCATCTGCCGGACACGTTATGAAGTAAGACTTGACGCACTGACAGGAGGAAATAGAATGAGTGGTTCCCCAATTGCTTACTCCGATGCCAAAAGCGATATCATGAAAAGGCTTAACCGGATTGAAGGCCAGATCAAGGGCATACAGAAAATGCTTGAGAACGATAAAAGCTGCGTAGACATGCTGACACAGGTGGCGGCTGTTCGCGCCGCCATCAACAAGGTAGGCGGACTGATCCTGGAGAATTATTCCGTGAAATGCCTTGAAAATGCCACATCCGCCGAGGAAAAAGAGAAGATTGTCAAAGACCTGACGAAAACCATCCAGAGCTTTCTCAAGTTTGTGGACTGATCAATTCAACGGTTCACCTTTTCGAATCTTTTCAATGATCGCACTTAACGTTTTCTCGTCGGTAGCACCCGGAATATAGGTGTAAAAGCTTCCGTCGGGGTTTACAATGAAAGTGGTGGGGTATCCCTGGATTCCATAAGGGGTATAAAGGTTTGTCACCTCTCCGTCAACGTCGGTCAGCACTTTTAACTCAATGTTGGCGGAGGAAATATAGTTGCTTACGGTTTTTACGTCTTCTTTACTGTCGATGGCGAGAATTACAGCGTCGCCGTCCTTTTCAAGCTGCTTGTGCAGCGCGTTGAGCTCCGGCATTTCCTGAATACAGTAGCCGCACCATGTGGCCCAGAAATTGAGGATTACGATCTTGCCCTTGTAATCCGACAGCTTGACTTCCTTGCCGTCCAGGTCCTTAAGCGTAAAAGCGGGAGCCATGATCTTACCGCCGGAATTGTTGGAATTCGCGGTGCTTTCGGAATTCGGAGGAGGCGATGTGACGAGAGGTTTATATTTTGTATAAACGGTATATGCAGCCGCCAATAGCAGACACCCTGCCACCAGCCAGAGGATAAGGCTTTTATTTTTCATAGAATTATCTATCCTTTCATTAAAAACTCAAATACCGGATGGTATCGGTAAATACCAGGATGCCTGCCGCCAAAAGCAGGATGCCTGAGGCAATGCTGATGGTCCGGGTGTAGGTTTGAATCTTTTTAAAAATATTCCTTGCTTTTTCAAATACAATGGCCGAAAGTATGAAAGGCAGGCCCAGTCCAACGGAATAAATGAACAGCAGCAGAATACCCTCCAGGACGCTTTCCGAATTGCTGGCCAGCATCAGCGCCGACCCCAGAAACGCCCCCAGGCATGGAGTCCAGCCAAAACCGAAGACCATCCCGAAAAGCATGGAGCCAGGCAACTGCAGCTTATCCAGCTTGAATTCGAACCGCTTTTCAACGTTCAGGAAGCCGGGCTTTAAAACCCCCATAAAGTAAAGGCCGAAAAGGACCATGATCACTCCGCTGATTTTCCTCAGGACATCTCTGTGTCCGGACAAAAAATGGCCCAGGGTGGTAACGGAGGCACCCAGCAATACAAAGACCAGGGTGAAACCAAGGACAAAACCGACAGCGTTGATGACAAGCCGGCTCCGGCTGAGGGGTTTGATTTTGGCGTCTCCCACGGCAGAACCTGCCAGGTATATAAAATATACCGGAAGCATGGGCAGTATGCAGGGAGAAATAAAAGTCAGAATTCCTTCAATAAACGTAAGTATGTATGAAAATGCATTCAACCGGTTTCACCTGCCTTTTTGCTTATATATGCTATAAATATACCCCGCGTAGGTATATTGTATCAAAAATGTGCCTAAAGTCAATATTATTCCTGTACCCGAAAAATTATATTTATCTATTGCATTCCGGGGCTATTTTTGATATCATATACCCATAGGGGGTATGTGAACCCGGGGGTGTGAAAACCGGATTGCTCCCTGGCCTGCATTTATAATTTTGTTATAACATGAAATAGCGGAGGTATAATTATGTCTGTAAAAGTATATTCAACAACATCCTGTCCGTGGTGTACGGTTGCCAAGAATTACCTTTCATCAAAGAACGTGAAGTTTGAAGAGGTGGATGTAAACCGTAACAGGGAAGCGGCGATGGAAATGGTCAGGAAATCCGGCCAAAGAGGGGTTCCTGTCCTGGATATCAACGGGGATATCATCGTCGGGTTTGATCAGAATGCCATTGATAATGCTTTGAGAAAGCAGTAAAAAAACGGGGGAGGGTATATTCATGGTAGAGGTAACGGTAAATCCCGGTATCTGTGGACTAAAGACGGTAATAAAGGTCAATTCGGAGGATATGCAGACGGCTGCGTTGGATATTTGCACCGATTGCCCGAATATCAAGCCCATGGAAGAGGAATTCAAGGAAGTGGACGCCTATGTGGAATGCTTCTCCAAAATATGCGATACCGAGACATACAAATATGCAAACAAATATTGCAGGCACAATGCCTGTCCGGTTCCTCCGGCCATTCTCAAAGGCATTGAAGTTGCCTGCGGGCTGGCTTTGCCAAAGGATGCGGAAATCAAGATAGAAAAGCTTTAGAAGAAGGAAAGGGACATTCAATTTCCAATGGGGGCATGCCCCCATACCCCCTCGCTGCGGGCGAAATGAATTCGTCCTACGCTACACTTCGTGCGCCACGCCTATACGTGGCGTTTGAACAACGTCAGTTGGGGATTGCTACCCACCACTGACAGCTTTTTCAATCGGTAACCCGCACCTTAGAGGAGGGGGACTATGACGTTGTTCAACTGTCCCTCCCCGGATTCAGCACTAGCCCAAATATAACTTCCGGTGCTCCTTAACCGTCGGAGTCTTTTTTGGAAAGGACATTCACGAACGTGTCCGCACCGTTCTTGTTCACTATTTTCAGCTCGGTGTTAAAGAGATTATATCCGGGATTTTGTTCGAGGATATCCAGGATTTCCACCAGCTTTTTTATGAATTCCCGGGTGTTGATGGGGAAAGCCCCGCCCTTTTCCTTGTTTAATGTGAGCAAGGTCCAATTTCTCAGCGCCTCCGCACTGATGGAAGGTTTCCAGCTGTAAGCGGCAATATGAATATCCGCAATCCTGCCGGTAAGAATCAGAAGCTCATCCTTCGTCAGTCTCGGAAGGGGCAGGACCGGCTGGCGCATATCCTGCATATGGGACGGGCTTTTGGAGATTGCCTCCCCCAGCCGCTGATAAAGCGCATGATATGCCCTGATTCCTTTTTCGTTATCCTGGAAAAGCTCATCGGTTGAGGCGAAAACAAATAAACAGTTGCCGAAATCTCCTCCAAAGGTATTATCAAGGATATATCTCAAATTTTCATAGCAGCTTCTGCGTATGTCGGAGCGGAGCCCCATTACCAGCTCCAGTTCATCTACAAGCACCACGAGGCCTTTGCAGCCGATGAGCTTCAAAAGGTGGATAAAGGCCTTGAGGGAGTCGATGGATGTATGCCGGTCAATATCTCCTTTGACATCAAACTTGGCTTTAAGCGCGGCAGGTATGTTTCTTTCGCCCTTGATCCAGGAGGCTGCGGCATTTGCCAGCTCCTGCTCCCGGGATATCCTGGAGCGGATAAAGGTAAGAAAGGCTCTGGCAAAGGAGCTGTTGAAGTTGTTCAGGGAGGCGACCACCCCATTGATATGGTCAAAGGCCTGATTTTTAGTTAAATTATTTTTCAAACTTTCGATCCAGTCCTTGAACAGGCCTTCAAAATCAGTGCCGTCCGCACCGGTCAGCCTGGTTGCAAGATTGTGCATGATGGTATAGTAGAGAACGTCGAAGCTGCTGAAATTAAAGCCTTTGTTGATTTGAAGCCTGCTGACGGCGAAATTCCGCCCAACGGCCTGCTGCCGGATTTTATTCAGCATAAAGGACTTACCCGAGCCGTACTCGCCCGAGATGAATTTGACGCTGCCGCTGCCTTCCTCAGCCAGATCAAGACACCTGTCCATCTCTTTGACGATGGAGTCTCTTCCCAGGCAAAGGAGGTCGGGATTGGCATCAGGGATGACCCCGTTTTTCAAGGTATGGATGATGTGCTTTGCTTCCATAACGTCTATCTGCAAATAATCACCTCTGCAAAGCGATTTGATATTTATTCCATTATATCCGCGGAACTGTGAATATTCAACATGCTTCTTCCGGATAATGCGGATGATATTTCATCAGTCAGGAAACGGCTGAATCATCCCTGGCAAAAATGCCAAAAAAAACTTGCATCGGATTTGTCGTTTTTGCTTGACAAGCAGGAGCAGATTAATGTAATATATATCATGCGCCGGTCAACAACGGCTGGTTAGAAAAGTATGGCTGAAAACATGGGAGGGTTCCCGAGCGGCCAAAGGGGGCAGACT
>JAEZCO010000071.1 GCA_023433505.1 Bacillota bacterium | reverse complement strand
GGACTGTTGATATCAAATCTTAAGGTGGTTTCTAGGAATATGGATGCTGAAATGGCATTTTTTTTAAAGCTCTAGAGCTAGGGTTAGGAAAAATATGGGTTCGTGAATTTGCCGTGCAAGCTGAAATATTCGCTTGACAAATCTCCCAATCCTCTTTATAATAAACTTTGCGTTTATTTATTGGGATGTAGCCAAGCCGGTAAGGCACCAGACTTTGACTCTGGCATTTCGTTGGTTCGAGTCCAGCCATCCCAGCCAGGGCCATTAGCTCAGTTGGCAGAGCATTTGACTTTTAATCAAAGGGTCCCGCGTTCGAGTCGCGGATGGCTCACCAGTAGTACCAAGACTTCCAGAGTTTGTTCTCTGGAAGTTTTTGTTGTTTTTGAGCCGGATGCTGCATTTGTGTTGCGGATTGAAATTTTTACAATAAAATTTTAACTTTAGTAGGTGGATTTTATAATTATATTATAAGTGAATATTTTTTCTTATTGTTCACATTTACCAAAGATGCAGTTCGTGGAATTCACGACAGTACTTGTTTGATCTCTTACCTCCAATCATTTTGTTTACGGAGTGTTTAGTACTATGGTATAATACTTTTATATAGTAAAATTAGTGTTACGAAGGGACAATTCTGTGAGAGTCCAGTTAGGAAAGCTGCGAACACTTTATAAATACCTCATATCGTATACTATAATATTGCTTTTACCTCTGCTTGTATTTACCTATATTATAAATACAAGTATTCTATCTTCATTTCAAGAACAGATACTGAAAGTTAATACCGAAAATCTGAGCAGAGTCATGGATCAGACCAATCAGATTTTTAGTGAAATGAAAAGAATTGCATTAAGTATTTCCGAAAACCCCAGACTGACGCCATACATTATTAAAACCAATAACTACAGAGCATCTGAAGGAATAAATGAACTGAAAAGCTATAAGTATGCCAATGACTATCTATACGATATACTTTACTATATAAGGCAGGACGAGAGAATATATGGTTCATATCAGTCGGGAAATGTACAAATGATGCTCAGCAGTATTTACCGTTTTGATAAATGGAACTATGAGCAGTTTTACCATGATATAAATACAATTGAGTTACCTTACGTCAGACCTGCTGAAAAAGTAAGCAGCGGATACACAACGATGAACAATATCATGCCCTATATATATCCTATAAACTCTTATTCACCCTATGCTACCGTTGTTTTTTTTATTGATAACCAGAGAATGAAGAAAATGATGGGCAGCATTTTGGAAGAATACATTGAGAATCTGTATATATTCGACCAGGACGGAGTTACCCTGACATCCCTTAAGGGAAATGACACTTTGACGGACAAACAGTTGGAATTCATAAAGGACAGGTTTAAAACAAATGACTCAGGCTTTTTCCTGTTACCGGGTAATCAATACTTTATAATACATATGAAGTCATCAAATAATAATTGGACCTATGTTTCCATCTCCAGGAATAACTTGATAATGTCAAAAGTAAGTGATATACAGCAGAAAGTTTTTATTGCAATATTAGGCATTTTTATTATAGGTTCATTATTAATTGCTGTTTCAACTTATATGAATTATAATCCTCTTTATAGACTTCAGAAAAAGATTAAGGATAAACTCATTATAAGAGAAACAGGTAAAAATGAAATTGAAAATATGAATAATGCCTTTGATGAGATATTTACTATAAATGATAAACTAATGACCAGCTTGGAAAAATATAAGGAATCATTCAGGAATCATTTGTTTCAGGAATTAATCAGTGGCAATGCAGCTTCTAGTAACAAGGAAATGATGGGAATATACAATGAAATTAAGCTATCTTTACCTGAACAGGCAATTTATCTTGTTGCAATATTTTCATTTTCCTCTGCAGACATGAATGATCGAAGCCGGAATTTGGCAAATACCATTCATAATGATATATGCAAGCAAACTGACAATGCACTGATTAAAGCATATCCTGTCGGAAGCTACAGGAAAGACCAGTTGGTATATATTTTCTTTACAGATATTGATAATAAGGACAGTATTGTAATGTCGGTAAACCGAGTGATAACAAATACTTGCAATTCCATTCTTAAAAACATGGGTGTAACAGCTAAGATTGGTATTGGCGGTTTGTATGATGATGTACTATCCATATCAAAATCCTATATAGAGGCAGAACAGACGTTACAATACAACTTGGCAGATAAAAGCGAGTATATTTTTGTATTCAGAAATACGGCCGATAACAGCTCCGAGAAGGTAACCAGCTCTTACCCGTACGACAGCTTAAAGCGGTTATCACTGCAACTGCGTAATTGCGACGGTTTAAAAGCTCAAAAGACTCTAGGAACACTTTTGGATGATATAACGGATAAAAATATCCCTCGGTTTTTTGCTCAAAGCATTATTTCCGATATTTTTAACATGCTTTTGAAAACAGCAATTGAAATGAAAATTGATCTTAAATTAATCACCGGTGACATTCCTGATATTTTCAGCTTATATGAAATGAGGAGTATGGAAGATGTCAGTATGATACTTAACAGTATTTTCAATAATTTATTTAAGTATATGCCGGTGCAGAACTCAAACGAAGGCCTGCTATTCAATAGAGCACTGGCATATATAGAGGGAAAATACACAAGCTATGAGTTTTCCCTTGAAAATATGAGTAAGCATCTTGCTATCACAGTGCCCTATTTGAGCAAGGTATTCAAGGAAAATGTCGGAGTAACCATTTCCGATTATGTTTGGGAATTAAGGCTGGAAAAGGCAAAGACATTATTGAAGTCCAGCAATTTACCCATGAAAGACATTGTAGAATCTATCGGATATATAGATATATCCAGCTTTAGTCGGAAGTTCAAGGAAGGTGCGGGTATGTCCCCGGGAGCTTACAGGCAGAAGTATGCAGATTTTAAAGGTGAATAAACATATGTAGGAATTAAGCTTAGCATTCGCATATTGATGTAATTGCACTCTTCATATACCAAAGCCTGAGGATATTATGAATTACTATGTAAGCGGTAAGTCGTTGCCTATGGGAAGACTGAGCTACCAGTATTTTGTAAGATAAATGTACACCCATGTATTTTATGGATTTTTTATAATTATGCAGAAATTAATCTTAAATCCTGCATGTTGATTCTAGAGCCTATTTCTACGGCAAAACGCTTATGTGGGATTTAATATATGGAACTGCATATTGAATTATCGGCTGTGAGTATGTAGGATAATGCTGTAAGGCAAAACAACAAGCAACAAATCAATAAGCAGCAAATCAATAAGCAACAAAACGTAAATACTTCAGCCATGTTAAATCATGAATCAGATTATTAAAGGAAGGCAGGTGGCCATATTGCAGTTGGGAATAGTCAGGACTGAAGCATCAAAAGCATCTAAGGCCGGTTTGTTAATTGAAAACGTTAAACGGAATTATGATCTTTATCTATTGATACTTCCTACACTAATTTATGTAATAATATTTTTGTATGTACCAATGTATGGGCTGCAAATCGCATTTAAGGATTTTATAGCGGTAAAGGGCTTTTGGGGTAGCCCCTGGGTTGGATTCGAACATTTTGAAAGGTTCTTCAGAGCCTTCAATTTCTGGCAAATATTTAATAATACCCTATCCATTAGCTTGTATTCACTTGTTGTAGGATTTCCCTGTCCCATTATCCTTGCGATAATGCTAAATGAAGTACGGCATAAACATTATAAGAAAACAATACAGATGGTTACATATGCTCCGTACTTCATTTCAAATGTTGTAATGGTCGGTATCATGGTTTGCTTTCTTTCAACACGTATGGGTATAGTTAACCAATTAATAAGATTGCTTGGAGGAGAGCCAGTATCGTTTATGACACGGCCTGAACTGTTTCAGACAATATATGTCCTCACAGGTGTCTGGCAGAGCGTAGGGTTTAGTGCCATTATATACATAGCTGTGTTAAGCGGAATCGACCCGCAACTGCACGAAGCAGCTATAATGGATGGAGCTTCGAAGCTTAAGAGGATCCGTCATATTGATATCCCAGGAATTATACCCACAGCAATAATATTATTGATTCTTTCCTTAGGTAACATTATGAATGTAGGCTTCGAAAAGATATTGCTGATGCAGAATAAACTAAATTTAAGTGCCTCTGAAGTAATATCAACTTATACATATTCAGTCGGACTGATTGGTGGAGAATTCGGTTTTTCGACAGCAGTAGGCTTGTTTAATTCAGTAATCAATTTCATCCTGTTGGTCTTAGTCAATCAATTGGCAAAACATCTGGGTGAAACAAGTCTTTGGTAAGATGAAGGAGTAGATTTCATGAGTAAAAGAATTATTTTAAGCAGTTATTCGGATAGAATATTTGATATAACGAACTATGCTTTGCTTTCCATTATTCTTCTGTTGTACATATATCCGATGATATTTATAATCAGCGCTTCAGTAAGTGATCCCGTTGCTGTTTGGAACGGTTTGGTGTGGCTGCTACCCAAGAATCCCTCACTGGATGGCTACAAAATGATATTTCAGAATGAAAATATATGGGTAGGTTACAAAAATACCATTATCTATACGGTTGTGGGTACGGCTCTAAATCTTTTTATGACAATAACGGCCGCATACCCTCTGTCAAGAAAGGACTTTTATGGCAGGAATCTTATAATGGGAATCCTTACCTTTACTATGTTTTTTGGCGGGGGTCTCATACCGACATATTTAATTGTCAAAAATTTGGGGATGATTGACAAGATATGGGCTTTGGTAATTCCCGGTGCTGTCTCCATCTGGAACATCATAGTAACAAAGACTTATTTTCAAACAAACATATCAGAAGAGTTAAGAGAAGCTGCTACAATTGACGGGTGCGGTAATACAAAATTTCTTACCCATATTGTGCTTCCTACTTCCATGCCCATCATAGCTGTTATGACTTTGTTTTATGCAGTAGGAAATTGGAATTCCTATTTCAGCGGATTGATTTACCTTTCAACCAGGTCGAAGTTTCCTCTGCAGTTATTTCTAAGAGAAATACTTATTACCAGTCAGGTCAGGTTTGACATTTTGGGCTTCGATCCTAAGGATGTTGCTGAACGCGCAAGGGTCTCAGACATTATCAAATATGGCGTCATTATTGTGTCAAGCTTACCGGTGCTTATTATGTACCCGTTTATTCAAAAGCACTTTGTTAAAGGTATTATGGTCGGTTCTTTAAAAGGTTGATTATACCGGAAAAAGATGTGAAGGCTTTTTCCTGGATATAGTACATGCCGGTGGTTCATAGATTGAAACCTGTAGGAAATGAACCGCCGCTTGGGAAAAATAAAATTATTGAAAGGGGAGTTTTAAATGAAAAATGTAAGGATTATCACACTGATTTTAGCGGTAGTTATGCTCTTATCATTGTTTAGCGGATGCGCAAATACAGCAAACAATGATAAAAATACCACATCCGGCAAGGAAACTGCGAATACGGCAAGCAATGGGCAATCACAGGAGGAATCGGCTTATTTCAGTAAGGAAGGGTATCCCATTGTAAAAGAAAAAATAACTTTAAAGCTATTAGGTATTGATAACCCCGATCAGAGACGTAATTGGGAAGAAAACAAGTTTTTCAAACGTATGGAGGAAATGACCAATATCCATTTTGAATTCACTCAATTGGATGCAAATACTTACGCGGAAAAGAAAAGTCTTATGTTTGCAAGCGGAGATTTACCCGATGTATTTTTCAAGCTTCCTATCACTCCGCAGGAAGAGGCAACATATGGCGGACAGGGTTTATTGATCCCATTGGAAGGATTGATCAAGGATTATGCTCCAAATCTAAACAAAATACTCTCTGAAAATGAAGATATCAGGAGAATAATCACCCTGCCTTCCGATAAAATAGTAACATTGCCAGGTCTCTCAAAAGGAGGCAGTTGGGCGCACTTCTATCTGAACAAGGTCTGGATGGATAAGTTAGGAATGCCCGAGCCTGTAACGGTAGAAGATTTTTATAATGTATTGAAGGCCTTCAAGGAAAAGGACCCTAACGGAAACGGTAAACAGGATGAAATCCCTTTTTCCATTGTAGCTACCGATATGACACAGCTTAAGCTGCTTATGGCTCCGTGGGGCATAATGTTCAATGAAGCCAATGTATTTATCAATGATTCCGGAAAGGTAGTTTTTTCACCACAGCAGAACGAATTCAAGGATGCTTTGAAATTCTACAGAAAGCTTTATGAAGAAAAATTGCTGGACAACGAAATATTTACGCAAGACTGGAATCAGATTGCAGCAAAGGGAAAAGGCGGGGATGTTTTCGGGGGGTTCTTCCATGGTGCAGCATATCTTGCTGTAGATGAAAAGAGAGCTGATGACTATGTTACCATGCTGCCGGTAAAACTGACTCCTGAGGGTAAGCAGATAAACCCTGTATGGCCGTTTTCAAATTTTCCTGCTGTAAACAGGGGAACTATGGCCATCACCAATAAATGCAAATACCCCGAGGCTATGATGCGCTGGTTTGATTATATTTACTCTGAAGAGGGCGGAAGGCTTGTATGGGCAGGCAAGGAAGGCGAAGAGTATAAAATGTCCAGCGACGGAACCTGGGATTGGATTCTTAAAGAAGGTCAGGGCCAGGATGATGTAAGAATGCCCGGAACCATCCAGGGTACCGTTGATGTAGGCTTGGCGCCTCAAGAATTTTTTGATAAGATTAACAATCCCCAGGAAGCTAAGCTGAATAAGCTTCGCAAGAGGGTTCAACCTTTTGATGTATCACCTTTCCCGGCTGTGACCTTCGAAGAGGGTGATCAGAAGAGGCTCAATACTCTTAACACTGATATAACTAAATATGTTGACCAGATGATGGCAAGATTTATCACCGGTGATGCAGCAATCGACAGTGAATGGGACAATTATCTTGCAACACTGCAGAAAATGAAGGTTGACGATTTAGTGAAAATTTATCAGAAAGCATATGATGAATTTAAATCAAGATAGTAGTACCCGTGAGTTAAATATGTAAATACAAACTGCAGGCTATAAACCGGAAAGCCCAACTGTCAATTATGACAGCGGGCTTTCCGGTTTACCTGACAGCTTCACAAGCTAAACTTGATAAACGGCGTTAAAGTTAAGTCAGCACTACTCAATCTTTATTTAGTAGAAAAATTCCTTTTGAACAGAGGCATTATAATCCGGAGGCATTATGATAAAACCATATAGGATATGTATAGAATACGGTAATATTGTTGAGGATGGCTATTGCATTATTGAAGGGCAATCGCCATCCATTACATGGGCAATAAATTCAACCGGCGCCACCCAGGCAGCATACCGGATAGCGGTGCGCTGCAGAAACCAAGATTTGTGGGACACCGGATGGGTGGAAACCGATGAGCAGAAGGCTGTATATAAGGGAGAAGCTTTTTTACCCGGAGAAAAGAACATCTTAATCCTTCAGGTAAGGGATGGACTAGGTAATATAAGCCAACCTGTGGAAAGGGCTTTCTATTACGGGACATTGGAAAAATGGCCTGCACAATGGATTGGGGAGATGCAGCCGCAGGAGGATAAAGTCATTTACTTCAGTAGATCCTTTGAAGTCAAAAGGGAGATTGAAACTGCATGCATGTTTGTTTGCGGTATTGGATATCAGCGAATATTTATCAATGGAAAAGAACTTAACGAAGAAGTTTATATGAATCCGGCAACCTCGGAGTATGAGAAGAGGTGCTACTACACGGTAATTCCCTGTATAAGCGGTCTTTTACAGGGAGAGAATCGGGTTGGGGTACAGGTAGCAGCAGGCTGGCGCTCCACCTATAATGTGTGTTATAAGCTTACAAACCGCATTCCGGATTTTACAGGAATTTCTCAGTTGAGTGCAGCACTTAAAATACGCTATCAGGATGGGGAAGAAGAGTGGGTTTATACTGATGAAAGCTGGAAATACCAATATGGCGGTATAACCTACAGCAATATTTTCATGGGAGAAACCTATGAACCTGCCAAAGAGATTGAAGGGTGGACAATGCCGGGAGCGCTGGAAGAAGGAAGCATTCCGGTCCGCATTGTGAAAGACCCGGGCGGAGTAATGACAGTGCAGACATTGGAGCCGGTGCGCACCCAGGAGGTGTATCCGGCAATATGCGTAAGTGAGATAAAGGCAGGTACCTACGGAGTGGATTTTGGGCAGAATATTGCCGGTGTCGTCAGGATACGTCTTCCTTTAAACATGGAGCCAGGTCAGACAATTACAATTTCACATATGGAATTTCTTGATGAAGACGGCACCCTCTATTTGCCGAATCTGCGTAATGCCGCCTGTATTGACAGATATATTGCTGCTGGTAATGGCAGGGACGGGGAATTCTGGCAGCCGAAATTCACATATCATGGCTTCAGATATGCAGAAATCACCGGATATGGTGAACCAATGGGAAAGGATGACATTTGTGCCGTCAGCCTTTATACAGATATAGCAACACGAAGCAGCTTCCGCTGTGGCAGTGCAATTGTGAATGCCATTCAAAAAAATGTAGTGCAAACAGAAAAGGCAAATATTCACAGCATTCTGACAGATTGCCCCCAAAGGGATGAGCGGATGGGCTGGTTGAACGACGGAACGGTCAGATATGAGGAAACGCCCTACAACTTTGACATTGGCAGGCTTTTCCCGAAGGTGGTACGAGATATTCTAGACGTGCAGGATACCGACGGTGCCATTACTTGTACAGCTCCCTTTGCTTTTGGGGCCAGGCCTGCAGATCCGGTATGCTCCGCTTTTCTGATTGCAGCCTGGGAAGCTTATATGCATACCGGCAATATTGAAGTGATTGCTGAAGGATATGAAGGGTTTAAAGCGTGGAATAATTTCCTGGAAAGCAAAAGTGAAAATTATATAGTGCAATACAGCTACTATGGCGATTGGGCAAGCCCTGCTTATGCCTGTGAAGGCGAGGACGGCGTCATTTCCACAGAAACCCCGGGAATGCTGATGTCCACCGGCTACTTCTATTTTAATACAAAGCTGCTTTCACGGATGGCCGGCCTTTTGAGAAAAACAAATGAAGCAGTATTATTTGAGAAAAAAGCTGGTCAGATAAAGGAAGCATTCTTGAAAAAATGGTGGGATAAAGAAACAGGAAAAGTAGGAAGCGGTTCGCAAGGCAGCCAGTCGTTTGCTCTATGGCTGGGAATTCTTCCTTCAGAAGGTATGCAAAAGGCAGCGGATGTACTTCATCGAAATCTGTCCGAGCACAATTATCTCTTCACAACCGGCAATTTGTGCACACGCTATATGATGGATGTCTTAACAAAGTATGGTTATATTGAAGATGCTTGGACACTAATCACACGGGAGGAATATCCCTCTTTCGGGTTTACGATACAGCAGGAGGCAACCACCATCTGGGAACGTTTCGAACTAAAGAAAAACGCAACCATGAACTCTCATAACCACCCAATGTATGGGGCGGTAGGATATTGGTTCTATGCCTACCTTGCCGGAATCAAGCCTCTGGAACCCGGATACCGGCGCGTTTCCATACATCCTTATATGCCTGAAAAATTGTTATCTGTACAGGCGGTTGTTGAAACGGTGATGGGAGATATTATTGTCCGCTGGTGTAAAAGGTATGGGCAGATACATCTATACGTGACCATTCCTTTTGGTGTAATCGCTGAAGTTATGACATCTGACGGGCTTCAGATTGTCGGCGGCGGATTTCATCACTGGAGCAGTACGATCTGACCGGGCTTTCCTGCTGCGCATAAATTTTGTGTAAAAAAGCTGCATAATTAGGTGTATGTGTATGGATAGACAAAGGAACAAGCTTCCTGAATATAACCGATATAGCCTTGATAATTATATGATGCCAATATGGGGGAATGGAATTGTTTATAATGAGTCTGTAATGTTTGTGCCAAACCCCGTTACCGGAGCGATTGATCCCGCACCGCTTTTATACAAACCTGATAAAATATTCTCAGTTTTTTCCGCCGACTATGTAAAACAATATATAGAAGGGAAGGATTATATTGTTGAAGATTTTTGTCTTCGTTTGACTCATGACGGCAGTATACCAGTGTGGCACTATAACGATTACTATCTGCCTCAGCCCGCATCTATTCCTATCTCCAGTGTCAATGCACCGGGCAGGTTTGTCCTATATGCTGATGGAAGTGTATTTTCCAGGATGCAGCTTGCAGTTACCTATTCTCACACGGATGTATGGGAGGGAGAAAAACCGGAATACGCAGGTGACAAGTTGATTAACACCGTAATGAAGCTTCAAAAAAAAGAACCCTTGTTAATTGTATACTTCGGCGATAGTATTGTCGAAGGCTGTGAGGCAAGCGGGCGCAACATGATTCGGCCCTATATGCCTGTATTCACAGAGATGGTAACAGAAAAGTTAAGAATTGTATATGGTTATCAGGCCATCACCGAAAAGAATATGGCTGTTGGAGGGAAGGACAGCGAATGGGGTAAGCGCAATGCCGGCAAGTATGTAGCGGATTATGCTCCGGATTTGGTAGTGATTGGTTTCGGAATGAATGACTCCGGAGCAAATATCACAGTAAATGAGTATGAGCAAAATATACGCTCTATAATTGAAACTACACGCTTTAAAAACCCAAAGGCTGAGTTTATTCTGATTTCTCCCAGTATTCCCAATCCGGATTGCCAAGGTTGGACAAATCTGCAGCCCCAATACCAAACGGGTCTGGAAAATATTGTGCGGGATATGGAAGGAACTGCAATTGCTCCGGTTACAAAAGTACAGGCGTATCTTTTGAGAAGGAAGCGTTATGAAGATATGAATGGTAATGGAGTGAATCATCCAAATGATTTTTTCGCACGCATATATGCACAAACGGTTGCCCGGTGTCTGATTCCGGAAAATACGGAGGTTAATGATTTAAAGGCTGTTTAAGATATTAATAATTTGATAACAGAAATCAAATTTAAATTAGGGGAGGTCATATTAATGAATAAGGAATTGATTCTTAACAATTATGAAAATGCAAAAAAGGTGTATGCTGAGCTTGGAGTGGATGTAGCCGCGGCCATAGAAAAATTTAAAACCATCCCCATCTCGGTTCATAACTGGCAAGGCGATGATGTGAGGGGGTTCGAGGGATCCGAGGGGTTGCATAGTGAGAATGTGGTAACGGGAAATTATCCGGGAAGATCTACAAACGGCAGCGAAATGCGCCAGGATCTTGAGCAGGCGTTCAAATATTCTCCCTGCAGGCATAAGATAAATTTACATAGCATGTATGCAGAACCTAAAGTAAAGAAAGAAAGAAATGAGCTGGATACCGAAGACTTCCGCCCATGGATTGATTGGGCCAGGGCTGGAGGCTACGGGATAGATTTTAATGTATCCTACTTTACCCATGCGATGATGAGGAATGGATGCTCGCTGGCATCTGAGGATGAAGATGTCCGTAAATATTGGATTAAAGCCGGTATTGGCGGTAGAAAAATTGCCAACGAGATAGGTAAAGAACTCGGACAGCTCTGCATCAACAATACCTGGGTGCCGGATGGGACTAAGGATTTGCCTGCAGATCGCAGTGCCTACCGCAAACGTTTGGAAAATTCCTTGGATCAGATTCTGCAGATACCCTATGATCGTAATAATATGTGCGATGTACTGGAAGGAAAAGTGTTTGGTATAGGGACGGAGAGTTTTGTTGTCGGCTCACATGATTTTTATGCCGGTTATGCAGCAAAACACAACGTAGGAATTACAATGGATACAGGGCACTATCATCCATCAGAAAATATTGCAGATAAAATTACGGCTCTTCACCCGTTTGTGGATTCCATTATGTTGCATCTGACGAGAGGAATCCGCTGGGACAGTGACCATTGTCTGATTCAAAGCGATGATTTGCGGGCGGTGCTCCAGGAAATAAAAAGACAGGATCTATTTGATAAAAATGTAGCGCTGGGACTGGATTATTTCGATGCTACAATAAACCGCGTATCTGCCTGGATTATAGGACTTCGGGCTGCAGGGAAAACACTTCTTGAGGTGCTGCTGGAGCCTAGCCACCTGATAAAGGAAGCAGAGAGAAAAGGTAATCTTACCCGCCGCTTGGCATTGATGAGTGAGTTTAATAATCTTCCGGTAAATGCAGTCTGGGATTATCTTTGCATGTCTGCAGATGCAGGTGTGGGAATTTCGTGGATGGAAGACATGGAAAGATATGAAAACAAAGTACAACTGAAAAGAAATGTGAAATAGGATTTACAAAAATGTACAGAGGTAACAGGAGCGAATAAATGAATTTTAATGAAAAGCTGCATTTGCTGCGCCAAAACCGGGGCAGTAAATGGTCTAACCGTATAATTGTACAGCTTACTTATTTACAGAAACTTTTTGTATCAAAAGGCATTGAGCCCTCTATTGAGTTTTTAAACACAGTGGATTTCATATTTAAATGCTTTGAAGAAAATGGAGGCATAGTTAAAGAAAACACTCTCAAGGCGGAGGAAATGCTTCAAAAGCTGGTTCCTTTTGCAAAGGAATATACTATGTATATGGTGGCTCATGCACACATTGATATTAATTGGTGCTGGGACTTTAGCGAGACAGTCACCACAGTTGTGGACACCTTCCGCACCATGCTGGATTTATTGCGCGAATATCCTCAATTTGTGTTCTCTCAATCACAGGCAGCCATGTATGCAATTATTGAAGAATATGCCCCCTATATGCTGCCTGAAATCCGTCAAAGAATTGAGGAAGGGCGCTGGGAGGTTACGGCAGCCTCGTGGGTTGAAGCGGATCAGAATATGCCCGGCGGCGAAAGCATAGCTCATCATATACTTTATACAAAAAAATATATGAACAAAATGTTTGGGATAAAACACGAAGATTTGGTAATAGATTTCGAACCTGACACTTTTGGTCACTCTCAAAATATTCCTGAGTTTTTAAACAAAGGCGGTATTAAGTATTTTTATTATTGTCGTGGATTTCAATCCGGGCATTTTTTATTTAAGTGGAAAAGCCCGTCAGGAGCAAGCGTTATAGCATATGAGGACTCTCTTTGGTATAGCGCTGTTATCGAGCCGGATATCATAGAGAGCTGCCCCGATATCTGCCACACCTCCAAAACCAATATCATGCCTAAGCTCTACGGTATTGGCGATCATGGCGGCGGCCCATCCAGAAGAGACATCGAGCGGATTATGGAATACGCAACCTGGCCCCTTGCTCCAAAATTTGAATTCGGCACGCTTAAAGGATATTTTGAACGTGTAGATAGAGAGTTTGGCGATAAACTTCCCATTATAGAAAAAGATTTTAACTATATTTTTCAAGGCTGTTACACATCACAGTCCCGCATTAAAATGGCCAACCGTATAGGCGAACAACGCATGTATGATGCAGAGGTACTCACCTCCTTTGCACGCATGCTGGGGAAGGAAACTTACACTGCTTACGGCATGGAAAAGGGTTGGCGCCGGGTGCTGCAAAACCAGTTTCATGATGTTCTGCCCGGTTCGGGCGTTATAGACACCCGTGAGTACGCACTTGGCTGTTTTCAGGAAGCAGCCGGGTATGCGAATGTAGCGGCAAAGAATGCGTTGCTCGCCATTTCTGATAATATTGATACTTCTGATATCATTACCGATGATAACCCCGATGGCAATTCCAACGGAGCAGGCGCAGGAGAACAAGCATTCCGTTATGGCATCAGCGCTACTGAACGTGGGCAGGGTAAGGTGAGGATTTATCATCTGTTTAACACCACCCCTTATGAAAGCAGGGGCGTACATCAGATAGTAGTCTGGTCATGGCCTCATGAAACAAACCGTGCCAGGGTGACAGATGAAAAGGGTAACAACATTCCCTTTAGCATTACAAGTGGCGATGAAAGCTGGTTCTATCAACATTTTACGCTAAATGTCGAAACGGTAATCCCTGCATTTGGGTATACAACGGTGGTACTTTCGGTGAACGAAATGGGTAATCCGGTGCTTTCAAGCGGTAACAAGTATCATCGGGAAAACGTCCCCTACAACAATGTCCTGGAAAACAATACTATAAAAGCAGTATTTGACGATATCACTCTGGAGCTAACCTCCCTTATAGACAAAAAAACAGGGAAAGAGCTTATATGCACTCCTACAGCAAACATTGTTTACAATGTAGAGCAGAGCCATGACATGTCAGCATGGCAGATGGGTGAATTTATCCTTTCCCAGTCCGCTAACAGGCATTATCCTGTAAAAGTGCTGGAGCGCAATCAAGGAGGTATACTTCAATGGATTAAATATAGCCTCAAGGTTAATAACTCTGAAATTGAAGTTACAGCTATTCTGAAAAATGACAGCAGCGCTCTGGAGTTTTTTATATCCTACGACATACTGGATATAGGTACGGACAAAACCTGCCTGCCCCGCTTTGACTTTGCGTTTAAGCCTGCGGTTGGCTTTACCCACTATAAAAATGACATAGCAGGTGGGATTATAACCAGAGGGGTGATAAGGGACGATGTTCCTGCCAATTCATTTATTGCGGCAGGCGGCTTTATGCTGATAACCGACAATAAGCATGGTTATAACGGCAATAACAATACCCTGTCCACTTGCCTGGCGCGAGCGGCATATTATCCTGATAAATATTCTGAAACCTTTCATCACGAAACCCGGCTTGCGGTTATTCCTGTCGATGAGAATAATGACAGTGAACTTCTGCGTTTTGCGTCATTGTTTAAGAATCAGGCATCCGTGGTAAGCGGCCGCCGCCATAGCGGCAAGCTGCTAAAGACAGGCAGTTTCGTTAGTGTTGAAGGTAGTGCTGCGGTTTCCGGTATAAAGCCTGCAGAGGACGGCAGAGGCATTATAGTTCGCCTGTATGCAATAGACGGCGGAGGTGTTGTTGTAATTAAGTCCCCTTATAAAAATGCCTGTATTGTTGACCTTAATGAGGCAGATGGGGATGAGATTACCCTGCAGGATGAGCATGTATCTATCCAGATTAAAAAGGGCGAAATTTTAAGCTTGCGCTTAAGTTGATTATTCATATGTCTTAAATGTATATAAACAACTGACTAAAAGTAATGCTCAATAGCAATGATTGTAAAGTTTGTTTACAAAAGCTCAGTAAACAAAAATAAAAATAAAGGAGAAAGACTATGAAAAAGACCATTGCTAGCATCATCATCTTTGCGCTGCTTCTATGTTCCTTTGGCACCATGACTAAAGTAGAGGCATTCGGCCAGAATCCCTTTACTGACAACGACTACAGCTTTTTTGTCTGGGACGACCTATCCGGGAAAGCAAACAAGACACTTGTAACACCGACTTCGGGCTCGAATGAGGATATCAATTACTATTCGGGCAATGGACAAACCATTTACCAATATCAGAATGAAAAACTCCGCATTGCGAAAGCATCCGGCTCACAACTTGCCATGCTGACCACGGGTCGGCACGCTAACAAGTACTCAACCCGAAACACCGAAGGCTACGGCTGCTATATTAAAAATAACAGCGGCAGCTCAATGGAGTTCAGGCCTTTGCTGGTGGGTAATGATTTTTACCAGATGAATGCTTCATCGACTGCTTACCTGGTTACCAGCACCGGCACCGCTTCAACCGTTACATCCAACAGTAACGGCGGCGTTACAATTACCAGCGGCTTTGAAGGCTTTATTGCAATCCCCTATACGTCAATGTATCCTTGCTGGGGTAATGTCACCGCTTTTGAACCTGGTAAAGGTGACATCAATTTTTTCTCTGTAAACATTACTTCTACCTTCTCGCAAGGTACTAATTACATTGATATCGACAATATGTTTTTATATGGCGAGAACTGCACAGCAAACAATGAATATTTAATTAAAGGCGGTTCCTCTACCATACCGCTGGAAGCGCAGATGCCCAACCCCTTTTCGGATGCAAGCTCGAATTATTTTATCTGGGACGACCTTTCGGGTATGTCCGATATGACCATTCCCCTCCCGCCTGACGGCCAGGAGAACACCTATGTCAAATACATATACGGCGCAGGCACGCAGGTATACAAGTATGAAGGTCAAAAACTGAAAATTTCCGGCTCGACAGATTGGAAGAACATCCAATTAAAGACCAACCGTCAGGCCACTGCAGCGCAGACAGCCAATGCGGCGGGTATTGGCTTTTATGTCAGCAACCAATGCGGAAAGGACATTCTTGTTCAGCCGCTTTTTAGAGACAACACCAAGGCATATACATTAAAAGCCTCCTCAAAGTTCCGCTTTGTGAATATGGATGGCTGGAGTCACGTAGAAACAGCTGGATCGCTGGGCGTAATTACTGTCCCGCAAAGCTTCGAAGGGTATATCCTCGTACAGGCTTCATCTCTGGCCAAATCCAGCGGCGGAGACTTTACCCCGGGAACAGACTCCCTTGTAGGATTCTCTGTCAACGTTTGCGCCAACTTTACCAACGACGGCATACGCAAGCTGGTGTTTGATAATATGTTCCTTTATGGGTACAATCTCAGCACCACAACGTCCAACGCTGTGAGTACTCTCTTCCCCCCGTCTCCGGCTCCGGGGACTCCCAGCCAGCAGACCGTCGCTGCCCCTTCAAGTGAAGGTTCCGACGGCAACAAGCTGGTGGGTATCGACCAGTTCAACCGCACCTTTGAAACGATCATCGGCGAAAAAGGGAGTAAGGATGTGGGTATGTTCTACTGGTTATGGGCAGGCCAACCGATCTCATCAGGTGTTTATGACATGAGCGAATTTATTAAGACCCAAAGCGGAATTAATGAGCTGTTTAACCCCAATAGCACGGTGGCACCGGCATGGGCTTCCTATTACTGGGGGAAACCGATTTTCGGTTATTATAATATTAATGACGATTACGTCATGCGTAAACATATAGAAATGCTCACCCTGGCCGGTGTGGACTTCCTTATACTTGACTATACAAATTACGCATTCTTCCCAGTGGCCCACAACCGCCTGTTCAAGCTGCTTGACGAATACCAGGATCAGGGCTGGAACGTACCGAAAATTGTGTTCTATACCCACGCCCATTCAATTTATACCATGGTGGAAATCTACAACCAGGTCTATAAACAAAATATGTATCCCAACCTTTGGTACAATTACAACGGCAAGCCGCTGATCATAGGCTACAAGGAACTCATGGACGACTACGGCGAAGCCATAACCCGCGGTGATGAAAACTATTATACCAAACAGCTTCCTACAGAGATCGGTAATTTTTTCAGCTTTAAATACCCGCAGTGGCCCAACGAACAAATTTATGCCGACGGCTTCCCTTATGTGGAATGGGTGTATCCGCAGCCTGTGCACAACGACCTTATTAATGTTTCCGCTGCCAGCCAGCACGGCGATTTTATGAGCACCGCCTTTTTTGACCGCACGAAATGCTGGGGAAGAGGTTTTGATTTCAATACCAATACAAACATAGCTGCCGATGCGGATAAGGGTACCTTCTTCCAGGCGCAGTGGAACCAGGCGTTTAAGGAAGACCCGGATATAGCAATCATAGATGGCTGGAACGAAGATATCGGCGGTAAAGTAATTTGGGGAGGCAGTGCAATATTCTGCGACGCCTTTGGCAAGGAATTCTCCAGAGATATCGAAGTAATGGACGGCGGATACGAGGATGCATTCTACCTGCAAACCATCAAGAACATCCGTCAGTTCAAAGGTCTCACGGGTAAAAATTATCTGAATGCAGGAAAGACTGTCAATATAACGGGAGCAGTCAGCCAGTGGGATACCGGCACACGCGTCTATAAAGCTGTTGGCACCACCAATTACGGCCGCGACGCATATGATTACGCCGGCATCAACCGATATTCCCAGGCCGCTCCTCGCAACAACATTCAAGAAATCAGGGTTGTTAATGATAATTCCTATATATACTTCTACATTATGTGTGCTGATAATATCACTACTTATGACAGCAGCAACAACTGGATGAATATCTTTATCGGCACCGGGAACCCGGCACCGGGTGGCTGGAACGGGTACGATTTTGTACTCAACCGTTCAGTCAATATGGGCACGGGTAAGTCGGACATAACGGCGCTGTCCGGCAATTTTTCAGGCAGCAAGGCCGGTGAGGCGGATATTGCACTCAATGGACGGTTGATGATGCTCAAGGTTTCAAGGTCAGCTCTGGGGTTATCCACAGGTCAGGCTTCGGGCGCAGAATTCTATTTTAAGGTAGCTGACGCGGTTTCCAACCCACAGACCATCCAAAACTACTATATCTCCGGTAAGAGTCTGCCTATGGGACGTTTGAGCTATTCATACTCGGGCGTAAAACCCAGCAACATTGCAAGTGCGATTAATCCCATTACAGATACCTCCACCGGCATACAGGTTTATGAGAGCTTTGCAAGCCGTTCGGATATGCAGGTGCCGCTTGTTTCACAAGGCACATATTTATGGCAGGCACCTGATTCCAACAATTACAAGATGTCCTTTAACAAGAACCGGCTATTAATGACCAAGGCTCCGGTTAATAACACCACAGAATTTATGTTATACCTGGCCGGTTCAACCTCAGGAATGAATTTAACCGGTATGCAAGGTGTGGGCTTCTACGTTAGGAACAACACTGCCGACCGCTTATTGGTTTCTCCTCTTGAATGCGGTGATCATGCTTTCTATATGCCAAAAGGCAAGTCTGCCAAGCTGATAGATTATGGTGGCAATCTAAGCCTGATTTACGATACCAATGAGTATTCCGACCGCAGCAGCTTTTCGGTCCCCGCTGGTTTTGAGGGTTATATTACCTTTGCTGCCAGTGACTTTACCTGCATGTGGCATACCGGATGTCCCTTTACAGCCGGTAATTTTGCATTGAATTACTTCTCGCTGAAAATGACATCAGTGGGCGGATGCAATGAAGCAATAGGCAATAGCATCGTATTTGATAATATGTTCTTCTACGGTGCAGGGATGACACCATATAATCAGAGCCTGGTACGGCCGGCTACATGGTGATCACAAAAATAGCCAGGAAAGGTGTGGCTGTGTTTGAGGATGGATATGGAAAGCTTACTCCTGAAGACAGTATCGGGAAGCTGGACATGGATACCCTGTATCCTCTCGCATCCATATCAAAGGTAATTACAACAACTATTGCAATGACGCTGGTGGAAGAAGGTAAATTGGGTCTCAACCGGCCTGTACAGTAATATCCCTGAATTCACAGGTGAAGACAAGGAATTTGTAGCAGTATACAACCTTATGACCCATTCTTCAGGAATAAAGGATGACCTGCTGGCCAGCCATTAAGAGGGTTTGACCACATCATCAATATGGAAGCTGCTTCCATAGAGGAACAGATTATAACGGAGGCCTACTGTAGCACGGATAACAGAAAACAACACCATAAATGCCGACAGAGTTGGGAATGGACTACTAGAGAAAATCTTAAGCACGGGTAGCCTTAACAAAGCCTACAAGTGAGTTAAGAGTATGTGGGGATTCCCAACTTTCCCAGGCATAAAGCATAGCTGGATTTAAAAATGTGGAGGGGTAACTGCCATGTGTGAGAAAGTCTTAAATCTTTACTGCGAGAAGGAAGGTTTTGGCAATCGTTATAGAGAAGAAAAGCTTCTTCAGCTAAACAGATTGATTGAGCTGGAACGTAAAAAGGCAGATACTGCTCGCAAAGGATATTTTAAACCTGATTTTTCTTCAGTTCCGAATTATGTCAACAGCATAGTCCATTACCGGGAGGAATTCCTATCCATGCTTGGATGGCCGCTGTGTCCCAAACCTGTGGAGGCTATGCAGATGGATGTTGTAGAGGAATTCGTAGCAGAAGATGATTTGGGATGTATTTATAGAATGAATATTCCGGCAATATCCTGTATGACCACATATGGCCTGCTGTTCCTTCCAAAAAAGGAAGGCCCTCACCCCCTTATTATTGCTCAACATGGAGGGGCGGGAACCCCGGAAGTATGTGCCGGTTTTTTTGGTTCAGGGAATTATAATAATATGGTACGAAGAGTCTTGAAACGAGGCTTCGCTGTTTTTGTCCCCCAATTGCTCTTGTGGGATGCAGAAAGATTTGGTCCGGTATATGACCGTAAGCATATGGACAATCAGCTTAAGCAGCTTGGGGGATCCATTACGGCATTGGAAGTCTGCCAGATCCGGACAAGCCTTGATTTTTTATTGTCAAGAGAGGATATTTGCAGCGATAAGGTTGGGATGATCGGCTTATCCTACGGTGGATTCTATACATTATTCACTGCAGCAGCAGAGCCTAGAATCAAAGCATCATTAGTTTCCTGCTTTTTTAACAACCGTTTCATATATGACTGGTCTGATTGGATCTGGTTCAATGCAGGCAATACCTTCCTGGATGCAGAAGTTTGTGGGTTGGTGTGCCCAAGGCCTCTATACATTGAGGCAGGCATCAAGGACGACCTGTTTGATGTAAAGTATGCAAGAGAAGAGTATATGAAGGTAAAGGAAATATACGAGAAAGTGGGGGTTGGCAAAAAACTGAAGTTTAAAGAGTTTAGAGGTGGACATGAGCTAAATGTGGAGGATGAGGGAATCGAATTTATTTGCAGTGCATTAGAGGTTTGATACTGAGAAGCATGATGTTTATCCAGAGGCTTTCGCGGCATAAAAGCTGCTAAGCAGACTACTTTGGCAATTTGAGCAGCTGGAACAATTCAATGAGTTTCTGCCATTTTCCAGGCATATTTGGTTTATGTCTTTATGTACCGGATAGTAGGAATTATTAGTGTTCTAAAAATAATTCAAAGGAGTCGATGATTTATGAAAAAGTTGAAAAGGTACTTTGGGATCTTTATAACAGTTTTTTTATTGATATCAGGCACCAATGGCTCTATCTCAAATGCATCGGGGACATTGGCATATAATGATATGACATACATAAACGACACACTGGTGACATACAACGGTGGATGGCAATATCGTAATTCCCGGGGAGTAGGGGATTATGCCAACGATGTTCATGCCACAATATACAACAACGATTACTTTGAGTATAGCTTTGCAGGCACAGGCATTGACCTCATAACGGAGAAAGATAGCTGTCTGGGGAATGTAGATATCTATATTGACAATGTTTTTCAAGCAACTGTAAATTGCTATAATGCAACCTTGATATCCAAGCAGACTATGTACAGTAAGACTGGCTTGGCACAGGGAACACATACGATTAAAGGAGTAAAGAAGAGTGGCGTTTATATGATTGTTGATGCATTGAGGATTCACCCGACGAGTTCCGTATATGTAAACGATACGCTGACAACACTGGCGGTTTATAACATAACATACCGTAACTCTGCCAATACCTCCATCGGCTCATGGCTTTCACATAGAAACAGGGGCGTGGGAGATTTTCATGATGATGTGTTTGCTGCTACTGCAAATGGTGACTATTTTACATGTACTTTCGAAGGTACCGGAGTTGATTTTATTACTGAAAAGGATAGCTGCCTCGGAGAAGTAGACATATACATTGACAATATTTATCAAACCACTGTGAACTGCTACAATCCTGAGTTGCTATCCAGTCAGACAGTATTCAGCAAGACCGGGCTGACGCCTGGAACACATACGATCAAAGGGGTTAAAAAGAATGGTATGTACATGATTGTAGATGCATTGAAAGTATACTACGACGCAGCTTCCATTTTTGATGACTATAACGGAAACATAATATATTCAGGTGTATTTTCCAGTACCACCAGTATTGCAAACTGCTTGAACAGTTCCATCCATTGGACAACGACAGCCGGTTCATATGCTGAATTGACCTTTACAGGCAAGTCGATCAAGTACATCGGCTCCAAAAATACCGATCATGGCTATGTAGATATCTATATAGATGACATTTATGAGTCCACAGTCGACACTTATGGTTCAAGCCGTCAATGGCAGTATGTATTTTTCCAAAAGACCTGGTCTGAGAGCGGAACCCACAAGATCAAAGTTGTCTGTAAAAATCAAAAGAATGCCAATTCCACAAGCATAGGCTTTGACCTGGATGCATTCAACTACACCTATGATCCGGAAGACATTGCCATGAAGCCTTTGTGGCAGGGTAACACAATGTACAATGAATCCTTACTGTTGGTTTCATCCGGTGGGGGAGCGGCACAAGCGCCATTACTATTCACTCCGACAAAAATATTATCGGTTAGAAACGCCAGATTGGATATCGAATATATAGAAAATGTTGATTGGACATATGCTAATGGTGTTTTGATGCGGACTTCAAATTCCCGTATTCCGTATTTAACCAATTCGGATTTATATCCGGTGAATTATAGTCAATATGCCACGGCCAAAACCGGCGGCGGGTATATTCTTTATCATGAGGATTCCTTTTGGCATGACAGGCAAATTGTTGTAACGTATACTCATGCACCTGGCGCGTGGACGGGACCGATACCCGCGTTTGCAGGAAGTAATCTGCCCAATACGATGAATTTATTGAACAATCAAAGCAATATGAAGCTGGTTGTTTACGGAGACAGCATTTCCTGCGGCGCCAATTCGAGTTACTTTTTCAGAGTGACGCCTTACCTGCCTGCATGGGGCGAACTTGTCGCAAGTGAGCTTGAAAAGGCCTATGGGTCCAGTGTTTCACTTGTAAATGCCTCCTACGGCGGTTTGAATTCCGTATGGGGCAAAGATGCGGCTGCAAACCTGGCCGCCAATGAAAATCCCGATCTTGTCATTTTGGCATTCGGTATGAATGACGGAACTACATTTTATAATAATCTTCCGTACCAGGATGGCAATATCCAACCTGCCCCGTTTAAAAACAACATAGCATCAATCATCGATTCGGTACGCGCCGTCAAGCCTCAGGCTGAGTTCATTCTTGTGGGAACGACCCTTGCAAATCCTGAAGCGGCTGGCTTTGCCAACCTACAGCCGCAATACATTTCCGTGCTGGATCAATTGGCCTCGGAAAAAACAGGGGTTGTTACTGCGAATATGACAGGAGTTCATCAGAAACTGCTGCAAACCAAGTACTTTCGCGATATGACAGGGAATAATGTCAACCATCCCAACGATTTTTTATCACGCTGGTATGCGCAATTTATCAGTGGTATTCTGATTCAGCCTTGAAAATGCAGTAATCTAGAAACCATAATGTTACAAAAGGTGGCATGCTTAAAGGATATTTTTAACACATAGATAGCAACCCTCTGAAATGCAGTAAAATAGGAGATTTTTTGATAATTACAATTCATGGTAAACCACTATAAATCACCTGTCCTGTAACTTTTAGTCAAAGGTCCCGCGTCGCGGATGGCTCGCCAAAGCCCTGTAATCTACGGATTGCAGGGCTTTTTTGTGTTATCGGATAGACCCTGCGACTTTGAGACCCCTTGATTTTTTGACTCCTGTTCATGATTTTCCGCTATCAACTGCCTGTGCTGGTCTCTGTATGCTGTGGGGCTTAGCCCTTCCTTCTTTTTAAACAGCGTATAAAAATATGTATCATTTTCAAAACCTAGCTCATATGCAATTTCCTTTATACTCCTGTTGGTATTGATCAAGACTTTTTTGGCTTCATTGATTCTACAGTCGTTAATATAGTGAAAAATACTTACACCGGTAATTTTTTTAAATATATTGCAAAGAAAATTAGGACTCAGAACAGCTAAATCGGCCAATTCCTGTAACTTCAACCTTTTACTGAAATTATGTTCAATATATTTTCTGATCTCAAAAATTTTGCGATAGTTTATCCTCACAGATCTGCTGGGACTCTGTAAAGCTCTGATCTTCTGCCATTCTGCACAGGTGTAAGCCATTATCTGCATAAGACATGTTCTCACAAAGAATTGGTTTTTACGGCTTTCACTTACATAATGTTGATATAACTCCATAAAAAGACCTTCCAGCCTTAAACTTTGAGAGAAATTCATAATATACGGCAGATCATACTCACCTGAATAAACTTCTGCAGATTCCCCATGTAAATTGTTCATAGGATTGTTTTCAGCATATAAGCCCTCTTTTTCAGGAGAATAAACCATATCAAAAACTACTAAATAGGAGTAATAGGGTGGAATACCCTGAACTCTCATACCAGGCTGGCGAAACATAATATCACCTCTTTTTACCGGCAGCTTAACACCTTCGGTAAATACGTAGCCTTCCCCCCATAAAATCAGTTCTAGCTCATACCATTTAACAATGCGTTTTTCATAAATTGAACCTGCAGGAGGACAATTTTTTTCATTTTTATACGAGGATGCTATCACATATGGAAATATATCATTAAGCTTTATCGACATAGTAGTAACCAGCCTTCCATTTCTACTTATTATATCAAAAGAAAGATAAATAGTTAAGTACATAAATTTCCAAAGCTGTATCAGCAGATAGAAAAAGAGCGGTTAACAGCATAAAAAGAATTTCTCGTTTGAGTAATATAGTTAAGTAAATAGTAATTTGCTTTATTAAAGTATTTACTAAAAGAAACTATAATCAATAATGAAATAGCGATTAAATGGCTGAGAAAGGAATGCAGATCAATATGAATATACGTAAACTATTAACAAAGCAGGAAGTTATTGATGCAGTTGAACGTAAAGGTGGGGCAAAGATTCCTCTTGTATTCCATAAATGGTGGGGAAACGGACTTGAAGAAAAACTCGGGCCTGAATTGACTGAAATGGCAGAAAAATACCCTGAAGATGTTTTTTGTGGATGGTATCAGGAGCCGGGGCTTGATGTGTCACCCAATAGCAATCAATCTTACAGGTGGGGCTACAAAGATAATTATAATGGTATTGAAAGACACAGTATTGGTGAAACCCCCGTCCTTATCTCGGATTGGTCAGCGTTGGACCTGTTTCTCAAAGATTTCCCCAATCCATACGAACCCGGTAATTTTGATGAGGTTGAAAGACAGCTACCTTTGGCTGGAGGGCGATATAAGCTGGGCTGCTTCTGGAGATTATTCCATGAGCGCTTCTGGACCTTCCGGGGGATGGAGAACTTAATGGTTGACTATTATGAAAATATGGATGAACTAAAGGTTATCGGTCAGAAGGTACTTGAATACTCCAAAGTGATCGTCGGCAGATATAAAGCTCTGGGCTTTGATGGGATTTTTACTTCCGATGATTTGGGACATCAGACAGGTCCCATGATGTCTCCTTTAATCTTTGAAGAGCTGTATTTGCCGCTTTACAAAGATTTTATCTCCTATGTCCATAATAAGGGGATGCATGTATGGCTCCACTCCTGCGGGGACAACACAAAGCTGATGGAGTATCTGATTGAAGCAGGCCTTGATGTCTTTCACCCTGTTCAGAAAGGCTGTATGGATCAGCTTGAGACAGCCAAAAGGTTTGGTGACCGTATTTCATTTCTGGCCGGAGTTGACGTACAGCACCTGCTCCCTGAGGGGACGGCTGCGGAAGTACATGAAGGTGTAAAAGAACTGATCGATACCTTCTACAAACCCGAGGGAGGTCTATTACTGGCTATGGGAAACGGAATAATGCCAGGAACACCCCTGAATAATATTGAAGCTGCTTTTGATGTAATGGTGGGTTATAAATAATGTCATCACCGTATCTGTAAGCAATTATGTCTAAATTCGTTTTTTAGTAAATAACATGATTTGAAATTGTGAGGAAGAAATATGATTAGACCAACAGAAGACAATGAATATTATGAATTATATAGTCCGACGATTATTCCAAAAGCATCCGGATTTTTATGGAATGAAAAGATGATGATTCAGGCAAACTGCCGGGGGTATGCCGCGGCTCAGTTTATGCAGCCTGAGCCGGCAAAGTACTCGCATTCTCCAAATCTTGAAGCAAAAACCTTTATGCAGCCCGAACAACCATACTATGCACATCATCCGGGACGTTTTGTATATGTAAAGGATGAGGTTGACGGTAAAATCTTTTCGGCTCCTTATGAACCTGTCCGAATTACTCCGGATAATTATGCTTTTTCTGTTGGGAAAGATAATATTAAATGGAAAGTCGAGAACAACGGGATTCTGGTAGAAATGTGTCTGAGTTTGCCCAAAGCAGACGCTTTGGAACTTTGGCATGTAAAAGTAAAAAATCTTTCACAAATAAAGCGGAGAATTAGTGTTTATCCCTATTTTACAGTGGGTTACATGTCTTGGATGAATCAAGAAGGTGAATATAAAGCAGATATGCAAGCAATAGTATGTTCTTCCGTTACGCCGTATCAAAAATATAAAGATTATTTTACCATTAAGGATTTTAGCGACAAAACCTTTCTGCTGGCAGAAAGGGAACCAATTGCCTGGGAAGCCAATCAGGAAAATTTTGAAGGAGAGGGCGGGATTATACTTCCCACGGCGATATTGAAGGACGAATTGGCTAAAGGGGATGCACGTTATGAAATGCCTGTCTGTGTTCTTCAATATAAATTAAATATGGACCCGGGAGAAGAAAAGGAATTTAGGTTTATATTCGGTCCGGCCAAAAATGAGGAAGAAATTGATTGTATTCGCAAGCGGTATTTTATTCACAAAAATATATATGGCGAGGATGGATTCAAATTGGCAGAAATAGAATATGCCAAGTACATAGCAGAAGGCAAAGGATATTTACATATAAAAACGCCGGATGCAAATTTGGACAATTTTGTGAATCACTGGCTACCTCGGCAATTATATTACCATGGCAAGACCAACCGTCTTTCAACAGATCCGCAAACCCGTAACTACCTCCAAGATAATATGGGGATGAGTTACATCAAACCGGAGATTGCTAGAAATGCTTTTCTTGTTGCATTAGGGCAGCAACATGAAAATGGGGCCATGCCGGACGGTATCATCCTGCATAAAGATGCTGAATTGAAATATATTAATCAAATTCCGGAAAATGATTCCGGGACCGGACATGGATGATATCGTCCAAAGAGGTCAATTACCCGTATTTATTCCTAATTACTATCGTGGTGCTTACAGACAGATACCAAGAACCGCCGGACGCTCGAGCCATTTATTTAACACAGGGACAGTTTCCTGGGTTTATCGTTGCCTGGTTGACGGGTTGTTCGGGTTGAAGGGCAATAGGGAAGGCCTCATTATAAAACCACAGCTTCCTTCTGACTGGCAGGAAGCAAAAGTGAAACGCATATTCAGAGGTGCGGAGTTTGATATAGACATCAGGAGAGAATTGAGTATTAAAAATATGGAAGTGTATGTTAATAATAACTTTGTAGAAGGGGGAATTGTCCGAAATATTAAGCAGGGTATGCAATATAAAGTTTTAGTGAAAATTCCATAAAACAGCATTTTTAATTAACACAGCTAGTGGTCCCATTTTCTGCGAGGAACATCTGGCAGCGGCTTTAATGAAAAGTACTGTTCAGGGAGCGGCAATTGACGTTTATGACGATGAAATGTATGGATTTGAAATGTTTGTTGAGCTATGCTACTATTTTACTATATTCGCTTATCGGTTTTGTATCTTTTTATTTTATTGCAGGGAGTATGCGATGTTTACGGTCATATTGGTGGATGATGAGCCCTGGGCGCTGCTCGGGATGAGAAACTGTTACAACTGGGAAAATAACGGGTATCAGATTGTTTTTGAAACAACCAATGCTTTGCAGGCACTTGAAGCAATCAAGTCGCAAAAGCCTGATGTTGTTCTAACGGATATACGCATGAATAAGATGTCAGGTATCGAGCTAATAGAAAGTGTCAGGCAAGCCGGCTTGGATACAGAGTTTGTTATAGCGAGCGGGTATGATGATTTTTGCTATGCTAAGGAAGCAATCAAGCATAGGGCTTTCCACTACGTGTTGAAGCCCCTGAATGAGGACGAAATCATCGATGTCTTTACCAGGCTTGCCGGGCACTTAAACAGGAAAAAAGCAGCGCAGGATAAAATTGAAAATCTAAGTCTGCTTGATGATTTTCCGTACAATTCCGAGCTGATCGCAAAGTATCTTCAGGATAACGGAATGAGCAGGAAGTATCCCTTTTATCAGGTTATCGTGACTCATGACCAGCAGCGTAATCAAATTGAATTGGAATTTCCAGAAGAAACCTTCCGCGTTGAATTATATTTAAGCGCAAACAAAAAGGCATATTTTATCAATACCCAAACCGATATCCGGGAATACTCCGGCATATACCGGCCAAGCCGGAAGGATTTTGAAGTCCCCAGTGTGGGGATCAGTACAATTTGTAAAGCTATGGATAAAATTGGAACTAAATATAGGGAAGCCGATATAGCCGTTTATGACTCCTTTGTGACCGGGAAGCCGGCAATTACCTGCTTTGAAAAGAAGAATACCGCCGATTTGAATAAATATATAGGCATCATATTGTCAAAACTGGATAGTAAGGATTCGTGCCAGTTAGCTGAAGCTTTTGACAATCTGAAAGCTGTGTTTGTGCAAAATCGGTTTGGAATAGGAGAAGCTGCCTTTTTTTACAATCAATTTATTGCAAATATCAGCTATAGACATCCGGATATTATTCTTGCAGCGGACCTGGATTTTTTAACCTATGATAAGATCTACAAAAAGTTCAGAGATCTCACTGACCTTTTGGACTATCTGATGGATACAGTTCTGTTAATAGGGCAACAGAACCTCAAGCTGGACGGATCTACAAACGAGACCTTTAAGAAACTCGTTAAATATGTTGAAACAAATTATTACAACTCTCTGTTTCTAAGCGATATTGCAAAAATGTTCAATATGAATGCTACCTACATATGTGATCTGTTTAAGAAGTCTCTTGGCATGACTTTTATAGAATATCTTTCTTACACCAGGATGAACAGGGCAACTGAATTATTAAAAGAGACCGACTATTCCATCATGCAAATCGCAGATGAAGTAGGATATGGTGATTACTGCTATTTCAGCAAACTCTTTAAGGGTCAGTTCGGTATGACACCTACCAAATACAGAAAGCAATACCGCTGTTAATTTGCAGATTGCGGAATTTTGATTCTGACAGCCGTCCAGTGATTGAGCTTACTTGATATTTGCATACTATATTTCTCCCCATAGTTGATTACTAAGCGCTGATTTATATTGAGAAGGCCTATGCTTCCCTTGCTGTTCAAATCTTCACTCAATACCGTCTCATCGCCACTCAGTTTCCGGCACAGCTTAGAAAGCTCCTCTTCGTGCAACCCTTTGCCATTATCCACTATTTCAATGACGATATCTCCGGAATTGTCAAAATAACCTTTTACGCCGATGTATCCATCTCTATCCATCTTCTCCAGACCGTGATATACGGAATTTTCAATAATGGGCTGGAGGGTCATTTTTACTATTTTTTGATCCAGAATTGCTTTATCAACGATAAATTTTATTTTATACTTCCCCATATACCGCAGTGAGATAATGTTAAAGTAATCTCCAACACACTCCAGCTCTTCTTGCAAGGTTACCATATTACCTTTTTTTACGGAGTAACGGAATATTTTAGCCATGGATGTTGAAATGCCCACAATCTCTTTTGCGTTATATACGGCTCCCATACTCCGGATGCACTCCAAGGTATTGTAAAGAAAATGGGGATTGATTTGGCTCTGGTAAAAGGCAAGTTCTGCCTGCTTTTTGGATAATTCCGACTCATACAGGGCATTTTGTGTTTCAAAGATTCTCCGGGTCATGCTCTCCAGTTTGTCCAACATCGTGTTGATGTCTTCTACAATAATTCCGATCTCATTTTTAGACGGGATGGTTATTCTGTATTTTATATCCATTTCTCCGATTTTAACCAAGCTGCTGACAATTTTTCCAATCGGGACGGTGATGCTTCTGGTAATGACGATGCCTACCAAAGTTAATATACATATTGTACCGATTAGGATCAGTATGCCAATATTCCGAAGAGGCTGCATGTCTCTTACAAGGTTGGCTATGGGTATGAAGATCGTAATCGTCCAGTCGGGTTTTTCCAGCTTCACAACTCTTGCTAAACAAGGCTGCTGCTTATAGGTAAAGCGGGTTCTTCCCTCTCCGATTACATTAATAGTACTCAGCTCTGCATCCAGTTTTTTATTATTCATGTCTTTTACACTTGATGAAATAATATTATCTCCTTCAGATATGGTGAATATCAGCCCGGCAAGTTTATCGCCGCCCTCGATACTCTTAGTAAACGTATTAGTGTAGCAAAGTGTCATACAAACACCGATATTATCTTTGTAAAATTCTCCAGCGAGATTTGAGTAGATAGGGTTGATATAAGCATAATACATCTTTCCAGTTACCTTATCGTAAATGGCTGGTGTATAAAAGGAAGTCCTTAATGGTTGCTCCTGAAGCTTATAGGTATCAATCAGTTGTTCGAACGCTTCAAGATCATTGCCCGGATCGGTTTCCAGTACTATACCGTTTCTTCCGGTGATTCCGATATTGCGTAGGTTTTTGTTGCTGGCCAGACCGTAATTCAGATTATCTTTGGCATATTTTATTAGTTCTAACTTATTATATGCATTCTTTTCAATAACGAATTTTTGTATATTCTGACTGTTTGATATGATTTGTGTTATACTTTCTACATCATAAAAAGTTGATTTCATCTTGTTTTCTATCTGCCCGGACAGTTCTTCAAAGTATGCATAGGCTCTTTCTGTGGTCAGCTTGTAAAAGCTCACATAATAGAAAAGTTGGACGATGATCATCGTAGATATAGCTATCGCGACTAACAGGATCAACTGACTCCGTAATTTCATATCGGACAGTCTGAACAAAATAGATCTCCTCCTTTGTGTAAAGGGTGGAATAAGCAGGACAGGCCATTTTACCCTACTATAATATAAAGGTCCCTACCCGTCAATAGTCATTTTGATACCTTTAGCTACTTCCGAAAATAATACATATACTTCCGAAAATATTTATGTTTTAAAAATGATTTATATTTTACCATAGAGGTAAGGACAGCAACGAAGGAGGAAATATCTTGAATACTGGATTGAAAACAGTTCAGAAAAGCAGAATTGGCAGTAATGCTGGCAGTAGTATCTTAAAAGAGATAGCACAGGCAAAATACTTATATCTTCTAGTTTTACCGGGAATTATCTATTATATTGTTTTTAACTACTTTCCGATATACGGTATTACGGTTGCCTTCAAGGAATTTAAAGCCAACCTTGGTATTATTGGAAGTCCGTGGGTAGGGCTTAAGAATTATGAACTTGTTTTCCGGGACCCATATTTTTTGCAAGCGACTTATAATACAATTGTAATAAGTCTCCAAAGAATCATTTTCCAATTCCCTTTCCCAATTATTATAGCTCTGTTTCTAAATGAGTTGGCCATCGGACCCTATAAAAGGATACTTCAGACGGTATATACCTTTCCGTACTTTTTATCATGGGTTATTGTGTCGGGGATTTTGGTCAACTTCCTGGCAACTGACGGGGCTTTAAACCAGGTAGCCATGTTAATCGGTTTCGAGCCGCATAATTATCTCGCTGACGCAGGCATATTCAGACCGATTCTTTATATTACCGAAAATTGGAAGAACGCGGGCTGGCAAAGCATTATATATATGGCTACAATAGCGAGCATTAGCGAAGAGCAATATGAAGCTGCAACGATTGATGGGGCCACAAGGTTTCAAAAAATGATTTATATAACACTGCCTAGCATCCGGAGTACGATTGTCATACTGCTTATTCTCTCGATCGGACGTGTAATGAATGCAGGTTTTGAACAGATTTTCAACATGCAGAATCCTGCGGTACAAGGTGTGTCGGATATTCTTGATACCTATATTTACAGGATTACTTTTCAGGGACCGGCCGATTTTGGATTTAGCACTGCGATAGGACTTTTTAAATCTGTAATTAACTTTATTTTTCTTGTAGCAAGCGACAGGCTGGCAAAAATGGCTGGAGAAAAAGGATTATTCTAACTTGTCTGAATATAAGTTTTTTAAAGAAGGATGGTTTTATATGGAAGTGTTTTCTTCAAGTAAATTAAAAAAGAATAAAATAGATTTATTTTATATTGTTGTTTTTATAGTTCTGACTCTGTGGGCCATTGTTATCTTATATCCTTTTTATAATGCCATATTAATATCGTTGGTGCCGCAGATCGATTATACAAAAAATCCTTTTATGCTTTTTCCAAAAAGGATTAGCTTAAGTTCATATGAGCTCTTGTTTCATGGGAAAAGGTTGCTGGTAGGATATAAAACTACAATGTTTATCCTTCTATTGGGCATTCCGCTAAACATGCTGCTGACAACTTGTACGGCCTACCCATTATCCAGAAAAATATTCCCTGGAAAAAGTGTTCTGTTCCCCCTCATCATTTTCACCATGTTCTTCAGCGGGGGAATAATTCCGTTGTATCTTGTGATAAAAGGAATAGGGTTAACGAACAATATTTGGTCGATCGTTTTAGTTTCCGGTATCAATACATTCTACCTGATTCTTGTGAAGAACTACTTCGAATCGATCCCGGAAAGCATTGAAGAATCTGCTAAAATCGATGGAGCGAACGATATCAGTATCTTTTTCAATATCATATTGCCCTTATCCAAGCCGATTCTTGCCACCGTTTTTCTGTTTTACATGGTTGACCGGTGGAATGAGTGGTTTTATTCGATGATCTTCTTAAGAAGCAGGAATTGGATGCCCTTGCAGGTTATATTAAGAAATATTATTTTTGAATCTACGGTCGATGATTTGGCAGGCAGCGGTACATCGTTGAGGCAGGAAGTCTTTAGCGAAGGCATAAAGATGGCGGCAATTACCCTTACGATGACACCTATTATGATTATCTATCCCTTCCTTCAAAAGCACTTTGTCAAAGGGATTATGCTGGGCTCAGTAAAATCCTGATGCCGGTTCGTTCTTCATTTTACCGTATTCGCTATAAATATTTTACCGGTAATATTGATGAAGATATTGCAGGTTGAGTATAATAAAAAAACAGGAGGATTATTATGTTAAGGAAAAGGCTTCCCCCCATACTCTGTATTTTGATGTGCTTCCTTGTTGTGCTTACCGGTTGCGGATCAGGTGAAAAAAATGTTAAAGAGACCGGAAAGCCTAGTGGAAGTACTCAAGCTTCAAGTGAGGAAAAGTTCGGGAAAAAAATTAAAATTACATCTGCTTCACTTTATATTAGTGAAGGAACAAATTACGCTAATGATGAAATAATGAAAAAGGTCGATGATAAATTTAATGTCGAGCATGAATTAATTCCCCTGCCGGCAACCCAATGGATGGATAAAATAAGGATATGGGCCAACGCAGGAGATATGCCGGATGTATCCTTCTTTGACCTGAATAATAACTTTTCAGAATATAAAAGCTATGCCGAGCAGGGATTGATAAAAGCACTGCCCGATGATATTGAGGGAAAATATCCGAATCTTGCCAAGGTTCTCGACAAAACCGGTGTTGCCGATGTTCTTAAGAAAAGACTTAATGGGAAGCTTTATACAGTTCCCAAGATTATCTATTTTAATGCTCCGACACAGAAAGTTCTCTCACACGTATCCTTGTACTACAGAAAAGACTGGGCAGACAAATTGGGCATCAAGGTAGACAAGCTCATTTCTCAGGATGATTTGTACAAAATCGCAAAAACTTTTGTTGATAAGGACCCGGGAGGGAATGGCGCGGGAAAAACAATAGGAATCGCAACAGATAGTGAGAAAGCTATTCCACTTTTTGTAGAACCGTATAACTACGAAGTAATGAATTTTCACAAAGTGAATGGCAAATATGTATGGGGTCCCACAGAGCAGAGCACCTTAGAGGGCCTTAAAGTATGGCAGAAATTCTACAGGGACGGCTTGCTGCATCCTGACTTCTTCGTACATAAGAAACAAGATCCGGTGAACTTGTTTATCGCCGGTAAAGCAGGACTATTAATGCATGATGGATCGGGAGCAAATATCAACCAATTTTTTAATGACTTCAAGGCGCAGAACCCGGATCTCAATCCGTTGGACATTATCGACACTACTGCAATCAAGGGTCCCGATGGAAAATGGCACTCTTATGAAAGGACGAACTTCTGGTGCAGCACTGTTCTTAACAAGGATATGGATGCAGATAAACTGGACAGAGTGCTTTCCATTATGGATTATACCTGTACAGATGAAGGACAGAATTTGATCAACCTTGGCATAGAAGGTAAGGATTGGAAGAAGGATGGAAACGATATCGCAATTACAAGGGCAAAGGATGATAAAGGAAACTTTAAGGTAATCAGCGACCTTTATCCATCGTATAAGTATTGGTGGACTCATGTAATTCTCCCGGATGATTGGGGCCTTCGTGATCCTACAATACCTGCAAAGATTCGGAATATGGCAATAGACATGTTTAAAGAGAAGGAAAAGAATGGAAACGTGTCTCCGGTGGACTATGACTTAAAATTCTATTCCGGCCCCAATTACGATAAAAAAGGAAATCTTGGTCTTGTTCAGGCAGAGCTTACAGGTGTGGTACTCAAGGAAGGAAACCTAGAGGCAAACTGGAAAGATTGGGTGAAATCTAAAGAGCAAAATGTGAATGCAATTACAAATGAACTGAATAACGCATTGGTGAAATAAAACGGCAGCCCCCATAAAAATAATGGTCATTATTTTTATGGGGGCCGTATGCTGAATTTTGCACACAAAAAATGAAAATACGCCTTTGCAAACCAGTAATAATCAATGTTTTGCACTTCTTTGTCTGGTTGTGCTTTGAGAATATTTGGATAAAGTATTTTACTACTTGCTGTTGGAAGTGACAAACGCTCTGTATGCTGAAGGTGTCAAGCCTACATCCTTTTTAAAGATGGTATAAAAATGGCTTGCGTTTGGAATGCCAACAGCCTCAGCTATGTCATTTATCTTTATGTCAGATCTGCTGAGTAACTCCTTTGCTTTGTTAATTCTCAACTGTCGGATATAGTCATTGACGTTCAAGCCGGTAATGTCCTTGAAAATCTTTGAAAAATAGTATGAGGTGTAGTTGGCAGCTTCAGCTACTGATTCAACACAGATATTGACATCATGGAAATTATTGTTGATGTATGTCTGCATATTTTCAACTATCTTATGATGCTTATTGTTTTTTAACTGGTTAATGCCCTCAAGAATCTGCTGGTACTTTTCAAATATTTCTACCAGCCAATCATATGCCTGGTCAAGGGTTTCAAGATTGGAAAAAATCCTGCTGAACTCATCAAAGCTTAAATATAGATTATTATTATCCTGGCTTGTTATCTGGCTTATTGTTTTTATGCAATCTGTAATTATTTGAAAAAGTGAAGAAACCGCATCCGAATAATTACATTTTTCCAATTGTGCTATGATGTTTCTCAAGCTTTCCATATAGAGGCTTCTGTCATTATGCTTTATAGATGAGATCAACCTGTTTTCGAGTTCTTCAGGGATACTTGCTTTAGAAGAAAGATTTTCATCAAGGAATTTTTGGTAGATCGTTTTGTTTAAACCAAGTACAAATCTATGCTTTGCGACCTCTCTTGCCTTTTGATAAGCTGAATTACAGTCAGCAAGGCTTTCTGAAAAGCCGCCGATTCCAACTGTTATCGTAGTTTGAAGAGTTCTCTGCGTAATGGTCCGGATATTGTCCATGGCATTAACCAGATCATTAAAACTGTTTTCAGTTGTGTTTTTATAATTAAGGAGAAAAGCAATCTCTCCCTCATACATATTAACTGCTTCACATAAAAAATCATTTGCCAGCAATTCAGGAGCAAATCTGCAAAAGGTTGATTCAAAAGTAAATTTTTCCATACTATCAAGCTTATGATAATTGTCAATTCTTATACAAACAAGGATTATGTTTTTTAATTGAATATTAAATTTGAAATTAGCTGTAGCATTGCGTGTCATATCTGACCGCATCCCGTTTTTAAGCAGTCGACGGGAAAAATCCTCCTTGAGTCTGTTATTGATATCTTCAGACTTGAATTGAAGAGAAGACAACTCTTTGAGAGTACCCTCAAAAACATCTGAAATAAAAGCAAATTCCCCGGTTGACGAGCTTGAGACCTTTGAAGAACTAAATGAATTTGTAAGCTTTTCAGTGATTTTCCTGACAGGTGTATAAATATTCCGTGAAAGCATGAGACTTATTAAAATCAGCACCAGTAAAATAGCTGCACTGATAACTATCAGTGTAAGTTCCTTTTTTCTTATTATATTTGTAAAACTGTCCATAGATCTTAAGTTTATAATATAAAGATCAGTCTCACTGCTTTTTGTATAGGTTATTACCATATTATCATTAGTAGCTTGAAAATTTCCAAAGGGCTTGCCGGCTGCTTTTATTCTGCCAAAATATGCTTCATTTGCTATTGAATCGGCTTTACTATGGTTGTTGGAACTGAAAGCGACCTTCCCGTTATTGTCACAGACAATAACACTGTCTTTCATATTTGAAAATAACTTCTTTTCTATTTCTTCACGGTCAGTTACCATTATAATTGCCGTACTTAGCACTCCGTCAACGGTATACTCTGTAAATAATACTGAAGGCATGTTTTGCACGGGTGAATCAGATGAATTGGCCTGCTTGACTTTACTTTGAACAAGCTTTATTTTTCCCAACAAGCTGAACTTATAAGTCTCGTTCCTGATGAATTGCTGTATGTCCACTCCGGATCTGGATGTGTTGATTACAAGCTCTGTATTTTTATTATATAAAATAATCGAATTTAAATATTGACTTAGGTTTTTAGTCTTGTTTGCATAAATATCAGCCCTATTCACAACATAAAAATCAGTTGAGGCCGAATTGAGAAAATCTGTTGCATCAGGCGATTGCCTTAGATTTGAATTCAATTGCCTCAACTGGTAAAATATATTGTCAAACTCGCTGCATACCCTGTTTATATTATTTATATTGTCTGTTGCCAGCTGATCCCCAATATCCTTGATAAAAATGCTTGTAAATATGATGGAAATCAGCAAAGTAGAAAGTGCTACCAAAATGATCAACGACAGCAGGATTTTGATGTAATATCTGTGATTTGAAAAAAGGTTTTTTGAAGCTTGCTTTAAAGATATCATCCATAACCCTCACAAACCCTTAGTAATATTTAGATCCTTTTGAAAGGATTATATTTATTATTTCTATTTTATTATACAAAATATCTGTTTTCAATAGAAAAGAACTCCATTGAAGACGGTTTAGCAAAATTTGAAGTGCTTTTTCAAAATTTGAATATGCCTTTTTGCATTTAAGAACAAGAAAAATAAAATTCGAACTATCAAAAATTTGCTTCCCGGTTTACAGTTGAATTGCTGGTGATTTCAATAAAAATATTAGATGAATAGGATATTGGTATGAATAATAAGCTTAACCCAGTTGCAAAAATTAATATTTCCAAAGCAAATTCAAAGACAGGTATTATAATAAAAGAATTATACAAGAATGGCTCGCTTTATCTTATAGCGCTTCCTGCAGTCATTTTATTATTTCTTTTTAATTATCTGCCATTATTCGGTCTGATAATAGCCTTTAAAAATTTCACATTTGACAAAGGTATAGTGGGAAGTGACTGGTCAAACCCAATATTTAACAACTTTAAATTCCTTTTTTCTTCCGAGGCTTCAATTAGGGCGATTAAAAATACCTTGCTGCTAAATTCCTTTTTCATATTGTCGGGTATTGTGTTTGAGGTTGGATTTGCACTTGCCCTGAATGAAATAAAGGCAAAATTTTTTAAAAAAGTAACACAGTCCCTGACATTATTACCATTTTTCATGTCCTGGATCGTAGTGGGTGTATTTTCATATAATGTATTGACGTCTAATGGTTCCTCCTTAAATTTACTGCTGGGTGCTATCGGAATTCCCAAAATTGATTTTCTTACAAATGCTGTAATTTGGCCGTTTGTGCTGATGTTAATCGCACGATGGAAAAATACAGGATATGGAAGCGTGGTGTATTTGTCTGTATTATCTGGAATAGATACAACATATTATGAGGCGGCGGAAATTGATGGGGCCTCCAGATGGCAGCAGCTGTTCCGTATAAGCATTCCTCTACTGCGACCTACAATTGTAATTATGACGCTTCTTCAGGTGGGAAGGATATTTAATGCTGATTTTGGGATGTTTTATGCCATCCTGAATGATAATCCAATGCTTTACTCTACCACGGATGTAATCGATGTTTTTGTATACAGGAGTCTGAGACTCACTTCGGATATAGGCATGGCTTCGGCTGCAGGCTTTACACAATCCATAATGTCATTCCTGTGTGTAATTGGAAGTAATGCGCTAACGCGTAAGCTTGAAAAAGACTCATCATTATTTTAAAAGGGGTGATTTTGTGAAGACTAGAAGAGTTAATACTTTAAATGTGATCTGTTATTCTGCAGTTGCGGTATTTGCAATTTTATGCATATTACCCTTTTTCCTATCAATATCCGGTTCTTTGAGTATTCAGGAGGATATTATAAAGTATGGTTATAGGCTGTTTCCGAAGCATGTAAGTTATCTGGCATATAAGATTTTGTTTGCGGATTTTAGTAGAATCGGGAAAGCATATGAAATTACAATCATTGTGTCATTGTTTGGAACAATTTTAAGTGTATTGATAAATTCAATGATGGGTTACAGCCTTTCTCGGAAAAATCTGAGGTATATGAACCTATTATCATTTTACTCATTGATTCCCATACTTTTTAGTGGCGGTATGGTGCCTTGGTACATAGTATGTGTAAACTATCTTCATTTGAAAAACAATATTTTAGCGCTTATAGTACCTTATCTGGCAAGTGGTTGGAATATTTTCCTCCTTAGAAATTTTATGAAATCCATCCCGGAGGAAATGTATGAATCTGCAAAAATAGATGGAGCAACGGAGTTAGGCATTTTTTTCAGGATCATGCTGCCACTGGCAAAGCCGGCTATAGCAACGGTTGCGCTATTTACAGCGCTAGGTTACTGGAATGACTGGTGGCTTGGTCTTATGCTAATAGACAAAGTGGAAAAGCAGCCGCTTCAAATGCTGCTAAGGACAATTATTTCAAATGTGGATTTCATAAAGTCCTCACCGAATATTAGTGAAATCAACAGGCTTTATGTTTCACTTCCGACGGAAAGCGTCAAAATGGCAATGGGGATTATCACTATCGGTCCGATTGTTTTCCTTTACCCATTCCTTCAGAGATATTTTATTAAAGGAATAATGATCGGTGCAGTGAAAGGGTGAAAGGGTGACTATAGCAGCTATTGGCTGTATGGTATAATAAAAAATGAAAAGGAGAGGTATTATGAAAAGAAAGGTTTCTACTCTACCAGCTTTTGTTCTCGTATTGGTGCTCATGGTATCGATATTTGCAGGCTGCGGTACACAAAAGGTGGCTCAAACAACAGCAACTGCGACAACAGCAGCTGTAACAGCAGCTCAGGCAACTGAGCCGGCGCTTAATGAAGTAACCCTAAAGTTCTTTTTTGGTGGAGACAAACCCTCTGCGGCAGATGAAGTTTGGACAGCTTTGTCTGAAAAGTTCAAGGATCAGCTCAATGCCAAATTCGAAATTGGCTTTATTGGATGGGCGGATTACAAAGACAAGCTTTCTGTGATGTCAGCCTCGGGTGACAACTGGGATGGCAACTTTGACGGTGACTGGCTTGCATTCCCGGCATTATCAGCAGCAGGTACTTATAAGGCTTTGAATGATCTCCTTCCAAAGTATGCACCAGTCTTGTATGAAAAGTATCAGCAGACAGGTGTATTAAATGCGGCTACTTCCAATGGAAATATCATAGCAATGCCTTGGACAATGGCACAGAATACCAGGCCGGTACTCAGATATCGTGCAGATTTGGTCAAGAAAGCGAATATAAATGTTACAAAGGATTCTATCAAAACGATAGAGGATTATGATAAATTCCTTGGAGATTTACAGGCATCGTATCCTGGAATGAAGAATGTATTTCCCAACCAGAATGACGGATGGGGAAACCCGGTGCTTTCTCTTTTAACGGTTAGGGATGAATATGCTGTCCTGTCTCATGGCTTTGTTTTCAGTATGAACGACCCGAAATGCACTATTGTACCGGTTGAAACACTTCCGATATATCTGGAAGCTTCCAAATATTCAAGGGTTTGGTATGAAAAAGGATATATACCCAAGGATGCCATGGTTGATAAAACGGATACAAACTCTTATTGGAACAATGGCCAGAGTATTGTCAATGTCGGTAACCATGAGGCTTCAAATATGCCTAAGGAAAACTGGTGGAAGGATGCTTCCTGGGAAAATGACACATCTCTTATGTACCCTGATAAAAAGTACTATAACAGAACGCCGCTGGCGAATGTTTTCTGTATCAACAAAAACGCTGCGAATCCCGAAAGGGCTCTGATATTCTGTGAACTGATGGAGACCGATAAAGATTTCTATGATGCGGTAATGTATGGCATACTTGACAAGACCTATGTACTCAACGGCGAAGCTGCAGATTTTCCGGCTGGCATTGACGCACAGACCAGCAACTACCTTAACTGGACAGGACAATGGTCTTGGTGGAAGCCCCAGTTCATGAGGCCTACTCCTTTATATCCTGAAGGCTTCTGGGTCAAGGAAGGCGAGTTTGCCCAACAGATGGGTACAGTCAATCCGCTTGACGGATTGTTCTTCAATACCGATAATGTTAAGAATGAATTGGCAAAGAGAGACCAGCTTGTAGCCGAATTGGCAAAACCACTGTCATTTGGTGTTGTCAAGGATGTAGACAAGTCTGTAGCAGATCTGGTATCCAAGCTGAAGGATGCAGGAACAGATGCTATCGTTGCCGATATGCAAAAGCAGGTTGACGCATTCTTGGCACAAAAGAAATAAGTAAAATTGAAAGTGCTTAATTAGTTGAATTAATATATACCGGCAGCTTTATAGCTGTCGGTATATATTAACAATAGTACATACAGACTATTCCAGATATTAGGGGAATTAATATGAGAGTTATTAATAATTATATATATAACAACAATGGTATGATGCTTGAACTGGACAACGGCGGGAAAATACTGCTGGAACTATGGGAGAAAGATGTATTCAGGATAAGGTACACCTGCAGGGAGTCGTTTTTTGATGGTAACAGCTTGATGATAGCAGGAAAACCGTTAAAGAATATTTACTGGAAACATTATGAAGACGATCAGACTCTAGTGATTACTTCTGAAAAAGTCAAACTTCAAATAAAGAAAGACACGGCTGCTTTTTCTTGGTATTCAGCTGCAGAACTATTAGTTAAAGAGCCTGAACGGGGCGGAAAGTGGCTGGATGAAATTGAGGTTGAAAAATATATTTTCGATACTGAAGAAAATAGCAGTATGGAGCAAACCGGATTTAGCTTCAATTCAATTACACATAATGGAAAGAAGGAATTTCTGAGAAAAGCATACTCCACCAAGCTGGAGTTCGAGTTTTCCACCGGAGAAGCCATTTATGGATTAGGGCAGCATGAGGATGGCATACTTAACTATAGAGGAAAATCACAAACACTTTATCAGCAGAATAGGAAGCTGCCCATGCCAATTATGTTTTCAAGCAGAGGATATGCTTTCTTTTTTAATACCTGTTCATTCTCTGCCTTTCATGATGATGAACAGGGCTCCTATTTCTGGTCAGAAGTTGAAGATGAAATGGACTACTTTTTCATTTATGGACCTAAGTTTGATGAGTTGGTAGCGCGGATACGCAGCCTGACCGGAAGCGCTGCGATGCTTCCGAAATGGGCTTATGGCTATTGGCAGTCCAAGGAGCATTATAAAACGCAGGAGGAGCTTGTCAATGTAGCCAGAGGCTATCGAGAGAGGAGTATACCGATTGACGTTATTGTACAGGATTGGAAGTATTGGCCAGGGGAACAGTGGGGTGAAAAGAGGTTTGACCCTGAAAGATATCCTGATCCTGAAACATTGCTGAAAGAATTGCATCAGAAGGATATAAAGCTGGTAATCTCTGTATGGACCCATATAATGAACTATGGACCAAACCATCAGGAAATGCTTGATCGCGGATTCCTTCTCAACAATAAGAGCAATATCAATATGTTTATAAAAGAGGCAAGAGAGCTGCATTGGAAGCAAATTCAAGAAGGGTTGCTCAAATATGGAATCGATGGTTGGTGGTGCGATGGCACAGAACCTTTTGATGGAATGAGGGCTACAAAATTCAGAGAAGAATACTTTAAGAGAATCTCTTTGGATGTAGAGGAATATAAATACACTATTGATCCTGAATACATTAATCTGTATCCATTGTTAAATGCCATAGCCATTTATGAAGGTATGCGAGCCACCCATAAAGATAAGAGGGTGCTAAATCTGACCCGTGCCTGTTATCCGGGGCTTCAGAGATATGGCACGGTTGTTTGGTCCGGTGACATTACGGCAAAATGGGAAGTACTGCGAAGACATGTTGCCGATGGGCTTAATTTCTGTATTACCGGACACTCAAATTGGACGGTGGATATTGGAGCTTTTTTTGTTCATGACAAGCGGGAAGAGTGCTGGTGGCATGCGGGAGATTATCCATCAGGTACGGAGGATGCCGGCTACCGGGAACTCTATGTCAGGTGGTTTCAGCTTGCCGCATTTTTACCTGTTTTTCGTTCTCATGGTACGGACATTTCAAAGAATATATGGTGTTTTGGAGAACCGGGAGATATATTCTACGATACGCTTATAAAATTCAATCATTTGAGATATAGACTGCTGCCTTATATTTACTCTGTTGCAGGAATGGTTTCCCATAAAAATTATACAATGATGAGAAGCTTATGTTTTGATTTCGAGCAGGATCAAAATGTACTGAATATAACAGACCAGTATATGTTTGGACCTGCTATTATGGTTTGCCCTGTAGCCTTTCCAATGTATTATGAAAAAGAAAACCTCAAAATTGAGGGAATAGCTAAAAGCAGAACTGTATACCTGCCAGCGGGATGCAAATGGTATGATTTCTGGACTGGTGAAAAGTATGAAGGCGGACAGTATATCAATGCATTTGCTCCGCTTGACAGGATGCCTCTTTTTATAAAATCCGGATCAATCATACCAATGGGACCGGTTGTACAGCATACACAGGATATGTTGGATGCACCATGGGAGATCAGAATATATCCTGGCAGCAACGGTGAATTTGAAATTTATGAAGATGCCGGGGATGGATACAGCTATGAACAATCGGAATGTGCGTGGACAAAACTAATTTGGAAGGATGAGCTGAGAGAAGTTACGGTTTTAAAACGTCAGGGAGTATTTGCCGGAATGACCTTGGAAAGAGAATTTGGATTGGTTTCCGTTAGACAAGGTCATGGGCAGGGGAGTGAACAGGAAAGAAGCCGTGATGCATTAATAAAATACAATGGTGAAAAAACAAGTTTAAAAATATAAAAGGTCGGAATTTGAAGTTTACTAGTGAATTACTTGGGCGATATAAATTTTAATGAAACATCAAATAAAGTAACTGGAGGGTAATATGCAGGATATCTCTTTTGGAATCAATGATCATGGAGAAAAATATATACCAGTGTGGAATCTGATTTGTGCCGGCCGTGCAGCAGAAGGCCTGCGAGAGGATTGGAGAGAACAACTGAAGGAGGTGCAGAAGGAAATTGGGTTTGAATATATAAGGTTTCATGGCATTTTCCATGAGGACATGATGATTTATAACGAGGATAAAGATGGGAAAGTCTATTACAACTGGCAATATTCCGACAAACTGATTGACTTCTTGCTTGAACATAATCTGCATCCTATTGTGGAACTGGGCTTTATGCCATGCAAGCTTGCAACCAAGGAAACCTATTGTTTTTGGTGGAAAGGTAACGTATCTCCTCCAAAGGATTACGACAGGTGGGCAGATCTTGTGCGGGAGTTTGCCATCCATTGCATCAACCGTTACGGCCTGGAAGAGGTACTGAAATGGTATTTTGAAGTTTGGAATGAGCCTGACGGTGCTTATCAGGGCTTCTGGTCCGGAACGCAGGAGGAATACTTCACACTGTATGAATACTCTGCAAAAGCACTCAAGTCTATTCATGAAGGGTTGCGGGTAGGCGGACCTGCCAGTACTCCTGCTACACTGGAAGGTGTTGCCCCATGGATTGAGGAGCTGATGGATTATTGTGAGAAGAGGGACCTTCCTATAGACTTTATTTCAAATCACCCTTACCCAATGCACTGGCCAAAGGATGAAAACGGAAAGCACATAAACAAGTTCAAAAACAAGTATTCGTTGAGTACCGATCTTACGTGGATGAAAAGTTTTATCAGTAAATCTGCATATAAAAATGCTGAGATCCACCTTACAGAGTGGAATTCTTCGCCGGATGACCGTGATCTGGTGCATGATACCGCATTTATGGCACCCTACATCATTTACAACAATGTAGCCAATTTGGGTATGACCGATTCATTGGGCTTTTGGGCTTTCACAGATGTTTTTGAAGAGAACGGAGCTGGAAATTCGATTTTCCATGGAGGTTTTGGATTAATCAATGCCCAAGGTATAAAAAAGCCATCCTATTATGGTTACTGGTTCCTATCGAAGCTCGGGAATGAAAAACTGGTTGCCGGGGAGGATTATATTGTCTGCCGTAGAGGAGATACGATACAGGTACTGATGTGGAATTACTGCCATTACAAACATGAGTATTGTGAAGGGGATGTGTCCGGTATGTCATACTTTAACAGATATTCAATATTTGAAGAAAAAGATGATAGGATATTCAATATTAGTTTAGAGGATATGAAAGGAGACTATAAAATTACTGATTATTATCTGGATAGAGATAACGGAGCTGCATTTGAGGTGTGGTTACAACATGGCGCAATCCCTGATCCTGACAAGGAAGAATTGGATTTTCTGAAAAGGTTTACAGGACCGGGAATGAAGAGCAGTATTGAAAAGGAATTGAAATGTTATAAAAGAACATTGTCACTGAAGCCACATAGTGTACATTTGATACAGATTCAGAAGATTTACAGGTAATCCGGACTCAATTCTCATTAGAGGGTGTAGAAGAGATGGGTGTAATATCCCATACACATTGGGATCGAGAAAGAAATATTCACATTGGCATTGGAATAATGTTTCAGGGAGGGGGGGCAAAGGGAAACTGATACTGCTCAGGATATGAAAAAATGGACGCTATAACTACTTGAAACCTATTGAATTGGGAGGTAATCAGATGAGTAAAAAAAAGCTTGGTGCAAAAGTTATTTCAATTATCGTTACCGCTTTTTTGGTTCTGTCAAATTTCATATTACAGTCAGGTATTTCATATGCGGCAACTAATAATATTACAAATCCCTCTTTTGAGAATACAACAGGGTGGTCATACAACAATATGGGCAGATCGACCGACAGGGCCCATTCAGGCGCCTATTCCATTAAATGTACTGTTGGTTCGGCTACTGCGAACAGTATTGCAATTACTGTCTCGCCCAATACCAGCTACAAGTTGTCGGCGTGGGTTTATAAAGTAAATGGTGCAGGAGATGTTTACATAGACCTGAATGACATTTCAGGGGAACCACAGCCTAGTACTTCTTCATCGGGTAAATGGGTGAGGATAAGTGCGAATTGGTACAGTGGTTCCAACACATCTGTCGTTGTGCGTTGCTGTTCTGGTGCTTCAATTACTGATGCAGTTTATTTCGATGATATTACTTTAGAAGAAAATGATCCTGATTCAACCTTCGAAACTGAAGAAGGTTGGTCATTCTATTCTATGACCAGATCGTTGGATACGGCTAAAACAGGTAATTATTCTCTTAAGGCAGCTGCCAATGGTTTGGTTTCAAACACTAATATTATTCATGTAAGTACATATACAACCTATAAGTTATCCGGCTGGGTATACAAATCAAATAGTACCGGTAATGCATACTTAGACATGAATGACATTGCGGGAGAACCTCAAATCGGTGCTTTCAATGGAAGCGGAGGAGGTACCTGGACTTATGCGTCTGCTACATGGAACAGTGGAACAAACACTCAGGTAAGAGTACGGTGTATCACTGATGGCGGAACAACTGCAGCAGTATATTTTGATGATGTTAAACTAGAAGCTATTGCTCCCGACGGTACCTTTGAGGCTGACACGGGCTGGACATATTACAATATGAGCAGGTCTATGGACAGGGGCCATACAGGTGCATATTCATTAAAATGTAGTGTTAATGGCGCTACAACAACAAGCAATGCTGTCACCGTTATTCCAAATACAGAGTATATGCTGTCCGGGTGGATATATAAAACAAATAGTGTCGGTAATGCATATCTGGATATGGATGATATCTCAGGAGAGGCTCAAATCGGTGTTTATAATGGAAGTGGAGCAGGCACCTGGACCTATGTGGTGGGGACGTGGAACAGCGGGACAAACAGTGCAGTAAAAATACGCTGTGTTACCGACAGCGGAATAACAGCGGCGGTATATTTTGATGATCTCAAGTTGGAAGCGGTTGCTCCTGACGGAACATTTGAAGGGACAATCGGTTGGGAAACATATGGCGCAATGACTCGTTCCACCTCTCAAAAACATGGTGGTTCATACTCTCTTTCGTCTACTGCCAACGGTACTGCGGCCACAAGCAATGAAATTCCGGTAACTCCAAATACAAGATATACATTATCCTGTTGGATATACAAGACAAATAACAATGGTAATGTATATATGGATATGGATGACTTAAAAGGAGAAGTTTCTCCCGGAGTCAATATAGGAGTTGGAGCAGGCGTATGGACCAGGGTAAGCAGGGACTGGTTCAGCGGGAATAATACTTTTGTAAAAATTCGTTGTGTTACCGATGGTGGATTAACTGCGGCAGTATACTTTGATGATCTCTCTTTTGCTACGGCAGCTACTCCCGTTTCACCTAATGCAACCATTGTTACGCCGGCTTATGTGACCGAAGACATAGTGATTAAGGATTATGATGTCACTAATGCATCTTTTGGTGCGGACAGTACAGGAACAAATGATTCAACTGTAGCTATTCAGAAAGCATTGGACAACTGCTATCTCCAGGGTGGCGGAACAGTCTGGATACCAGCAGGTACCTATAAAGTGAGTAACGCATTATATATTCCTTCAGGTGTCTTCTTACGCGGTGATTGGAGAGATCCTGACAGCGGTTCGGGAAGCTATGGTACTATGATTAATGCCTATGTAAATGCTGGTTTCGGTGCATTGTTCAATATGGAAGGCGATATTGGAGGACTGTATGGTCTTACTATATTCTATCCGAATCAAAGTGCGAGCAGTCCGATTGATACTGGCTGGGCAGTTGTATCTGACGATTGGCATAACACTTATATTAAAAATCTTACACTTCTGAATGCGTATAAGGGTATTAAATTTGGAGGAACTACTTCGGGGGGTTCTGAGGCATGTCCTGAGGTATGCTTTGTAAAAGGTACTGTATTGAATACCGGGATGGAATTAATCAATGGTTATGGAGCAGGCGGAGCTCATGACATAAAATTTGATAATTCTTATTGGGCAAATGCGGGTGCATCCTATAATGCGCCTGCAAAAAGTACACTGGATACATATACACGTGCCAATGGAACTGGATTTACCTTCGGACATATTGAAATCTATAACTTCCACCATTTATCAGCTTACCAATATAATATCGGTATGCGTTATTATGGCGGGAACCCCAATATAGGTACTGATACCTGGGGTTGCAACTTCGCTTTTGTAACCCTTGGAGACTGTAATACTGCGCTTCAAGTGGATGCGGCTGCTGTTAACAGGTTCAATGTTTTCCTGCGCAGCTCATTGAAGGGAAGTTCCTATTCTATCAGGAATAATGTCACCGGACACACTATCAAAGTAACAGATTGCACCCTTGTGGGATCGACCAGCGGCAGTGTCACTGTTGCTTCGCCGGGTACATCTCCTACATCTTATACAACACAAACATTACCTAAGGTTACAAGGGCAGTGTTATATGACGTTACAAAATCACCCTACAATGCATCCTATGTTACCAATTATACAAGACCAGCAGCGTTTCCGTACACTGATGCGACTACTGCAATCCAATCTGCATTAACTGCTGCAGGTACTGCAGGAGGCGGTGTGGTCTACGTTCCGGCAGGCTGGTACAGGATAAATGGACACCTTACAATTCCTGCAAATGTTGAGTTGAGAGGCGTAAGTTCTGGTAAGACAGGGGCTTTTACAGGTCAAGGCTCATGGCTGTGTGCTTATGAAGGTGAAAACACAAGTACACCCACCACGGATGCAGCATCTGTAACAATAGATGGAAACGGTTCGGGAATAAACGCTATACAAGTTATATGGCCCAATAATCAACTTGCTACAGCAGGATCAATAAAAGCATTTCCATATGCCTTCAGGATAAATGGTGTAAATGATGCATATATAATAAACACAAACTTTAAAAATCCATATCTCGGTGTTGATATTGCAAACGGAAGTAACAGGCACCATTTAAGGTCTTTATACGGTAGTTTCAGTAATAATTTTATAAGGGTTGGTACCAGCACCGAAGGCTGGATTGAAGAATTATATGATATGAATCCTTGCCCTTGGATAGGAGTCGAGGAATTCGGCGGAACCATGCCATGGTTGAAAGGTGATGATTTATGGCCGAATTTAGTAGACTATGAAAAAGCTAACAGCGATTTCATTATAATCAACGGTGCATCCAATGAGCATATCATGAGCATATTGACTTTTTCTCCCAAGAACCTGATTTATGTAACATCTGGTGCTGCCGACATCTGGAATGCAGGTGCCGATCAGAGCGGTTCCTGGTGTGTATATGCACCGGGTGGAACTGTACGGATTATGAACTCGGTTAACACAATACATGGTTCAAGTGTAAACTCAGGAGCTGGTATTGTGAATAGCTATAATGAGCACTATGTTTATTAGAGCATAAAAAATCTAAAAAGGATAAATTTGAATGGATCGGTTTAAATACCGATCCATTTAAGATTATAGGAGAGGTATTTCCATGAGTAAAAAGCACAATCTTTATGTTATTTCTCATACCCATTGGGACCGGGAATGGTACCAGACTTTTCAGGGATTTCGTAAAAGGCTTGTATTTATGCTGGATGAACTTATTGAGCATATGGAAGCGAATGAGGAGTATAAATACTTTCACATGGACGGCCAGACAATTGTACTTGAAGATTATTTGGAAATTCGTCCGGAGAACGAAAAGAGATTAAGGCGTTTGATCGGTCAGGGAAGAATCATCATCGGTCCATGGTATGTAATGCCTGATGAGTTTTTAGTGTCAGGCGAATCTCTTATCAGAAATCTGCAAAAGGGTTTTGAAATCTGCGGTTCCTTCGGTGTGGAGCCAATGAAAATCGGGTATATTGTTGATATTTTCGGGCATAACAGTCAATTTCCACAAATTCTTAAGGGATTTGGCATTCATTCTGCCATTCTTTTCAGGGGAATAGGAGACTATCCCAAAGATGCATTCAAATGGATAGCTGCTGACGGAAGCAGTGTACTATGTATCAAATTAGATGCGGAAAGAGGCTACAGCAATTTTTACTTTGCCCTTCGGAGCCCTTTTGATGGAAGGAATTACGAAAAAGATGAGCTTATTGAACATATGAAGAAACTGCTTAAGTATAGTGTTGAGAGGTCGGTATCAAACAATATGGTCATGCTGGATGGTGTGGACCATATGGAAATAGAGCCAAAGCTCACGGAAATATTATCTTTACTTAATGAAAACATGAATGATATGGAGCTGAAACATAGTACACTTGAAGAATTTGTAAGGGCGCAGAAAAACTCAGGAGCAAAGCTGGAAGATATAAAAGGTGAGCTATACAACCTTGGCAGAGTGGGCTTAAGCAATAATTTACTAAAGAATGTACTTTCATCCATGGTTCACCTGAAGCAGGCCAATAATGAGTGTGAAACTTTGATGACAAAATGGGCGGAGCCTTTTGACGCTGCGGCAAGTTTTATTAAATCACGGAATACAAAAGGGTTTTTCAAAGCGGCATGGAAACTTCTCTTACAAAACCATCCGCATGATTCCATTTGCGGCTGCTCAATCACTCCTGTTCACAGGGATAATGAATACCGCTTCAACCAGGCCCGGAGTATCATGGAAGACTTGCTAAAAACTAGTTTTGAAGAAATTATATCTTCTATAAACACAAAGTCTACAGGGAAAGACAAAAATCTCATTTTATTTAATGGAAGTCAAAAAGATTTTAATGGAGTGGTTGAGGTAGAAATTGAACTTCCAACTGACAGCCCCGGCAACTTTAAAATATTTAACAGCAACGCACGCGAAGTACCCTATCAACTGATGGGTATGCGAAAGGGCATCTTAAACCTGGTGATAAAAACAAGGAATCTTCCTGAGACCCCTGCTTTTAACCGTTATAGAGTGGCATTTCCGGCTCAAATACCTGCTGTAGGGTATAATACATATGGATATCAAGAATATAGAAATTCACCACTTGACAAGATAAATTACACTTTTGCAGAGTATCATGCTCCGGTAAGATATCCAGGTTCAATGCAGGTTGGACACAGGAGCTGGGAGAATGAGTACCTGGTTTTAAGTATACAGGATAACGGTACGCTTAAAGTGATAAACAAAGGTACAGGAAAAGAGTATAACGATTTGCTTGTTTTTGAAGACTGTGCCGATATGGGTGATGGGTGGAAATATATAAAACCCTTAATGGATTCGAGATACTTGAGTCTTGGTGGAAAGTTTGATTTTTCAGTTGAAAACGACGGACCGTTCCTGGTTTGTATTAAGCTTGTTCATTACATGGAAATACCTGTGGCAATGGATGAAAACGGTGTGAATAGATCGGGGGCTTTTACCGAGTTTAAAATCATTACTTATAGTAAGATGAGAAAAAATAGTTCTGCGCTGGAATTTAAGACATTTATTGATAATAATGTCGGTGAGCATAGGGTTAGGGTGCTATTTCCGACCTACTTAAATACCAAAGAATTTTACACTTCAACACCTTTTTGTATTCAAAAAAGAAACATAAAAAAACCTGACAACATTGGCTATATTGAAGCGGAAACGGGAGTATATCCTAACCAGGGAGTCATATTTATGCAGGACATGAAGGATTCTCTGGGATTATTCAACAAGGGGCTTTATGAAATTGAAGTGACTGAGGATTCAAGCCATTCTCTTGCACTTACTTTATTTAGATCTTTTAGAAATGAGGTAGGCAGAAACATAGGTGAAGATTGCTTTATGAAGAGGGACATGTGTTTTGATTATGCACTTGATTTCAGAGACAGTAAAGTATACGCTAGTGATATTTTTCTGGCAGGGGATGCCTTCAGGACAGGGTTGAAAGCTGTTTGTACCGGTTCCCATGAGGGCTCTTTGGAGACCAGTCACTCATTCTTGAAATTAAATATACCGGGTGCGGTATTAAGCACATTTAAGTCTGGCGTGGATGGCATGAAGATAGTCAGGGTATTTAACAGCATGGATTTTGCGGTAAGTGGAGATCTGATCGTTCATGAAGAGCCAAGGAAAGTATTTCTGCTTAATTTGAATGATGAAGTACAGGACAATTTGGGTTTTAAGGGGAATGTGATTTCACTCTCCCTGGAACCTGCTCAAATCAAAACATTGGGCTTTATAGTCCGGTAGGGGAATTAAGCAAAATCATTTAAAGAATAAATTTGATGAAATGAAATAGTAAGATATAAAAGATATGAGCCTTATGGTACAATTACTGATGTTAAGGATGAAGTTGCCAATAGGATTGAGACCCTTGGAACCGGTGGGGGATATATCCTTTGTACGGCGCATAACATGCAGGCAGATACACCTGTTGATAATGTACTGGCATTTTATGAAGCAGCTTGTGAATATGGAAAATACAAATAAAAATTAATTGGAGGCACATTATGTTTATTAATCCTTATGAAAAAGTGGTCGATACGTCTGGTAAATGGATGAAGGCCAATTTCCATACCCACGCAGGAACAGGAGCGGGTACTTGCGGAGCATATGGGATCGACGAAGTTATTTCCCAATACAAAGAAGCAGGCTACGATATTTTGACAATCTCAAATCATGATTTATTTACTGATACTGAAGAATATATGAAAAATCATGATCTTGTCCTTATAAACGGATATGAATATAGTAATGACCCTCATATGCTGTGCATAGGTAACAAAACTGCTGTCAAGGGGACACATCAACATGCTGTTGATGCATGCAGATCTGAAGGGGGCTTTGTTATATTATGTCATCCAAATTGGCAGAGAAAAGAGTACTGGCCGTGGAAGGATATTGACAAGTTGAGTGGATTCACTGGAATAGAAATATTCAACAGTGTCATTTTCACCATGACAGGATCCGGACTGGCTACTGATACATGGGACTATATTCTTTCCCAAGGAAAACTGGTATGGGGATTCGGAAACGATGATTTCCATAGATGGCACCATCTTGGAAGAGTATGGAATGTTATTTATTCGCCAACGAATAACCCCAACGATATTATTGAGGTGTTAAACAATGGAGGCTTTTACGTTTCCAATGGGCTTGTGCTAAATGAATTTACATTCGATGGTAAATGTATTCGTGTAATTGCCAATCTCCTGGACCCACTTTACATAACTAAAAGCATATACAGGTTTATTGGAGCAAATGGTGATGTGCTGAGTGAACAGCTTGGTGAGTCAGGCTGTTATGAGCTTACCGGGAAAGAAAAGTATGTGCGTGTCCAAGTAATTGGCGAGCATGGAGCAATGCTTTGGACTCAGCCGATATATAGGTTTGAGCTTTTCAAGAGGTTATAATGAACAGGATTCAAGTCCTTTATCTAAAGATTTTTGGATGGAAATGAGCAGACAGGATTACTTTATGACGACATACTAAGACAAACAGGCTATACTATGTCAATACCTGACAAGAGAGTGAAACCCTTCTGGCAGCCTCACTATCACAGAGGTGCCGGCATATTTTAAGTTAAGCGCAAAGATTGACATTTTTAAACTTGTATAGTAGACTTTAAGCACAATGTTCTGCTGTCTGCACACGAGTTTTTTCTGTTTATAGCCGGAATGCCTGATGTATGCCGGATTTCTGCGAAAATGTTGTAAAAGGGTGATTTTATGGCTGAAAACAAAATCATAAGCAGGGTCAGAAACAAATCCTATTATGTCAGAATTGTAATCTCGTTCATCATACTTTGCGTAATCGTAGTGACGACAATGTCCGTCGCCTTTTCCAACATATATAAAAAAGCCCTTGTGGAAAGTACGACAAGGGAATATATGGACAGCTTAAACCGCCTGAACATCAATATTGAAAATATCCTGAAGCAGTTGGACAACATGTATAAATACATGAGGCTTGACAAGGATGTTAACTTTTACCTCATCACCAGGGAAAACGATATCATCGCTTCCTTCAAGGCTCAAAACGTTGCCATCCAGGCAAAAAACCTGAATAAATACATACATTCGGTATATTTATACAATATGAAATCCGGGTCCATGATTTCTACCGGAACCGCACTGCTTGACCGGAATGAGCTGGATGGGCTTGTGGCCGGAAGCCTTTCAAAGTCGGATGCATCACGTAAAAAGAAGGTCACAAGGTTTGAGGTCAATGAGAAGAATGCGGGCAGGAAAGGCCTTTTGTCGGTTAAATATGAGGAGTTTTCATCCAATGACAGCCTTCAGAGCTCAATCGTAATCAATCTGGAGGAGGAGACGCTGGAGAATGATACCACTGCCGGGTTTAGCGGTAATACCCTGCTGCTGGATGAAAACGGGTCAATCCTGATGAAGCAGGTATCACAAGACGGGGATAGCATGCCCGGAGCCAAAGAATTGATGGATTCCTTTGGAGGCGCCTCCAAAGGGAGCTTGATACTTGAATTGCAGGACGAGCCTTATATAATCACCTACGCTAAAAGTGATTTGTACCATTTCTACATAGTGAATTCAAGGCCGTATAGTGAAATAACAATGGCCATAAAAAGCAGGGAACTACTGCTGTATGGTCTTAGCATGGCATTTCTGCTGGCCTTCATCACCATAAGCCTGTTTATCTCCTCGAGAGTCTATTCGCCGATCAAGAAAATTGTAGGAGCGATAAAGACAAAAATCCAGTTCACCGATCACAGCGTCAGCGGCGAGGTGCCTTTGATTTCAGACGTCATTGAACAATCCTTGAAAAAGATGAATGAGCTCACCCACAAAAATGACGAAAACAAGGCATTGAGGAGGGAGGGCCTTTTAAGGAGCCTCATTGTTATGGGCGAAGGGGGAAAAGACGGGCAGACGCTTATTGAAGAGGAACTACCGGACATATGCTTCAAGAACCTTTATCTGGCCCTGGTTGTAATCGATTCCTACAAAATGAACGATGAGAATAATATCAAGTTCATAGAACTATTCGTAAGCACAGCCATCAGTGAAGTTCTGGAGAAGGATTTCCAGTGTGAAACTGTGAACATGTACCACGGTGAAATATGCATCCTGATGAATTTCAAAAACAACAGGCCGGAAAGCCAAAAAACCTTATTGGCCGCACTTGAAGAGATGAAGGATTTTGTGAACAGGATTACAGGCACGACAATCACCATTGGAATAGGCGGTGCAATTGACCGTGCATCGGCTTGTACTTCGGCATACAGCAAGGCCAGGGAAATGATCAAATACAGGTTCATTCTGGGGACGAACAGGGTAATCTATGAAGAATATATCAAAGAGAACTTTACAAAGGGTCTGTTGTATCCTACGGAGCTCAAAGAGCAGATGATCCTTGCAATCCGCCATAATGACAGTGAGGAGTTTGAAAAGACCCTGGACCAGGTTGTTCATCTTATGAGCAGGTATGTTTATTCCGACGTTATAGTGATCCTGCTCAAGCTGGTTATCGACTGTGTGGATGAGATGAATGGCATTGTTTCTAAAATCAAGCGCATTGAGCTTGACTACAGCGAATTGAATAATATCTTTCTTGACCTGTCAACCCTGGACCATGCCCGAAACTGGCTGGTGGAGCTATTTTCCGAATTTCACTCCACCCGTGGCAGGCTTGACAATCTTGAGGACAGCAGGTATCTTGGCATCGTGAATGAGGCGAAAAAATATATACAGGAAAATTATGCCGACAGTAGCCTGAGTGTTGAGAGACTTGCTGAAGTTGCAGGCTATTCGGACAAATATTTCTCAAAGATATTCAAGGAGGTATCCGGAAGCCTTCCAAGCGAATATATCCGGCTTGTGAGGATTGAACGGGCAAAGGAGCTCCTTGGCAATAAGAATATTAAAATCAGCGAGGTCTACGGCAAGGTTGGTTTCGTTAATTCAAGCCATTTCTTCACCAGCTTTAAAAATGAAATCGGGATGACTCCTTCCGAATACAGGAAGTTTAACAGCATGGGGTAAACCGGCAAGGGAATTTGAATTTATGAAATTAATTTTGAATTCGTCCCTTATAACAACCATCGATTACTTTTTCGAACAAAATAAACGAGAATAGGAAATAAGATATTACTTTTTCGAACTATAAAAAATTGCCTGCCAGGCTGTAAAATAAAGCTGCAATGAATTTTACGGCGTGGGGGTTTCCAAAGTATGAAGACAGCAGCCTATACCGGCAGGAAAGCAAGAGAAGGTTTCATCGTTTCCGGAGTGGGAAGTTTCTTTAAGGAATTATTTAAGAACAGGCAATTATATATTCTCGCAGTCCCTGCAATGCTTTTGCTGTTTCTTTTCAATTATATGCCGCTGTTCGGTCTTGTGATTGCATTTAAAAACTTCAAGGCCGCAGACGGTATATTCGGAAGTGAATGGGCAAGTCCTCTCTTTGTCAATTTCAAGTTTCTTATCAGTTCCGAACAGGCCATAAGGGCTATTCGGAATACTATTTTTCTGAATGCACTTTTCATTACGATTGGAACTGTGGCTGCGGTCACCTTTGCCCTTTTGCTCAATGAAATGGCCGGCAAATGGTTTAAAAAGCTATTCCAGACACTTACCTTCCTGCCTTATTTTATTTCCTGGATTGTTGTCGGTGTATTTGCATACAACATTTTCAATTCGGAATACGGTTCACTGAACAATCTCCTTGTATCAATGGGAATGGAGGAGATGAGCTGGTATAGCACCCCTGGCGTATGGCCCGTGATATTGGTTTTCATATATATATGGAAAAGCCTGGGGTATGGAAGTGTAATATATATGGCTTCATTATCTGGAATAGATACATCATATTATGAGGCGGCAGAGATAGATGGAGCTACAAAAATGCTTCAGATAAGGTATATATCCCTGCCGATGCTAAGGCCTACCATTATCATCCTGACCTTGTTAAGCCTTGGCAAAATCATGAATGCAGACTTCGGAATGTTTTATGCAATTGTTGGGGATGCGTCAATGCTTTATCCGACAACCGATGTCGTCGACACCTTCGTATACCGGGGCATCAGGGTCACAGGGGATGTTGGTATGGCGTCGGCTGCAGGCTTCTTTCAATCAATCATCTCATTCGTACTTGTTATAGGCAGCAATGCGGTTGTAAGAAGGATAGACCAAGATTCTTCATTATTTTAGAAAGGGTGTAAATATTGTGGCATTGGTAAAAAGATATAGTTTCGGACAGATAGTGATTTTCCTTGTGGGGCTTGTAATATCCCTGCTCTGCCTAATCCCGTTTCTAATGGTGGTAAGCGGCTCCTTGAGCAATGAAAAGGATATTATGGTGTATGGCTATACCCTGATACCTAAAAAAATCAGTTTTCTTGCCTACAGGGTACTGCTGAGTGCCCCCGGTACCATTGTCAATTCGTATGCCGTCACGATCTTTGTTACGGCGGCAGGTACGTTATTATCGGTTTTCATCACCTCGATGATAGGATATGTCATCTCCAGAAGAACATTGAAATATGCAAAGGCGATCTCCTTCTATTGTCTGATAACCGTTCTTTTCAGCGGAGGAATGGTACCCTGGTATATTGTGTGCATCAATTACCTGCATTTGAAAAACCAGCTGATGGCCCTGATTGTTCCTTATCTTGTGAATGGCTGGAATATATTCCTGATGAGGAATTTCCTTCTGACGATTCCTGAAGAGATCTATGAATCCGCAAGAATGGATGGCGCCAGCGAGCTAAGGACCATGGTCCGGATCATACTGCCCCTTGCAAAGCCTGCGCTTGCCACCATCAGCCTTTTTGTGGGGCTGAACTATTGGAACGACTGGTGGCTCTCCCTGATGCTGATTGACAAGGAGAATCTACGCCCCATCCAATACCTGCTCAGAGTAATTGTTTCCAATGTGCAGTTTATCCGTTCCAATATGGGCTTTTCAAGCGAACTGCAAAAGATATCCGAGCTGCTTCCGAACGAAGGCGTCAAGATGGCAACCTGCATAATTACAATAGGTCCCATACTATTTCTGTATCCATTTCTGCAAAAGTATTTCATCAAAGGCATTATGATCGGCGCAGTGAAAGGTTAATTCCACAGTCCGGGAATGTTTAACAAAGGCTATAACAGCTGTAGTACCTGGCTGTTTGGTATATAATATAAGAAAAGGAGAGAAAATTATGCAAAAGAAGGTTTTCAGGCTGATTTCCGTATTCCTCACAGCGGCTGTGTCTATGGTGCTGATCGCAGGTTGCGGTGCTGCCAGGACAAATGAAACGACCACTGCGGCCACAACTCAGGGGGGGACTGCGGCAGAAACTACAAAGGCGCCTGAACCACTCAAAGAGGTTACCCTCAAGTTCTACTTCGCAGGGACCAAGCTGCCGCTTACGGATGATGTATGGAAGGAAGTCGGCAATGCATCAAAAGAAAAACTCAATGCAAATTTCGAGATCAACTATGTGCCATGGGGCGACTATGTAAACAAGATCATGGTAATGGCAGCAGGCGGAGACACCTGGGATTTAAACTTCATAGCGGACTGGCTGGGCTATGCGCAGCTTCTTAACAGCGGCGCCTTCAAGCCTCTTAATGAGCTTCTTCCCCAATACGCACCGGAACTTTATGCCAAATATAATACGCTTGGAACCTTGTCGGCGGCTACTGTAAACGGACAGATTCTTTGCCTTCCCTGGACAATGAATCAGAATTCCAGGCCGTATATTGTATGGCGCAAGGACCTTTCACCGGAAGTAGCCGCAGATTCCGTCAAGACACTGGAAGACCTGGATACGCTTCTGACAAATGCAAAGGCTAAATTTCCTGAATTGAAGGCCTTGAACATAGGAAGCAATCCAAAGTTCCTTACGGAGACTGCTGCTTTGAAATATGAGCTTGCAGATACGGCTTTCCACGAGTTCTATTTCGACGTTAACGATTCAGGCGTAAAGGTTGTACCGCTGGAACAGACTCAGGCTTTCAAAGATGCCGCTCTGTATGCCAAGAAGTGGTATGATGCAAAAATCATTGCCAAAGACGCCATTGTAGATAAGACCGATATGAATACCTACTGGGACAATGGACTTTGCTATTCGCAGTTCCTTACCAATGAATCCAGTCAGGTCAATATGGAAAAGGCCGAAAAAAAATTGCTTACAAACAAGGAACAGCGGTTTGAGAGATCTCAGCTCTATCCCGACAAGAAGTTTTTCAACAGGACTCCTCTTGCAAACGCAGCGGCTATAGGCAAGAACGCTGAAAACGCTGAAAGGGCGCTTATGTTCTGCAATTTAATGGAAACCGACAGGAGCTTCTATGACCTTGTGATGTACGGTATCGAAGGAAAAACCTATGTGCTGAACGGCGAAGCGGCAGAAACCCTTCCCGGGGAAACAACGCAGACCTACCTGGGCTGGACTTCCCAGTGGGCATTCTGGAAGCCCCAGTTCATGAGGCCGGACACAAGCTACGGCGCAGGCTTCTGGGAGAAGCAGGAGGAATTTGCCGGCCAGCCCAACAACATCAATTCTCCGATTTATGGATTATTCCTGAATGCGGAGCCGATCAAGACAGAAATCTCAAAAAGGGACCAGCTCTTTGAAGAGCTCGCAAAACCCATCTTATTCGGTATCAGCAAGGATGTCGAAAAGGACATTGCGAACTACATAGCAAAGCAAAAGGAAGCCGGGCTTGATACGATCATAGCGGAAATACAGAAGCAGACGGATGCGTATCTGGCAAGCCGGAAGTAGGAATTTGCAGATGATTTGAACAACGTCAGCAACCCCCATACGGGATTCATTGACTATCCTGACGTTGTTCAAACACCACGCTAAAGCGGGGTGCGCAGGTATAGCCTGCGTGAGCATATACCGGATTCATTCCGGAATATGCGCTAAACTAAATTCAAACAACGTCAGCAACCCCCATACGGGATTCATTGACTATCCTGACGTTGTTCGAACACCACGCTAAAGCGGGGTGCGCAGGTGTAGCCTGCGTGAGCATATGCCGGATTCATTCCGGTATATGCGCTTAACTAAATTCGAAAGGGAGTGCTGTTATGAAGTTGAGAAAAATCAGTTTTTTAGTCATGGCAATCATTTTGACGGTAAGTATGTTCCCCATCCCTGCACATGCCGCTGCCACCGTTGACGTTGTCAATGTCAAGGATCTGGGAGCGGTAGGAGACGGAGTAACCGACGATACAAACGCTTTCCAGAACGCCATCACACAGTCGGCTTCCACGAAGAAACCTGTCTATGTTCCCTATGGAATTTATAAGATATCTCAAGCACTTACCCTGACAAATCAACTGATGTTCGGCGTGCCCGAGGGCTCATGGTCCTCTGACAGTGCAACCCTGCCGACCATCAAACAGTCAAGCACTACCGCCAATGCTATAATCCTTAATGCAGGCGGTGCAGTTAGCGGTTTGAATTTTGACTACACCCAGAATGAATCAGGCACACCTACCCAGTATGCAGCGACCATATTACTGAACGGTGTCGGTACCAGAGTCAGCAATGTAAGGATATTCCATGCATGGACGGGGATTGACTGCTCTACTGAGAATACGGGACGAGCTGTCCTCGAAGACATATTCATATCTTATGTGGCAAAGATGGGAATAAGGCTCACAGGCGGTTGGGACGTATCAACGCTTGACAATATCGAGGTCTGGACTCCAAGCACTACTTATAACGGATACTTCGGAAACAACGGAGTAGGTATAAAGCTTGAGTTCAACGACGGCTTGAGAATGAGCAATGTGTTTGTCTATGGAGCCCAGACCGGAATACTTTTTCAGCAGACAGGCGTGAATGGCGTATGGGGCAATCTGCTTAATGTTTCCACGGATTTTTGCAGCATAGGCATGAAAATTGCGGGAACCCATCATCTTACAATGGCTGGAGGCTCTTTGTGGAGTCATTATTCCGGACTTGAGATCGACGGCGAATATACCGAACTGAATATTACAGGAACCGATATAAGAAGCAACGGCGCAGCAGCGGTGCAAGTCACCCATGCCTATGCAGTTAATATGTCTGCTGTGAATATTACAAGAACCTATGCATCCTATGAGGCGCCAGCTATTAACGCACAGGGAGCATATTATCTGCTCATCAATGGAAACCATCTTAATGCTATGGCACAAGGCATTGTCATTGGCAGCGGCGTACACCGTTCGGTCATTACAAGCAACATCATCAATGTTACTGACGGTACCGGTGTGGGTATTGTTCAGCAAAGTCCGCCGAATGCGCCTGTTATTGCCAATAACATCGTCATATAAATCTCACGTGGAAGGGGATGGGGAAATTGTTCCCTACCCCTTCTTTTATTATGCAGGGAGCAGGAGAAAGGCCAGACAGATAACGGATAGCTCTGCAGGATGAATTGAGGAGTCCAAAGGGTCTGTCAATCAGGAGCTGTCTTCATCCTACCCCTTTAGAAAGGTGAACTGCAATGGAGTGTTATCAAAGCTTGAATGGTGTTTGGGATTTTTATCCCGATTATGACGACCGGTCTAAAACGATGTATCATGAAAACGGAGACTGCTGCCACTCTTTAGCAATAGGCGGAAATAGGCTGCCGGATACAATAAGCAGTGTAAAAACAGTATTTGATCTGAAAGAATGCAGTGAAATAAAGTATACAAAGCTGCGTATCCAAATACATGCAGGTTCAAAGCTTGAAAAGATTCCCCGGGAGAAGGACTTGCTGCTGATGGCACGCATCAACGATGGCAGATGGATGTCTGTGAGACTGGAGCCCTATCTGGATGACGGGACACACTGGGTGGATGTACCGGTCAATCCGGACGACCTGGCTGCGGGCTCCAATACCGTTGTTATAACTTCTACCGCACAAAGCAAGGGCAGCCTGACACAGACATCTCTTGATATTTTTGCATCTACGTCGATAGAGTCACAGGAATGTTCCTATTTTTTCGACAGGGACAATTGGGCGGCATTGAAGGGCAAGGCCTGCAATGTCAGGCTCTGGTATGCATCCACGGATGGGGCCGGATGGCAGGATATTCCCGTGCCTTCCGTATGGGAAGGCAGATTCGAAGGAAAAATGGGCCAAAACAGCGGGAACGGTGAAAACGCAGAGCTGCGGACCAGGGTCAATTCAGGAAAATGGGAGCCATTAAGCCTTATACCCTTTAAGGATGACGGTATTTACTGGCTGGAAACTCCGGTGGACCCTTCTTTATTAAAGCCTGGAGACAATGAAATTGTAGTGGATTCCACTATTGCAAATTACGGAAATAATACCCGGGAAAGCCTTGATTTGTTCGGAAGCAGCAATAAGCCCACCGGGCGCAGCTATTTTTCCAACAATCTGGAGTCATGGTTTGAATTGCCCGACCGGAACTGGAACATCCGGTTAAAAATAAGACGCAAGGGTGAAAGCGACTGGGAGACAATCGGTTATGACGAAGGCTTGAAAAGCTTCAATACGGTTATTGGAGCTTATGTGCCCAATGGCTCCCATTTTTATATGAAAAGCATCCTGAGCCTGGATAACCCGGAGGGGGTCGAAGAAGCCTCGGTTATTGCCCTGGTGCATGTAGGAAGTGCCATCGAAACACCGGTGACCGATGTGGAAAACACCTACAAATATGATGGTGTTGGCTGGTATAGGCGTTATTTCAAGACGCCCGCATGCAAAGAGGAGGATTTCCTGCGGCTCTGCTTTAAAGCTGCCGATTATTTTGCGGAAGCCTGGGTGAACAGAGTCTATGTGGGCTCCCATGAAGGCGGGTATACATCCTTCAAGCTGGATTTGCCGGCAAATGGGATTCTGTTGGGGGGACAGGATGAAAATGAGCTGGTGGTACGGGTTGTCGACCAGTATGATCCTAGGTTTGGAGGCAGGCACAATGAATTCCCGATCAAGGAAACCCTGGCAGGCTTTTTGCAGGATTCGCAGGGTATCAATTACGCAGGGCTCTGGAGGGATGTTGGCATTGAGGTCACCGGCAGCATTTTTGTTGAAGAGGTGTTCATACTGCCCGATATTGACCGGAGCCTGATAACTGCAAGGATTGATATAAGGAATAGGGGGTTTGAAAGCGCCCAATGCAAGCTTGTTATCCGGGTTTGCCCGCAAAACGGCGAAGGTTCTCTGGGAGAAGGCATTGCGGAAGTAGCCGTTGTAGACATGCCAAAAAGCCTGAATGTGGAAATGGATGTATATATCCCTGATATGAAGCTTTGGTCGGTACATGATCCTTTTTTGTATAAGGCTGAGATAACTTTAATCCATGAAAACCGCATCATTTCAATCAAGGACGTAAATTTTGGTATGAGAAAGGTGGAGGCCAGAGGGAGTAAGATATATTTCAACAACAAGCCTATCCTGCTCACAGGCGTCCTGCACTGGGGGCTTTATTGGGCTTCTGTCGCCGAAAGGCCTGAAGTGGAGCAGGTCAGGAAAGAGGTAAGGGATTTAAAAGCTGCCGGGTTCAATGCAATCAAGTTTACCTTGTTTGTCCCTCCGGAGTATGTGTTTGACGAATTTGACAAAATGGGGATGTATGCCTATGTGGAATATCCTGTGTGGAACCCGGTGGAAACACCTGACTTTTTCAGACGTGCCCGCCGCCATATAAAAGAAATGCTGCTGAAGGACCGGAATCATCCATGCCTTATAATGAGTGACTTTAATTGTGAGATGCATAAGTTCTCAGAGCAAATGGATATTCTTATGAGGGATACGGTGGCTATGGGCAAAAGGCTGGCACCCAACCGCCTGTATCTTGACAACAGCGGCAATGGAGTAACCCGCTATGGGGATTTCTATGCATGCCATCCATATAATGAATTCAACAAGTTCAAGGAGGTCATAGAAGCCTGGGCTTCCCTGAGGGCTGAATCGGGAGACAAGCCGTTAGTGCTCGGTGAATATGCGGATGCGGATACGGTAAGAGATACGGCTGCAATCCGGGAAGCCAACGGAGGGGTGCTTCCCTGGTGGTGGAGCCTGTTTCATGTAAAGGACCCGGAGGAAATATTACAGAGCTATGGCTATTCACAGCAGCAGGTCAACATTTTTAAAATCGCTTCAAGGCAGCGAGCCTTTGCAGCGAGGAAACATTACCTGGAAGCCTCCAGGCTTTCGGACAGGGTTGTAGCCATGTTTGTCACGCATTTGAACGATATACCTGCAACGCAAGCCGGCCTTTATGATGATAATTTTATGCCAAAATTCAATTTTTCAGAGTTTCAAAGGTTCACTAAGGAATCTGCAATCCTTCTGGATTCAAAAACCAGAAATTTCTGGTGCGGCTCTGAAGTTACCGTTACGCCATATGTATCCCATTATGGAACATCGGACTTTAAGAATGTCCGCTTAGTGTGGAAGTTGTACTCCGGGAAACTGCTTCTTCTGGCAGGGGTATGTGCAGAGAATGTAGCAATCCCTGGGGAAAGGGTATCAAGGTATGAGGAGGTAAGCTTCGTAATGCCTGAAACGATCAGCCCTTCAAAGCTTGGACTCGTATTTGAGGTCACGGCCTGCGGCGGGGAGGTTTTATTGTGCAATGACTGGTGGCTATGGGCCTATCCGAAACGGTTGCTGGAGAGAAAGGAGATAGCTGGGAAAAGCGTCGGTGTCTTTGATCCGGACAGTGCGCTGGATATTGAATCCAGCTATCCATGGATCCACCGGTGGGATAAAAAGTGGGTGGACCTCCTGATAACCACGGTTTGGAACAGTGAGACAGCCGAATACCTGGCGCAAGGCGGAAAAATCATTTATGCAGGCGAAAAGGGAGGGAACTTTGAAGTTCGTCAGGGCGGTTTTAATATGCAGGCTATGCCGGTGGTCCCGGGCAGACATCCCGCTCTTGGGGACTTTCCGCATGAAGGCTTTGGCGATCAGCAGTTTCTTGAATTGGCCGTGCCGTACTACCTGATTTCTGATGATGCTTCGGACCTGGAAGAGAATATCATTGCAAGACTTGAGCTTCGAAATTATGAAATAGGTTCCTATCTTGCATTGAAAAAAACAGGGAAGGGCGGAATCCTTCAAACCACATTAAGGCTTGGCAGCAAGCCGGTAATGTTTGATTCCAACATACGCAATGCAAACGCGATCCACCATGAAGGCCATGAAAATGTTGCCGGAAACTATCTGCTGGACCATATGATGCGTTTCATGCTGGACACACTTTAGCGTCGGAATCTCAAAAAAAACAGTAGAAAAATAGAATCGCATATGTAATCCGATTATGACGTATATGTAAAATCATTAGAAGATGATTCGTGCGACGTGGACAATTATTATGCGGGGGTGGCCGATTATCCCGTTTCCTTGCCTGAAACAATATATTACAAAAAAAATCGAATAATCACATTGACGCTAAAATTCTATTATGATAATATCAGGCGGTGTAACCAAGAAAGCTGTATATAATTTCAAGTGCCCCCCTTGACGTATGGTCTGCGGGGGAGGATAGGGAATCGGGTGAAAGCCCCGGACGGTTCCGCCGCTGTAAGCGCCGAGGCCGCGCTTGTCGACGAAAGTCAGTCACTGGGAAACCGGGAAGGCAGAGGGCGTGCCGCAGGAAAATATATCCGTAGGCGCAAGTCAGAAGACCTGCTTGGGATAGTTCTGCCCTGATAGCATAAAGAAATCGGAGCATATATAAATTTTGCGGGAAAACGGCCGTGACGATCTTAAAGGTTGTCCCGGCTATTTTTTTGTCCTATGCAGGTGCGCGGTACCTGTAGTACATATTCGTTTTTGAATATACAAAGTGAAAGAGGAGAGGATATACCCGGCAAGAGTGCGGGCAGAAAAGCTTGTTGAATGAGCCGGAGAAGCGTCTCATGCGGAAATGGTCCGGAAGCTGGAATACGGAGTGCTGTTTCCGGCGGTAGGCCTGTCCGGGTGGAGAAAATAAAAAAGAGCATAGAGCCATAAAGCGAGCCGACCGAACAACGGAGGTTCAGCGGGCGGGAATACCTGCCCTGCTGAGCCTTTTTTTAATGTTCAGGGAATACCTTCATCTACGCCACATGGCGTTTACATAGATTATCAAAAAACGAGGAGGACAATAATGAAAAAGCTATTGTCAATTTTGCTTGCAATGCTCATGATTCTCAGCCTGCTGCCGATCGGTGCGCTGGCGACAGAGGATGGGGCTCACGCCGGCATCAGCATCACGGTCAAAGCCTCGGACGGAGAATCCGACCCCGGCACGATAACGGTGAACACACCATACAAAGTAAAGGTAACGGTACAAAATACCGGTACGTATGTGATTTCACCCACCGTCACCCTATACGAGGTGCGTGACGGTGAAAACGACGCGGTGATCGGCAAGCCCCAGCCAACGAACGAACTCGCGGCAGGAGCGGCCGAGGCCGAGCTGGTTTATTTATGGACGCCGGCGGCGGCGGGGACCGCTCATTTCAAGGCCGTTGTGACCGCTGATATACCGGATGAGACACCGATGTCCGTTGTATATGCATCGGAGGCATTTATCGTCGCAGAGGCGGCGGAGACTCCTGACGCCATTCAGACAGAGGCGGGAGAGGAAACAGCCGGACCGGCAGTTGAGCTTCTCCAATTACCAGAGCAGGAGGTGGACAGCGGCGCCTATTCCGGCCAGACAGACCAGGGCACGTACACCATCTCATCGGCGGAGCAGCTTGCCTCATTGGCACAGGCGGTCGAAGCAGGGACAACATATTTAGGGAGCACATTCACACTCACAAAGGATATCTCGCTTTCGTCGGTCTGCGGTGCGACAGCCGGAGTGGAAGGCGCATCCCTGAGCTGGACGCCCATCGGCATGTCGACCACCAAACCCTTTGCCGGCAGCTTTGACGGCGGAGGACATACCATCAGCGGCCTGTATATTAATGCCTCGTCGAATTATCAGGGCCTGTTCGGCTATGCCAAAGAAGGCACCATCAAAAATCTGGTGGTCGGCGGCAGTATTACCAACACCTACAATTATACCGGCGGTATTGTCGGCCAATCGATGGGCATCGTCAGCAACTGCCTGAGCAGCGTTAATATTAATGCTACAGGCAGCGCCATGTTTGGCGGCGGGATTGTGGGCTACGTGTCAAAGCTGGGCGGTTCAACAGTGACACCCTCGTTGTCGGGGTGCGTTTATACCGGCCAGGTGGACGCTTCAACCGCAACAAATAAATCCTTCGGTTCCATCGCGGGTGCAGGAATGGAAGCATATGTAAATTCCTGTTATTCGATCAACAGCGTGTCTCCTGACACAACGGTGTGGTCCGGTAACAGCGGCATGCGTGTGACGCCGGCCGATTACTCCAAGGCGGTATGGGGACTGAATACACTGAATGGAAAACAGGCCGGATCGGGCGCATGGACATATGACGATACGGGCCTTCATCTTGGCGCGGGCACTATTTACCGTGTCCGGCTTATGAACATGTCGCCGGCTGTGACACTGAGCTTTAGCCAAAACGACAAGACGGTGGCGTCATATACGGAAAACACCTTCTACACAGTCGTATACATTCCGGCCGGAACGCTGAGTGTGATGCCGTCGGCAGGTGTTACAGGCTATACTATCGTGCCGTTGGGCACGGCGCCGGAGACGATGGTATCAGAAACGGGCTTTTCCGTGCCTGTCTCTGCCGACGCGGAATATAACTGCGGCTGGCAAACTGACGTTGATACAAACACCAGTCAGAAGGCAAAGATCACCTGGTACAGTACTACCGCGACGAGCTTTACGCTTGCGACAGCCGAAGACCTCGTCGGTCTTAAAATGCTGGTCGCCGGCCAGATCACGGGCTATTCGTCCGATAACTTCTCCGGCAAAACTGTCACGCTTGCAAACGACGTGAGCCTTTCGCCGGTCTGCGGCCCGGAAATCGGAGATTGGTCGCCGGTCGGCACGGAGGCCGCGCCATTTGCCGGTACCTTTAACGGCGGCGGGCATATGGTCAGCAGCCTTTACATAAACGGCAGCTCGGACAACCAGGGACTGTTGGGCTATGTTACCGGCACGGTTACGAACCTGGCCGTATCAGGCGCCTTAAAAGGCGGGGCAAACGTCGGCGCCGTTGCCGGCAAATCGTTGGGCTCAATTACAAACTGCCTGAGCCTGGCGTCTGTCAGCGGTACGTCTGCCGTTGGCGGTGTCGTTGGCGCCGGCAATACCGTCGTCGGCTGCATCCACTGCAATTCGAGCGCATCTATCGGTGTCGCGGGGAGTGCGATGACCGTCAAGGGCTGTTATTATCTAAGCGACAGTGCCATTGCCGGCGCGCTTGGCCAGAATGTGCCGTCCTCGAAGTTCGCGACCCGTGAAATGGCCTATAAGGCCGATACCGCCTCCGGCAGCCACGCGGGGCTCTGGCAAGCAGGCATATCCTGTCCCGAACTTGGCATCAATACCGTTACGCTCGTCACACTCACACAGGCATACGCGCAAGCAGGCAAGTCCGTCACGATGGTGCCGTCCGGTGATATCCTCATCACGACAAACGGCGGTACGCAGTCGGCGTATCTGGTCAAGGATGAGAAGCTCAATCTGACTGTGACCAACGACGACCCGACGAACCAGGGACCGGTGTTTTCCCCGGGCAGCTCCGTGACGGAGAGCGGCGGTACTTATGCAATCACCGGCACGTCGTCAGATGCCGCAGTGACCTACCGCTTTGCCCAGAGCATTGGTGCAGATACGAACTGGTATGACGCGGGGCAAACCGAATATACACTGATAACGGAAGCGCAGCTGCGCGGTCTTGCGTCCCTTGTCAATTCCGGTACAAGCTTTGCAGGTAAGATCGTCAAGCTTGGTGCCGATATAACGGTTGCCGGCGGCGACTGGCCCATGATCGGAATTAACAAAACAAGCCCGTTTCTCGGCACGTTTGACGGGCAGAACCATACCGTCAGCGGATTTTATGTCAAAATCACCGGCACGGATGCGAACAGCCTGAATTATCAGGGCTTCTTCGGGGGCATAGGGGATCAGTCAACGGTCCGAAACCTGAAGCTGGATGGCACCGTTGCGGACGCGCGGTATTTCGCCGGTATTTTGGCCGGCTACGCCACCAGTTACTGTACCATCACAAACTGCACGACAAGCGGGACGGTGAGCTACACCAGCAGCGCCATCACGCAGATCGGCGCCGCCGGAATGGTCGGCGACCTGGACCAATACGGCGTCATGACCGATTGCGTCAATAACGCCAACGTCAGCATTACCCTCAACACCGGGGCAGCCGCCCCCACCTTTACGATGGGCGGACTAATTGCCTTCAACGATCCGTACAGCGAAGTTACTAACTGCGTCAACAACGGTACGCTTACAGTCACCTCCAACATCAGTACCGCGATTAAGCCTCTAATCGGAGGTATAACAGGCTATGCCAGCAATGTCACATCCTATAAGAGGTGCATCAACAACGGTGCGATTACGGTAAAGGGTTTGACGACCAACGCCGCCAAGCCGTCCTCCATCGGGGGTATTGTCGGCAGCGCCACGACGGCCGCTGTTTTTAATCCTGCCACAACGACCGCCTATGTGCTTGAAGACTGCCGGAACACCGCTCCGGTCACCTGCGAGGTGAGTGGCGGCAGCGTCTATGTCGGCGGCATCGTCGGCGGCAGCAACGGCACCACCAACACTTCAAGCACGGCATTGAACCTGTCCGTTGTGAACTGCGAGAACACGGGCAACGTCAGTGTCGAATACACCGTTGCACCGACCAGCATCTATGTCGGCGGTATCGTCGGCGGGACGAACATTGCGCTGTCGCTCGTTTCCGGATGTACAAACAAAGCATCTGTGACTCTGGCCCCGTCCGGCGTGGATAGTGGTGTAAGCACCGGTACGAATAACGGCGTGGGCGGTATTGCCGGCAAGGCCTTTACCGTCACAGCATCCGGCGGGACGATCACCCGCTGCGTAAACAGCGGTGAGGTATCGTCTGC
>JAEZCO010000041.1 GCA_023433505.1 Bacillota bacterium | reverse complement strand
CTTCGGCGTCCGTGCCGAAGGGTCACGGGTATTCCTCTGGGGTCCCGCATTCGAACTTCGCCTGGACAAACAGCCTGCAGCCATGACTCCACATGACGCATTTATTCGCAGCCATGCCCACCCATTTAGCTTTACTGTGATAGGAAGTCTATAGCCACATCTGTTATTGGGGAGCCTAATGCAATGATACGTGGTTATTGCACATTCTTTTCATATTGCATTACAGAATCAGAAAAAAGGAAGGTATGTTAAATGAATAATGATTATTCCGGTTTAATTGAAGGACTGAATGATAAAGACGTAAAGGTTCGGCTGGATTGCCTCCAAAAGCTGATGGATAGGGTCAATGCAGGCGAAATTCAACGTCCTGTCAATGGCGGGCATGTTAACAACCATATTCATACGATCTATTCCTTTTCGCCCTATTCACCCACCAAGGCTTTATGGATGGCCTACAATGCAGGCCTTACAACTGCGGGTATCATCGACCACGACTCTGTCAGCGGAGCCGAAGAATTCATCCAGGCGGGAAAGATTATCGGCATGGCGACTACCATAGGCGCAGAATGCAGGGTGGACTTTTCACGTACATCAATGGCAGGAAAGAAGCTGAATAATCCTGATCAAAAGACGGTTGCCTATGTTACGCTACATGGGATACCTCACAGCAGGATTGATGAGGTAAAGAATTTCTTTCAGCCATACCTGGTGGAAAGAAACAAGCGCAACCGGCTTATGGTGGAAAAGATATGCAAATTGGTTGCCGATGCCGGAATCAAACTGGATTTTGAAAAGGATGTAAAGCCGCTCTCCCTGTACAATGAAGGCGGAAGCGTGACAGAAAGGCATATTCTCTATGCTCTTGCGTTAAGGCTGATTGAAAAATTCGGGAAAGGCTCCGGGCTCCTGGAGTACTTGAAAAACGGACTTAAAATAAAGGTAAGCGCCAAAATAGAGGCCATGCTGTCGGACCTGCAAAATCCCTATTATGAGTATGACCTGCTGGGACTTCTGAAAGGCGAACTGGTAGAAGCATTTTATATCGATGCTGCGGCGGAATGCCCGGATGTAAAGGCTTTTATCGAATTGGCAAAGAGCGTCGGAGCCATTTCCGCCTACGCATACCTGGGGGATATCGGAGATTCCGTCACCGGTGATAAGAAGAGCCAGAAATTTGAAGACGACTATATTGAAGAATTGTTTGAGCTTCTGCAGGAGCTGGGCTTTAATGGAGTTACCTATATGCCCTCGAGAAATACTCTGGAGCAGTTGAAAAGGGTCAAAGCCTTGTGCGACAAGCACGGCCTGTTCCAGATAAGCGGTGAGGACATTAATTCACCAAGACAGTCTTTCATCTGCAAGGCGATGGAAAACAAGGAGTTTGATAATCTCATCGACGCTACCTGGGCCCTTATCGGCCATGAAAAGGCAGCTACGGAGAATATTGCAAAAGGGATGTTTTCGGCAGAGACGATGGCAAAATACCCTGGGCTTCAGGAAAGAATCAGGGTATTCAAGGAAATCGGACTAGTATAAATAGTTAAATAGCTCGAAAATACCATTTATTTCCAAACTATTGTAATATCTTTCAAGATGTGGTATACTACTAAAATGATATTGTTTTTTCAACAGCCTGACTCCGATTTTACTATGGAATATTTTGGAATTATAGAGCGGGAAACTCAATGAATTGCGAGTTGACCGCTCTTTTTATATTTTGTTCTTTTACCAGAGCGGAATTTAAACGAGATCAAGTGGACTCATACCTGCAAGATTTTACTATTTGAAAAAGCAATCAATACAAGTGGCTTTGACCACATAGAAGGAGAAAAGAAATTGAAATTTGAGAACCTAAACCTTATAGCGCCTATATTGAAGGCCGTGGAAACTGAAGGGTACACCACGCCTACTCCCATACAGGAACAAGCTATACCCGTCATACTCGAAGGCAGGGACCTGCTGGGCTGTGCCCAGACAGGCACCGGAAAGACCGCGGCCTTTGCCATTCCGTTGCTTCAGATTCTTTACAAGGATAAGCCGGGCAACAACAGGGGACAGCGGAATGTGAAAGGACTTATATTAACGCCGACACGTGAACTGGCTATCCAAATAGGTGAAAGCCTTGCCGCATATGGACGGTATACCGGACTTAAACACACCGTAATTTTTGGCGGGGTTTCACAGGTCCCACAGGCAAATGCATTAAAAGCAGGAGTAGATATCGTTGTAGCCACTCCTGGGAGGCTGCTTGACCTGATTAACCAGAAACTCATCAGCCTCGGACACATAAAGATGTTCATCCTCGATGAGGCGGACCGTATGCTGGATATGGGTTTTTCCCATGACGTTAAAAAGATAATCGCCCTGCTTCCTGCTGTAAGACAAACGCTGTTGTTTTCAGCTACCATGCCGCAGGAAATCACAAAGCTGGTGGATGCAATATTAAAAGAACCTGCAAAGGTGGAAGTGACGCCTGTTTCATCCACGGTGGATTCCATTGATCAAAAAGTATATTTCGTTGACCGCAAGGACAAGAAATCTCTGCTTATACAATTGCTGAAGAACCGGTCCATCGACTCTGCACTGGTATTTACCCGTACAAAGCATGGCGCTGATAAAGTAGCAAGAG
>JAEZCO010000085.1 GCA_023433505.1 Bacillota bacterium | reverse complement strand
ATCAAGCTCTGTCATGGGCAGGCTGTAATGTCCAGGCTCGTTCCAATGCGGGCGCTTGTCATTCGCCATCCCTGGCTCAAAGACAAGCGTCTTCGGCGTCCGTGCCGAAGGGTCACGGGTATTCCTCTGGAGTCCCGCATTCGAACTTCGCCTGGACAAACAGCCTGCAGCCATGACTCCACATGACGCATTTATTCGCAGCCATGCCCACCCATTTTGCTTTGCTGTGATAGGAGGTTTAGTGCTGCAACAGCATAGAGCTGGGAATCAAGCGGACAATGGAGACGGTTTCTATACATAATAAGGTTTCTATTTTAGGCCACATCTGTCATTGTGAGCGAATGCAATGAAGCGTGGCAATCTCAAAAAATATAGTAGTTGCATAAAAGGCTTAGATTACCGCGTTTCACTCGCAATGACAAGTGGTTATTGCACATTCTTTTCATTCTGTGCACTTTCCTGGAAGACCTTCAGCATTGCAACGATGTTCTCAGGAGGCACATCTCCGGGAACAGAATGGGTGGGTTCGGCGATGTAGCCTCCGTTTACGCTCATGATTTCCATGGTTTCACGGACCTTGGCCTTTACCTGTTCCGGTGTGGCAAAGGGCAAAAGGCGTTGGGTGTTGATTCCTCCCCAAAAGGTCAAGTCACTTCCGAAGGTATTTATCCAATAATACCATAACATGTGCTGGGAAAAAGAAAAGATAGTGATTGACATTTTGTGGAATAATGTATATACTATGTATATACATGGCGGGAGGCGATGAAAATGCTAGCCAGGCTCCAGAAGTGGGGAAACAGCCAGGGAATAAGGATTCCTAAACAGTTACTCTTAACAGCATCCTTTAAAGAAGGTGATGAAGTGGATATAACAGCCGAATATGATAAAATCATAATCAAGCATGTTGAAAAGCCGGTTAAAAAATATCGGATCGAAGAATTGTTTGCAGATTACAGCGGCGGTACAAAACAGGCAGAAGAGGATTGGGGTATTCCTTCCGGAAAGGAAGAGTTGTAACATGGGTTATATACCGAATCAAGGAGATATCATATGGCTGGATTTCACCCTGCAATCAGGCCATGAGCTAAGAGGAAAAAGACCTGCCTTAGTTATAAGTAATTATTTTTTTAATCGCCAGACAGGGCTTTCTCTGGTATGTCCCATTACGTCTACCAAACGAAATTATCCACTTCATATCATGGTCAGTTGCAAGGAAATATCCGGATTTGTCATGGCGGAGCAAGTAAAATCCGTTGATTACCAGTCAAGAAATGCGGGCTTTATAGAAAAAGCGCCAGGCGAGCTTTTAAGTGAAGTCCTGTCGGTGCTTCAAGCTTGTCTGTGAAGAACGGTCCCCATAGGCTTTTTTGTTAGTTTATTCACTCAATTACGGCCCCATATGCCCGGGCTACGCTAATTGCCTGGGCTATATCCAGCAAAACTCCCTTAAGGTTAAACCCCTTGAAATCCACGCCTTCTGTTTTCGCATCCCTTAAATCCGCTCCGGTTAAATTTGCCTGTGCCAATACCGCATGGCTGAGGTCGGCGTTTCTCAGATTTGCTTTCTCCAGATTGCACATGGACATGTCGGCGTTTACCAGCTTAACATGCCGTAAATCCAGGCCCTTCAGGTTTTGCGACCGCAGGTTGGTATAGGACCAGTCTCCCCCGGCGATTTCAAGACCAATCATATTGACCTCCCCAAAGCTTGAACCAATCATTTTGCATTCTGTAAACCGTGCGCAGAAAACATTGGCATATTGGAACTGGCAGTTGGTGAAGGCGGAGGCGTCATGCAGCGAAGCATTCAAACGGGCACCCTTGAAATTGCAGTCCGAAAAACTGCACCTCCGGGTGAGGATACTTTCCATTTCTGCACCCTGGAAGCTGCACCGGTCAAACTTGCAGCCGGCAATTTCCAGACCTTCAAAGTCCATCTCATTAAAATTCATTTCGGAATATGCACTGTGGTTTTTGATTTCCATGAGCTTCCCTTTCTTAAAAGCAATGGTAAAAAGGTTATAAAATATTTTACATCAAGGCGGATGAATATGGAAGTGTGTAGCTGCAAAATGGTTTTCGAAAGGTTTACATAAAAAAACCGGCTTTTCTCAACCGGTATTAATGTCTTTTTTACTATATGCATCGCTGAAGGTATGTTCAACTTGAATTTATTAAATATACTATATACAAAAAATACCGGATTGTCAAGAAAAATCACGAAAAAATATGAAAAAATTATTATGGTGCCGGAGGTGTGCTTTGCACGTAGTGGAACAAACAATCCGGGTTTGGCCGGAGTTTTTCTTTTCCCGGGTCTTGTTATAAAATGAATTCCCGTGCGAAAAAATTCAAGGAGGTGCAAAAATGATAGCGGTTGACGGATTGTGCAAGACATTCAAGGTGGCAAAGCGGTCCGGCGGTTTCAAGGCTGCGGCAAAAGCGTTGTTTAAAAGAGAATATACCCAGGTTGAAGCTCTTCGGGACATAGCCTTCACCATCGGCGAGGGGGAAGTGGTGGGATATATCGGGCCCAACGGTGCAGGAAAGTCAACGACCATCAAGGTGATGAGCGGTATCCTTGTTCCCGACAGCGGAAAATGCAGGATCATGGACAGGACGCCGTGGAATGACCGAATCGCTCACGTGAAAAACATCGGCGTTGTTTTTGGCCAGCGTTCGCAGCTCTGGTGGGATGTGCCTGTCATCGACTCCTTTCAGCTTCTGAAAGATATCTATAAAGTTCCTCAGGCAGAATATAAAAAGAATCTGGATATGCTTGTGGAAACACTTGACATCAGCCCTATTATGGGAACTCCCGTACGCCAGCTGAGTCTTGGCCAGAGAATGCGCTGTGAGATTGCGGCATCTCTGCTGCACAGCCCTAAAATACTTTTTCTGGATGAGCCCACCATCGGCCTGGATGCGGTCTCCAAGATTGCGGTCCGGAAATTTATAAAAAGCATGAATGAAGAGAAAAAGGTAACAGTCATATTAACCACCCATGATATGAATGATATTGAGGCGCTGGCGGAGAGGATCCTCCTTATCGGGAAAGGGAGAATCCTCTATGACGGCAGTCTGACCAAGCTGAGAAGCCGGTTCGGGACAAACAAGACCATAACTGTTGATTTTGCCGAAACCCAAACACTGCCCGAGGTACCTGGGGTGTCCATCCTGAGCTGGTCGCCCGAGAGGGCCAGTTTAACCGTAGATACGCAGAAAGCCAGCGTTTCGGGAGTTATCTCCTCCCTCTCGGAAAAACTGGATTTACGGGATGTAACCGTGGAGAACCCGCCAATTGAAGAAATCATTGTGCAACTCTATAAGGAGTATGAAATATGAAGGCGTACTTTTCGGTATTCAGAATGCGGCTGATCAACGGACTGCAGTACAGGGCGGCAGCGGTGGCCGGCGTTGCGACCCAATTTTTCTGGGGATTCATGTTCATCATGGTTTATGAGGCATTCTACCAGGGAGCAGCGAAGTCCCAGCCGATGGAGCTGAGCCAGTTGGTAAGCTATATATGGCTGCAGCAGGCTTTTCTAGTGTTTATCGTATTGTGGTACAGGGACGGTGAATTGTTCAATCTTATTACCAGCGGAAATATCGCCTATGAGTTGTGCAGGCCTTCCGGATTATATGAGTTCTGGTATGCAAAGCTCCTGGCACAGCGGTTTTCGGGAGCGCTGCTCAGGTGTTTTCCGATTCTGCTCTTCGCATTTTTCATGCCGGGAATCTACAGGCTGTCACTTCCGAAAAATCCGGCGGCTTTCGGCTTGTTTCTCGTAACCCTTGGATTGGGGCTGCTGGTATTGGTGTCAATATCGATGTTCATTTACATTTCAGTATTTATCACCATGTCTCCTGTCGGATCCCTTTTGGTTTTCGGCGTAGCCGGCGATTTCCTTGCAGGCGGCATAATTCCTATTCCCCTGATGCCTGAATGGCTGCAAAGGATAGCTTATGTCCTGCCCTTCAGGCTGGCAGCGGACCTGCCCTTCAGGGTGTACAGCGGGAACATCCCCGTGAGTGAGGCTCTTGTCGGTGTTGCGACACAGATTTTCTGGCTTGCCGCTTTGATATTCCTTGGCAGAATAGCCATGAAGAAGGTGCTTAAGCACGTTGTTGTACAGGGAGGGTGATATTCATGAAACTATATTTGAAGTATGTAAGTATATTATTGAAAGCCCAGATGCAGTACAGGGTGTCCTTCTGGCTTCTCTCCTGCGGTCAGTTTTTTATCCCCTTTTCCATATTTGCCGGATTATACTTCCTTTTCGAGCGCTTTGGATCGGTAAAGGGATGGACTTTCTATGAAGTGGCGCTATGCTTTTCCATAGTACATATGGCATTTTCCATCAGTGAGTGCTGTGTAAGAGGCTTCGACGCTTTTTCCGGCATGGTGGCCAACGGAGAGTTTGACCGGGTTCTGGTGCGACCCAGAAGCACTTTCCTGCAGGTACTTGGATCAAAGTTTGAGTTCACCAGGATCGGAAGGCTTTTTCAAAGTGTGGTCGTTTTCCTGTTGGCGGTTTTAAACCTGCAAATCCAATGGGGAATACTAAAAATCATTACACTGCTGCTCATGATAATCAGCGGCATCTTTGTATTCACCGGGATTTTTATTCTGGCCGCCACCCTGTGCTTTTGGACCGTACAGGGGATAGAAGTTGCAAATATCTTTACCGACGGAGGAAGAGAGATGTCCCAATATCCGTTAAATATTTATAAAAAGTGGGTTACGCGCTTTTTCACTTTCGTTATACCTTTCGGGTGTGTCAACTATCTGCCGCTGTTATATATTCTGGACAAAGTGAAGGACAATGCGGTACTTTATATGCTGGCGCCGCTCTATGGAATGCTTTTCATCCTTCCCTGCCTTTTGGTATGGAGGTTCGGGGTAAGGCATTACCGGTCGACAGGGTCGTAAAAGGCGGATTTTGTATGTCAGCGGTATCGGAGCAAGGGATTGTCAAAATGATTTTTCTATAAAATTGCCGGATTAATTCATACTGAATTCATATTTATGTAGTTTAATGCTTCTATGCATACACATCTTATCTACAAAGCTGTCACGGAACTGTCACCTCGCGGAGATAGAATTATTCCATGGGAACGCAGTGTGAGGCTTGGGGCGGGGATAGGAGCAAGTGCGGAACAGCGGTCAATCACAGATACCGGATAAAGAATGAGGAGGAAAATCATTGGAGCTGGCTGACGATACCATCGTTCAAAACATATTGAATGGAAATGAAAATGATTTCGCTCTTCTTTTCAATAAGTATAGAAGATTGGTTTATAACGAAGCGCTGAAATTTTCGAAGGATTATCAGGAAATTGACGATATCAGCCAGGAGGTTTTCCTGCGGATTTACAAATCCCTTGCGCTGTTTAATCCCGAATACAGGATTTCCACCTGGATTACCCGGATCGCAAAGAATTTTTGCATTACCCAGGCGAAAAATAAAAGATATGCCGTTGAAAGCATCGATGACCTGAAGCAGCGGGAAGAAATCCCCCAAAGCAATATGACGCCGGAGAAGATAGTGATTCAAAATGAACAGGTAAGCCGGATACGTTTCGTTGTGAGCCAGCTTCCTGAAGAATACCGGACGCCCATTGTATTATATTACTTAAAGGGGTTTTCTTATAAAGAACTGACAATAATACTGGACGTACCCATGTCCATTGTAAAAAACAGGCTTTACAGGGCTAAAAAAATTCTTAAAAGAAAGCTGACGGTCAAAGAAGAGTGGGATTAGAAGAAATCCCCGCAAATAAGCTTGTAACTATTGCCGGCAATGCAGGGTGATGCAAACATCCGAACATTACCAGAGGCTGCTGGTTCAAAGACTGCATTTTTATGCGGTCTTTGTTTTTATGTGAATTAGGCCGTTATAACCGCTAAAAATATACAAATAATCAATAAATTTTGAAATACGCTGAAAAATAATGAGGATATAATGAGTACATAAGCTAAAATTGATTAGTATTAAAAATACAATGCAGAGGATGATGAGTAGATGCAAACAAATATGCGCAAATGGCTGTTCAGCATGTCTACCTCCGTTGAGCGGCAAGCGATGCCCATTATGACCTACCCGGGCTTAAAGCTGGCGGATACCGGTATTCTGGAAGTCGTCAAATATGGGGAAGCTCAGTTTAAATGCATAGAAGCCCTCGCAGATAAATATCCTTCGGCGGCAGCGGTGACAACAATGGATTTATCGGTCGAAGCAGAGACCTTCGGCAGTCCTATAAAATTCTCCGAAAATGAGGTGCCGTCAGTCTCAGGCAGGATAGTCCAGGATGAAGACTCCGTCCGGGCGCTGAAGGTGCCCAAAGTAGGCGACGGAAGAACCGGTGCATACATCACGGCAGCGCGGCTGTCGGCAAAGTATGTCAAAGACCGGCCTACCTTCGGCGGTGAAATCGGACCCTTTTCCCTTGCCGGAAGACTCTTCGACATGACGGAAATTATGATTGCCATCATGCTGGAGCCTGAAATCGTGCACCTCCTCCTTGAAAAGATAACAGGCTTCCTCATTGAGTATGCAAAAGAATTCAAGGAAGTAGGCGCCAACGGAATCATCATTGCCGAACCTGCGGCTGGTTTGCTTTCTCCGGCCCAGTGCGAGGAATTTTCATCAAAATATGTGCAGCGTATTGTGGAGGAGGTACAGGACGATTATTTCATGGTCATTCTTCATAATTGCGGGAATACAAAGAACCTTGTGCCTTCCATGATCGGAACGGGAGCCATGGCCTTCCACTTCGGCAATGCCGTGGATATGGCGGACATTATGCCCCAGATACCCTGGGGAAGAATTGCATTCGGAAACATTGACCCCGCTACGATATTTAGAAACGGGACCGTGGAGGACGTAAGGGTAAAGACCTGGGAACTGCTTGAAAAAACCTTCAGCTACAAAAATTTTGTGCTGTCGTCGGGATGCGATATTCCACCGGGGACCCCGATAGAAAACATTGAGGAATTCTTCAAGAAGCTTGAGGAGTTCAACCAGGCAATGCTTAAGACTGTAAAATAGGGAGAGACAGCATCTTTCCGCTGATAAGGAACGCATAGTGTTTTAATCACTTTGCGTTCTTTTGCTGCCGAAAAGTAAACTTGTGCTTATCATCGTATGAATTTATGGTAAAACTGGTAGAATAATAAAAAAGTGAAAGGTGGTGCCCTATGGCGGTAAGGTTTGATGATGCAAGGGTAGGCTTGCGGAACAAGGAAACGGGTAAATTGATAGCAATTTACCCTGAAAAAGTTACAGGCAATTTAAATGACGTAAAAAAAGAGGTTTTCGACTGGTATTACAAAACCAGTTGTTCTGCCGAAACGGAAATGAGAAATTGTATTGTGGATGATTTAAACAGCAATGAATTAAAGTCCGTCGAGTAATGCTTATTTTCCTGGGTCCAGTTGGACTAACAGAGGCTGCAGCTGCTCCTTTTTAAATGCCTCCAGCACCGTGGGCAAAGTCAGGTCAAATTTGGCTATCAGAGAATTCGGCTTGGCAGTGGGGTTATCCTGCCCGAAAGGGATGAAGAATACGTTTTTTGTAACCAAAAGAGTAGCGATGCTTCTGGCACTGAGCCCCAGTCCGTCGTTTGTAGCGATACCCAGGACTACGGGCTTGTTGTTTCTCAGCAGTTCTTTTGCCATCATCAAAACCGGAGTATCGTTTGCGCCATCTGCCAGCTTTGACAGGCTGCAGCCGGTAAAAGGCGAGATGACGAAAATGTCCAGGGGAGCTTCCTTTTTGTTGTATACCTCCGCATCAGGGATTGTTTTTATGACGTCCTTGCCGGTGACGGTTTTCATCTTTTGTAAAAAGTCGCTTGCCTTGCCGTAACGTGAATCAGTAAACGTGACCTGGTATGAAACTACCGGGATTACTTCGGCACCCTCGTCAACCAGCTTTTGCAGCTGCGGAAACACCTGGTCGAATACGCAATATGCACCTGTAAACCCAAAGCCGATTTTTTTACCTTGTAAAAGCATGATTGCCTCCATATAATATGATACCTTATTATATTTACGTCTTTGAAGGCCATTATATGTCGTTGGCAGATATGCATATAGTTCAATAGACTGAGGTTTTGGGTCAAAAGCCTTATGAAAAGACCGATCAGGGACAGGAAAGGTCATGGTTTCGGTATCTCACCCTGATCGCAGGTCAATGAAGTGTCCTCCGGTTTATTTTTTAAATAAGCATAAGCTTACTTCCTGCCGTGGCTTTCCTTCCACTCTTCGGGACTTTTGCCCGTAGTTTTTTTAAATACCCGGGAAAAGTAGTAGGAATCTTCATAGCCTGCCAGGCATGCCACATCCTTGATGAGGTTATGCCTGTTTTCAAGCAGCTGCTTTGCATAATTGATCCTCAGCTCCGTTAAATATTTCACCGGAGTCCTTCCCGTTTCCTTTTGAAATAACCTCCGGAAATGGTCTACGGACATGGGCATGTCCTTGAAGGCATGCCCCAGGTTGAAAGTGCGGGATGAGATATTGGACACCAATTTGCGTTCAAAGCTTTCAACCAGCGGGCTTTTTCTTGTTTCCTTCTTCCAGGAAACCATATACTCATACAAGGTATCCAAGATACATTCGGAAATTCTGGTCCAATTGGTAGGCTTTCCGTGAAATACGTGGTAAAGCTGAAGCAGCAAATGATAAAAATCTTTATTGACCGTATCCTTAAAGCAGGGCACCTTTACGCCAAGATCGCTGAAATCCCTTAAAGTTAGGAATATGTTCATGTAACCGTCTTTTGATTGTTCGGAATGAGGAATTCCCGGAGGCTGGCACAGGATAACCCCGGGTTCGATGGGGTATCTTTCATCGCCGATAATGTTCACTCCGGTACCGTAATAATAGTATGCAATTTCCCATTCATCATGTACATGGGCATGAAAGTGATAATTTAACTCCTTCATCATACCAATGCTCTGTAAGCCTTGCATTTTATCACCCCTTTGATTTTATCGCAAGATATCGTTTTTGTCCATCATTACCTCACATTTTTCTATTTCCTCCGTCTGCCCCGTAGTGTAGGATTAAGTCATAAGACAGAGCCTTATTCATTGCTTTATATGTACTCTTTAGATGAAACTGAAGGAGGTAAAATGCATTGGGAGTGAAATTCAGAAAGAAAAAAATCAGTGACTTGACCTATGAAGCTGCAGCGGTATTTGATGTGAACAATGACGGTATTCCGGACATTGTCTGCGGTGAATATTGGTATGAGGGGCCGGAGTTTGAAAAAAAGCATAAAATATGTGATGTTCAGCAAGAGGGCGAGTATTTTGATGATTTTTCAAATTACGGTCTGGACGTTAATGGTGACGGCAGGATGGACATCATCACCGGAGGCTGGTGGGGAAAAACTTTACGATGGAGGGAAAATCCCGGCGGCAATGGCTTGTGGAAGGTCCATGACATTGATGAATGCGGCTGCATTGAAACCATAAGATTTTTTGACATTGACGGCTGCGGTGTGCCCGAGATATTCCCGAATACGCCGGGCAACCCCCAGGCTTTCTATAAGCTGGCGGTTGATGAAAACGGGAAAGGGAAAGGCAGCTTCACAAAACACATCATCTATGAGGAAAGCAGCGGACATGGTCTGGGGTTTGCCGATGTCAACGGAGACGGCCGGACGGACATTATTCTCAGCGGGGGCTGGCTTGAACAGCCTGAAAACCCAGCGGAAGGCTTGTGGAAGTTTCACCGTGAATTTGATTTTGGGTCGGCCAGCGTGCCCATTCTCGGGTTTGATATTACCGGCAGCGGAAAAACAGACCTTATTGTGGGAAGTGCACATAACTATGGCCTTTTCTGGTGGGAGCAAAAAACCGGAGCCGATGGCAAAAGGACATGGGAAAAACACGTGATTGACGATACGGCGGCCCAATATCATGACATGATGCTGGTCGACATCGATGGTGACGGAGAATTGGAGCTTCTCACAGGCAAACGCTATAGGGCTCATTGCGGAAACGATCCGGGCGATAACGACCCCGTGGGCGTCTATTACTTTAAGATCAACGGCGGAAGCTTTGAAAAGCATGTGATCGATTACGGCGAGGCAGGGAAAGCCTCCGGAGTCGGCATATATTTCTGGGTGGAGGATATCAACGGCGACGGAAGACCGGATATCATCGCGCCGGGGAAAGATGGCCTATACGTTTTTGAAAATCTGGGATGATTCATCAAAAGGGTGAAGGTGGATTTTTTATGAGAAAAGTAGCAATTATCGGTGCAGGAAGCATTGTTTTCTGCAAAACGCTTATTCTTGATATCATGGCGACAAAAGAGCTGGAAGATACACAGTTTGCACTGATGGCTCCAACTACGGGCAAAATCTCACAGGTGGAGGCTTTTGTCAACAAAGTCATCCGGCATAACGGGTTAAAGGCAGAGGTTTATAGCGCCACCGACAGGCGCGATGCTTTGAAAGGGGCAGATTATGTCATAGCCACTTTTCAGGTTGGCGGCGTTTCGGCCTTTGAACTTGACTACAAAATACCGTTGAAATACGGAGTGGATCAATGCATAGGGGATACATTGGGGCCGGGAGGAGTATTCCGGGCATTAAGAAGCATCCCCGAAGTCCTGGGACTGGCAAAGGACATGGAAGAACTCTGTCCAAAGGCGCTGCTGCTGAACTATGTAAACCCTATGGCCATGGTCTGCTGGGCATTGGGTGAAACTAAAGTAAAATTTGCAGGCTTGTGCCATGGAGTTCAGACTACGCTGGATTTGATTTCCGGGTATGTCGGCGTCCCGAAGGGAAAAATTGATTATAGCTGTGCGGGAATCAACCACATGGGATGGTTTCTGAAAATGGAGACGGAGGGAAGGGATCTTTATCCCATCCTCCGCGAGAGGTTTGAGCAGCCGGAATACTATGTCAATGAAAAAGTACGCGGAGAAGTTTTCCGGCACTTTGGCTATTTTATGACAGAATCCACAGGCCATTTATCGGAGTATGTACCCTGGTTCCGAAAGAATAAAAAAGCCATGGACTTATACTGCGACGAGCCCTCCTTTGGCGGCGAGACCGGTGCCTATTATTCATGGTGCAGCCATGTAGCGGAAAAATACAAAGACAGCAGCATACTTGCCGGAGAACCTCTGGAGCTGCCGGCACGGAGTATGGAATATGGCTCGTATATTATTGAGGCCGTGGAGACAGGGAAGATCTTTAAATTCAACGGGAATGTCAGAAATGAGGGCATGATTGCCAACCTTCCCGCGGACTGCTGCGCGGAAGGTCCGCTGTTTGCCGATAAAACCGGTCTTCACAAAACCGTTGTCGGCGATCTGCCGCCTCAATGCGCTGCGTTGAATTTAACCAATATCAATGTGCAGAGGCTTGCGGTACTTGCCGCAAAAACAGGGGATCCGGAAGCAGTGGTGCAGGCCTGCGCCCTGGACCCTTTAACCGGTGCGGTGCTTACTTTGAAAGAAATCCGGGACATGGTGGGCGATATGCTTGAAGCGGAAAAACAATGGCTTCCGCAGTTTGAGGGCAAGCAGGCAAGGAAAACTCCTGCTCTTGTGATCCCGGAAAACGTAAATCGCGCCAGTGTGCCCGTAGACCCGGCACTTGCCATTTTTGCCCGCTTTGGGGAGCTTGTGAAATAATCATTGAAAGAGAGTTGCAGATTTATGAGAGATAAACTAAGGATCGGATTTGTCGGAGCAGGCTTTATGGGTCAGAAAGCCCACCTGGCCAATTATGCGGCACTGGATGACTGTCGGGTTGTGGCGGTTGCCGAGCCAAGATTGAAAGTAGCGGAAGAAGTAGCGCGCCGGTATGGGATTGAAAATATCTATGCCAACCACCGGGAATTGTTAGAAAAATGCGAGGTGGATGCCATTGTGGCAGCACAGCCGTATAACCATCATTTCAGTTTGATTCCGGATATCTTGAGGGCGAAAAAACCGGTATTTACCGAAAAACCTGTTGCGTTGTCCGTAGAAGCCGGTGAAAACCTTGCCAAATTGGCGGAGGATCAAGGCGTTCTTTATATGGTGGGGTATCACAAAAGATCTGATCCGGCCACAGAGTATGCCAGGAAAATCATCGAGCAATGGAAAACCAGCGGTGAATATGGAAAAATGAAGCTTGTGAGGATCACCATGCCCGACGGGGATTGGATCGGCGGCGCGCCAAGAAACGAGGTCAGCTCGGATGAGCCCTATCCTCCGGTGGAAATGGAGCCCATGCCTGAATATTTTTCTGCCGAAGTGGGGGAGAAATACAATGCCTTTGTGAATTACTACATTCATCAGGTCAACGCAATGCGATTCATGTTTGGCGAGCCCTATAAAGTAGTATTTGCCGATAAGTCGGGAGTGCTTATGGTCACCCAAAGCGAAAGCGGAATATGCGGGACCATTGAAATGGCGCCCTACCGCAATACAAGCGACTGGCAGGAGGTAATATTTGCCGCCTTTGAAAAGGGGTATGTCAAGGTTGAACTGCCGGCCCCTCTCGCATCTCAACAACCGGGAAGAGTTACCGTGATGCGTGATAACGGGACGGAACCGGCCACGATTACCCAGCCCTTGCTTCCTAAAATTCATGCCATGAGAAATCAGGCGATGAACTTCCTGGCGGCAGTGCGCGGTGAAAGGCCTGCGCCATGTGACGCAAGAGAAGCGGTTGAAGACCTGAAAGTAGCCAGAGACTATATAAGACTGCTGTACAGTTAAAAACCGGATGCGCATGGAGCTTCGCCCGCAGCGAGGGGGTATGGGGACATGCTCCCATTAGAAATTGAAAGCCTACTGACAGTAAAGGCGCCGGATAAACAGCGCCTGCCTGGCCATGGATAATCCCGGGAATTATTATGGAAAGGGATTGCTGTGCGGAATTTGGAGAGGCGCTGGACCTTCTGTCCTCAGGAGCAATCGATACCAATGCCGTCATAAGCGAAGTCGTCGGGCTGAAAGACGGCCCGGAGGTTTTCAGACGGCTGGCGCATGAAGCCGGCGACAGGATAAAAGCAGTTTTGGTCAAGTGCGACAGGGGACGGTTCTCCTGTCGCATTTGCCAGCACATCACCAGTGCGGAAACCCGGGAGAATTTTGTGCAATAACAATCGGACCGATAAGCCTGTTTCGTGTTGGCTTTTCTATTGATGATGCATCATAATTCATTTGTGCAAAAAAAATATTCATTGGTATGACGGAATTGCAGCTAAACTATTTTATCCGGGTTCTTCCCCAAATAGATAAAAGTCAAATCAGGCGCTATCTGCTTTTCCATAAACCGGACATAACCCTGATGTTCATAAAGCCTGATATTTTTTACGCTTTTATTGCTGGTAAACAATTCATACCGTAGGGTCGGATGTGCTTTTTCCATAGCCTGCAAAAGCTTTGTCCCAATGCCTTTACCCTGGTGATCGGGATGAACTATCAGTTTGCCTATCGATAATGTATTATCCTGGATATGTCCGCGAACAGAGCCTATAATCGTACCATTTTCATCGACAGCTTTAAGAAAGGGTCCGTTCCGATGTTCCTTTCGGACCTCTTCCAAGGTTTGAAGCAGCGGCGGTATGGAAAAGTTATTATTAAGCATAGCCTCGCTCTGATATGCAAGGTATTGTAATTCCAGTATTTCCTTCAAATCTTTAAAATCCGCATTTTCAATTATCACAGTGCTACCTCCGTAAATCCGCGTTTCGTACAATTATACCCATGACGCCTAAAGCTGGTAACCCCTTGGCTGCAGAAATGCTGGTTGGGTCTTGGCGGTATCATTAAAGCGACGCTTACTCCTTCACTTAAGTAATGATTGCATTATAATAACCGTATGGGTCTTATTTCCATAAGTAGTGCTTACTCTGTCCGTTTCAGTATATCCCATTTCACACCAAAATTTATATCCTCTTCGGTTAGCCTCCACTACTCCAATCCTTAACACATTACCGTGCCTTTCCAAAACCCATGCTTTAATAAAAGCATGCAAATCTTTTCCCAGGCCTTTTCCTCTTTCACCGGGGTCAATCATCAGCAGCCCTATGATCCATTCTCCAGGTGCTATATAATCCTTTACTAAATCAATAACCGCAGCTAAATCGCCGGTCTCTTTATATACCCCGAATACAAATTTATCTTTCATCGTTTTATTGGGGGGCAAATCAAACAGGATGCCGTGTCCCGCGTCTTTTTCAGGCGGTCTGCCTTCAATTAGCTCCGAAAAGTCTGAGCATCTTTCGCAAAGGGCTTGTACATCAAGCTCATCATCACCTGACAATAGCCTGATATTGTATTCAAGCCGGCCTTCTATCTTGTTTCCTATCAACATTTATCACTCTTTCTTTACATTCCAATAACAACATGTCTTATGGACATAACAATCTAAACAAAATATTACCATAACTTCTATTAATCATCAATCAAAGGTAATTTTGTTTGGAATCCTGCAGCATTTCTGGTGCGATTAAATTTATGATAGTAAGTTTACGAGGGTGTGGAATATGTATATTGAGGTTATGGTTGTTGCCCTGCTTGCCGGAATGTCGTCAGGGCCTGATTTCAGTCTTTGAAGGCCGGTAATTTATTGCCTGGGCAAAGGACCGGCCTGTTTTAAAAGGAAAGCTTTCATTTGTTTGAAAATGAATATATAATTTACATCATGCCGGATGGATAAGGGGTCGTATGAGGTAACTATGAAAAATAGGAAAACGTGGCTGGGCGTACTCTTTTTAATAGCACTGGAGCAGATAATCAAAATAATTATCAATAATCACTATTTGGATAAAAACATTCCGCTGCTGCCGCCTTTGCTATACTTTAAGCCCATGTTCAACAGGGACTATTCATGGTTTAATTCTATGCTGCAGCTGGGCATCAGTAAATGGCTGCATATTTCAGTAGTGGTTATTATGAGCATATTCATCTATAAATTTTATGAATATGTATGCTCTCTAATTGAGAAAAAGAGAGTGGTGAACGTCATGTTTGCCTTTATTTTTTCAGGCGCTATGTGTTCGCTGATCGATAAAATTTTTTGGAATGGGAGCCTTGACTACATTCTGGTAAAGGGTTATTTTACCTTCGACCTGAAAGATGTTTATGTAAATACCTTCATTGCATTGCTTCTTCTGTTTTTGCTCTTGCAGAACAAAGCCTTGAAACAGCTGGAGGATAAAAATCTGTTAAAGAACTTTATAAAATATATTTTTCCAAACAAACAGGAGAATGAAAAATCGAAGGCTGATCGGTAATCAGCCTACTCAGGGAGACAGTTAAGATAGAAGTTTTTCCAAAGCCAGGCAACCTTTTATAAAAATAGATGCGAGGCTTATCGTGAATAGCTATTGCAGATAAGGAGAATGATTATATCAGGCAAGTCTGAAAATGATCTGCTGAAATTGATCTACATGGTAATATAAGGTTGGTGAGTGAATATGAAATGTCCTGTTTGTAAAACGGCGGACCTGAAATATGCAGAGGAGGATTTGGGTCTCAGGTGTTACAGCTGTAACAGCTGCGAAGGTGATTGGATAAGATTTGAAGATTATATCAACTGGAAAAATAAAATACAGCTTGAAGAGTCCTCCCTCGACACGGCAAATGATTATCTGCCTGAATATGATTCCAAAATAGTGAATCTATGCCCTGATTGCGGAAAGATACTAATAAAATATACTGTTCTGCCGGAATTTTCTTTTAAGGTAGATCACTGCAGCAGCTGCAACGGTGTATGGCTGGATAAAAACGAATGGGAAACGCTGATAAAAAACGATTCTCATCATGACATGAACAGTTTTTTTACGGGTCCATGGCAGCAGAAGCTTAAAAGAGAAATGACCAGGCAGCGGTTTGAGGAGCACTATATCAAAAAGTTCGGCAAGGACAATTATGATAAACTGAAGGATATGAGGGATTGGATTCAGGATAGCAGCTTCAAGGATGAGGCAATGGCATTTTTGATGGATAAAGATCCCTATCGGCTATGACCTTATCGTATTCTTTTTTATGTACATTAGCCCGGTAAACATTATGTTCTTTCACTATAGGATTTAAATGAATTTATCCAAAAGTATGGTAGAATATATTAAGGCATCATAAAATGTCTCCCGCCTCTATGCGGCGGATACCGAGTTGGCGCAGGCGGCGGGCATATCTCCAGCCCCGTTAAACTCCGCTGATGGATTGATTTTTGAATTTGGTCGTTATAAATGTACTGAGGAGAGTAGAAACGGAGCAAGCCTGTGATTATTAGCGTCAGCCGGAGGACTGATATTCCGGCCTTTTACAGCGATTGGTTTTTCAACAGGATAAGAGAAGGGTATGTCCTTGTGCGGAATCCTTTTGCAGCGGGTCAGGTCAGCAGGATATCGTTAAAAAGGGAGAAGGTGGATTGCTTTGTTTTCTGGACGAAAAATCCGGAGAAGATGCTGCCCGACCTGGACTTGATCAAAGACTATCCGTTCTATTTCCAATTTACACTAAATCCTTACGGTATGGAATTCGAAAGGAACGTTCCGGATAAAACAAGGGTAAGTGATACTTTTCTACGGCTTTCGGACAAATTGGGACCAAAACGTGTAATCTGGAGATATGACCCGGTGATTATCAACGATGCCTTCAGTGTGGAAAGACATGAAGAATGTTTTGGAAAATTGGCTGATAAGCTGTGTGCATATACGTCAAAATGTATTATAAGCTTTGTCGATTATTATAAAAAGATTGATAAAGCCTTTAAGACCAATGCTATTCAAGAGCTTCAAGAAGAAAAAATCAAGGAAGCGGCTAAGAAAATCAGTGTTATTGGAAATACATATGGGCTGAAACTGGAAACCTGTGCGGAAAAGACAGACCTATGGGAGTATGGGATCGGGCATGCCTGCTGTATTGACCCGGAGCTGATCACGGAAATTACCGGTACACCTGTACGATATAAAAAGGATGCAAACCAGAGAAAAGAATGCGGATGCGCTGCAAGTGTGGATATTGGGGCTTATAATACTTGTATACACGGATGTTTATATTGCTATGCGACTTACAGCAAGGCATCGGTTGATAGAAACCGTGCCGGTTATGATCCGGACTCTCCGCTTTTATGCAGCAGTTTGAAAATAACTGACAAGATCACGGACAGAAGGACATTGTAATAATAGATAATAAAAAATGTAAAATTTGCTTGCATTTTACAATATAAGGAGATATAATAAAATAGAACATTTGTTCGGGGTATTATATTTGTGAACTATAGAATTTTAATATCCGTTTTGATAAAATTGAAAAGGAAAGCGAGAGTGGGGTTATGATTGATAATACTTTTGAGCTTCTTACCAAAATGTATGGCGAAATGACAAGCAAATTTGGAATGGTAGACCATATGTTTAAAACCATGAATCAAAGGTTCGATGGAGTAGATCAAAGGCTGGACAGAATGGATCAAAGGTTCGAGGGAATAGACCAGAGACTGGATGGGATGGAAAAAAAGCTTGACGGTAAAGCTGATAAATTGGATATTGTACGGCTTGAAAACAAAATGGATACCAATTTAAAAGCTCTCTATGATGGTTACATACAGAATTCTGAGCAGATTTCCCGGATAGAAACAAAGGTGGATGAACTTTCCACCAGAGTTGGACGGCATGAAGTGGCAATACGTGTAATTAGGGGCGGTAAAGACACTAACACAAAGTAAGTATTTGTTGTTAAGCGGTGTGTAATTGTTTAAGAGTTGTCTTCCGGGCAATTCTTTTTTCTTAAGGTGGCGAATTCATTTCGCCCGCAGCGAAGGGGTATGGGGGCATGCCCCCATTGGAAATTGAATCAATGGCATTTTCAGATAAACTTATTGATACATTCACTAATAGGAGTTAATTAGCCAATGCGGATACTACATACATCAGACTGGCATCTTGGAAGGAATCTGGAACAAATCAGCCGCATAGATGAGCAGCGGGAATTTATTGATTGTCTTTGTAAAATGGTGGAAGACCAGAGGATCGACCTTGTTCTGGTGGCTGGTGACATCTTTGATACATACAACCCCTCTGCCGCAGCCGAAGAGCTTTTCTATAAAGCAATGGACAAGCTTAACGGCAAGGGCAGGAGGCCTGTGATCGTTATAGCAGGTAATCATGATAATCCTGAGAGGCTTTGTGCAGCAAGCCCTCTGGCGTATAAAGACGGTATTATACTTCTGGGGTATCCCGGCAGCGATGCAGGTCAGTATAAAATCGGAGCACAAGGCATCCGGTTGGTTGAATCCGGCTCCGGATGGCTGGAGATAGCGGTGCCCGGTTGCGAGCATACTGCGGTTGTCATCACCTTGCCCTATCCGTCGGAATCTCGTTTGGAAGAGCTTTTGTCCCAACAGGCAGACGAAGCGCACCTGCAAAAAGCATATTCTGAGAAAATTGGCAGCATCTTCTCCGCCCTCAGCCAAAAGTTCAGGGATGACACAGTAAATCTGGCGGTGGGGCATCTTTTCCTCAAAGGCGGTAAAGAATCCGAGTCTGAAAGGACGCTTCAGGTAGGGGGGGCACTGACGGTAGATCCGGCTGTCTTGCCTGCAAATGCTCATTTCATTGGGCTGGGTCATTTGCATAGGCCTCAGGAGGTCAAAAGTGCGGCCTCTCCGGTGTTCTATTCAGGCTCTCCCCTTGCCTACAGCTTCTCTGAGGCTGATTACAGCAAGGCGGTATATATCGTTGATGCTGTCCCGGGGAAAAAGGCGGACATAAAGCCTGTCTATCTCGATTGCGGAAAGCCCTTAAGGAAATGGATCGCGAAAGAAGGAGTCGACCAGGCGCTGCGATGGTGTGAAGAGGGCAGAGATCCGAAGGCATGGATAGATCTGGAGATCGTCACGGAAAGGGTACTTCCGGTAGAAGAACAAAGGCGGCTCAGGGCTTTGCATCCGGGGATCATCAACATAAGGCCGAAGCTGAAGCAGGAGCTTTCCTCGTTAATATCTCCCGGCAGCAGGGAAGGAAAGAAGATCGACAGGCTGTTTTCTGATCATTACAGGAGCCGTATAGGGGCGGAAATCCCCGAAGAACTGTTAAAGGCGTTTCTGGAGCTTTTAAACGATGCGGAACCCGAAATGCCGGATACAATTGACGGAGGTAAAGCGGATGAGGCCTAAAATTCTTGAGATAGAAGGGCTGCAAAGCTTCCGCAGCAGGCAGAAAATTGATTTTGAATGCCTTGGAGAAACAGGATTGTTTGGCATATTCGGACCTACCGGCAGCGGGAAGTCCACCGTACTTGACGCCATTACATTTGCATTATACGGAAGGGTTAAGAGAGCTGAAAGAGGCACCCAGGGAATAATCAATACAAATATGGAAGCCGTACGGGTATCCTTCACTTTCGAGCTTCTGAAAAGCGGCGGCAGAAAAATCTATCGGGTCGAACGCACCTATCAGCGGAAAAAAGGCTCCAATAATTCCTGTGAGGCCAAAATTGCACGGCTCATTGAAATAGCCGGAGACGAGGAGCTGCCTGTTTGCGATAAAGCATCCGAGGTGAGCAGCAGCATTGAGGAACTTATCGGTTTAAGCCATGATGATTTTACACGGGCGGTAGTTCTGCCGCAAAACAGTTTTCAGGAATTCCTGATGCTGGACAGCGCCAAAAAACGGGACATGCTGGAGCGGATTTTTTATCTTGACGAATATGGTAAAAACCTCTGGGACAAGCTCAACAGAAAGACTTCTGGGTTGAAAAGCCAGATGGATATTCTTACAGGGACGCTTACCGGTTATGCGGATGCAACCAGGGAAGCGGTGGATGAAGCAAGGAATTCATTTGAAACTGCTTCTGAAGAAAGAGCCAGGGTGGAAAAAGAGCTCAGGCTCATAGAAGCGAAATTCAACGAATCCAGGGAAATATGGCAGCTTGCCGGGGAATTGGAACTGATCGAAGACAGGGAAAAGCAGCAAATGCTTCATCAGGGAGAGGCGGCTGAAAAACGCAGGCTTCTGGAAAGTGCCATAAAGGCGGACAGCATGGCGGATATTATCAAAAAGAACAAAGAAATATCAGTGAAGCTGGAAGAGACGGAGAGTCGATTGAAAGAGCTTCTGGAGGTACTTCCGGCAATCACTGAAAACTTACTTGCGGCACGGGGAAGATATGAGGCTGTAAAAAATGAAGCTTTGCTTGAGCGGCCAAAATTGATTGAAAAGCGTGCCAGGTTTACAGAGGCCCTTGCGATTAAATCCCAACTTGCTGTAATTCAAAATGAACTAATGGATTTGCAAGCTTTGGCGCTGAAACTGAAAAATGATATTTCCCACAAGAATAATAGCCTTCGGCAGGAAGAAAGCGAACTGGAAAACCGGAAAGGAAAGCTGGCGGAGCTGCAGCAGCAAGCAGAAACGCTAAAAACTCCGGCAGACTACAGAAAGAAGCTCCAGGAAGGATCAAAGCTGGAGCTGGAAGTGGAGTCTGCCGTCAGAAATATAGAGGAATATCAAAGAAGAGCCGAAGAACTGAAAGACGCTGTAAGCAAGCTTGAGCTTAAGACGGAAATGCTGAAAGAACAGCTGGCAAAGACGCAAAACAGGTCGGAGGAATTGGAAGAAGGAATTAAGAAACACGAAGCCCTGAAAACTGAAGAAAGTGCTTCCATACAAAAGGATAGGGATGAATTGAACAGATTGACGCCTGTGTCCCATGTTCTTCTGTTCAGAAAGAATGAAATTAATGACTTGAATTCCAAATTGGACGTGCAGCTGTCAAAACGCAATAATTTTGAGCAGTCGACGGATGAGCTGAATGAAAGGAGAATTCTGGCATTGGATTTTCTTGAAAAGTGCAGGGAAGCATTTGAAGAAGCAAGCACAGAAATGGGTGGCAATGCCGCGCATATGCTTTCGCTAAACCTTGTGGAAGGCGAGCCTTGTCCCGTATGCGGTTCCAAAAATCATCCCGCCCCTGCATCCAGAGGAAATGAAAAGGAACTTTCCCTGCTTGAGCAGCAGGTAAAGGCTGCAAAGGAGAAGCTGGCGGATGCGGAGCAAGCTTTAAAGGAGACTGACAATGCCATTTTGACCGTTGAAGAACAGATAAGATCGGTAGAGGAGCAGATAGAGTCGCTAAAAAAAGAACTGGAGAGGAAAATCAGTGAGTTTGATGATCAAAGGAACGTTTTGCCTGAGAAGCTGAGATGCCTTGTACCGGAAAAGCTTCAAGCAGAGCTTGAGAGGCTGGAGGCGGATAGTGCCGTCCGGCTGGAAAAGCTGGAGGCTTGGGAGAGAAAACGGGAGGAATATACAGCGGATCTACAGGAACTGAAAAACAGGCTGGCAGAAGACAGACTTTCGGAAAATAGCGTATATACCGAGTTGAAGGTTTCTCATGCAAATTACGGGCAGATGGAAAAAACACTTTCAGAAATGAAAGATTCTCTTGCGCATAAACAGCAGTGCTATTTGGAATTTTTACAACTCCATCAAATAGAAAGTGCCGTTTCTGAGTTGAGCAAGATTACGGACAATGACTATAAAATGGACCTGCTTCAGAAAGAGGCCGAAGAGACCAGGGAATCACTCTCCATAAAAAGCGCCCAGCTAGAAAAGGAAAAAGAGGAACTCCGCATACTGGCAATGAACGAAATAAAATTAGAAGCAGATATAAATAGTCTTACCGGCCGAAAAAGTGAAAAAGAGGCGAAGTTGGCAGAAATGGCCGGGGATGCGGATATTGAAGCAGAGATACACAGCATTAGTCAAAGGCTGGAAGATTTTACTGCGATGGAAAAGCAATATCAGGAGGAAGTAAATTCTCTTGAAAAACAACATACCCTATTAGACACCCGTAAATCAACGCTGGAGAACCAGCATGATATTTACACAAACGAGAAACACGACGAAGAGGCTCGATTGAATTCAGCCTTACAGGAAAAAGGGTTTCAGGATATGGCTGAAGTGGAGCAATCGATCCTTCCAAAAGAAGCTCAAGTAAAGCTGGCGGAGGAGATAAATGAAGCTGAAAGGATATGGACAAACATTCAGGCGCAGAAGGGCATTGTGCTGAAACGTCTAAATGCACGAAGTATCACCGAAGAGGAATGGAATAGCGTCAATAGTACGTTTCAACAGTTGGCTGCCTTGAAAGAGGAGTGTGTTGCCAGCAGCGAGGTTCTAAAAAGTAATCTAAATCTTATAAAAAGCAAACATGAGAAATGGGTGGAATTAAACGCCAAATATACGGAACTGACCCGGAAATACAGCCTTCTGGATACCATAGGCAGGCTTTTGAGGGCGGATCGGGGGAAAGACAACAGCTTTATCGATTATATTGCGGAAGAGAGGCTTGCCTATGTTGCGGCGAAAGCTTCAGAAATATTGGGCTCGATTACAGGGTACAAATATGCTCTGGAGCTTGACACGGAATCAGGCTTTATCATCAGGGACAATGCCAATGGAGGGGTACACCGGATGGTCAGCTCTCTTTCCGGCGGCGAAACCTTCCTGACATCACTCTCTCTGGCCCTTGCCCTCTCCGAACAAATCCAGCTCAAAGGCCAGAGCCCACTGGAATTCTTCTTTCTGGACGAGGGCTTTGGTACGCTGGATATAGGACTTCTGGATACGGTGATTGATTCATTGGAGCGCCTAAGCAGTAAAGAAAGGGTCATCGGACTTATCAGCCATGTGCCCGAACTGAAAGGCAGGATGGCAAGGAGGCTGGTCGTTGATCCTCCGTCCATACAGGGAGACGGAAGCAGGGTGAGAATTGAAAAGGCTTGATTGTATAACCTATACGGAACTATGATATGGGGGCAGGTTGATAATGTTATTGAAAAAATATGAGGATTTTTTGGATCGTGTCGATTCCCTTGGGTTTATGGCGTTATCCAATATTTTGCCCGGGTTTCCGTCCCTTTCAGAGGAAACTCCAAAGGAAATCTGGCATACGGGAGATCCCGATACGGACCCCTGGCGCTGGAAAGATCGGGCGGCGGAAGAGAAGCGTTTAGCCTTTGGCTGTATACTTGGAGGACACAAAGGTTTTGTGTCGGCAGCCATGTATTCCTTATTTTATATGGCCTTCCATCCGGAGGAGCATATGGAAGAGAGGTGGGCAGCCGGTGAGATAAGCCAAACGGTCTGGCAGTTGTGGCAGCTTTTCGAAGGGAGGGACTCCCTGGATACCGGTGATATAAGGCGGGAGATGGGCGCTACCAAAAAGAAAGGTGGCAGCAAAGTTGATACTGCCATTATGGAATTGCAGCGCTGCTATTATATCACCGTTGCGGGAAACAGGAGGAAGACGGATAAATACGGGCAGCCTTACGGATGGCCGGCAAATGTCTACGATAAAGTAGAAAGCTGGGCTCCGAAGGAATGGATGAAGCTTGATCCGGACTTGAGCGCTGAGGAGGCCGGGGAGAAAATACTTGATCATGGCGTTGCTGCCGGTAAAAGCCTAAGCCGTTCCCAGTTGGCGAAGATATTAGGGCTATAAGGTGTTTACAGCATAATATCTCCCTGATTTCTGAGACTGTGCATGGCTTCAAGGATTTGCTTCTGACACTCTTTTATTTCAGCAGTAACAGGCTTGCCGGAGGCTTCCAGTTCGTCAAGGATGACCAAAGCAAGCTTTTTGGAAACATTGTTCATGACTTTGGCTTGTATTTTACCGCTTGCTCCACTTACGGCAAGGGCCAGTGTGACGGAGTCAATGTCCCTCAGCAACCTTTGCAGAGACCTGTTATCCAGCCGTCCCAGGGGTTCCTCCAGAAGGGAAGTCTCTTTTGCGATGGGAAGCTTATCCAGAATTTTTATCATAAAAGATTCAAGTTTTTCAGCCTGTGATCCACTATCCAGGTTGAAGTGTCTTTTTATCTCCTCCATAAAATCTTCGCCAAAGAACGAAGAGAGCTTTTCTCGCAAAATCAAGGTGTTGACGCCTTGCTGGATAGCGAGTGTTCCTTCGAGGATTAGAATCCGTATCAGCAGGTCCTTTCCTCTGAGCCCTCCGCATAAAATATAGTTCATAAGAATTTCCCTCAGGCACTCAGGTTCAATCCCATCGATGAGCATTTGAACCGATTTCCTGAAGAATTCCGGCTGAACCGTATCCATTTCCGCCTCAAGTGACAAAAGACCGGAACACTTTGCTTTTTGGGACAGGTCCAGTATTTTATCCAGTGTGACGAGGGCTTCTTTCTTCTCCTCATGGCTGCAAGCCAGATTTTCATAAATGCTCATGTCATACATGATGGCTTTTTCCTCCTGAATTTGTTTCCGGCAATCCGATTGTTTTTTAAAGTTCAGCTTTTTGTATTCACCGGGAGTTATACCATAATACCTTTTGAATGCTCTGCAAAATCCGTCCTGAGATTCAAATCCGTATTTCAGGGATATGCCCATGACGTTTAAGCTTGTTGATAACAAATCCCGTGATGCCGCTCTAAGCCGCATCCGCCGTACATATTCCATAGGTGCCTCTCCTGTACATAGAAGAAACAGCCTGTGAAAATGATGGGAAGAAAAATGCGTATATAAAGCCAGAACTTCCAAAGATAATTCTGCTGTAAGGTTTTCACTGATGTAGTTTATAGCTTTCTGTACAGGCTCTGAATAATGCACGGTTCTCCTCCGGGAAATTATAGCTTTATTATATCATTGAAATACTTTTAGACTCTCGACTATTTTTGCTGAATTGAAAACAGTTTTATAATGCATGTGGTTTTTAAAAGATGCTCCTTGGAAAGCTATTATTTTCAATAAAAGTATTGCTTCTCCCAATACTTGATGGTAAGATGTTTTAAATACCATTTGGGAGTTTTTGTAATGAAGTTTAAAATAATGCTTATTCAGCTTCATCATCATCACAAACAGCGCTTGTAACTATGAAATGAACCATAGGTGCAAGCGCTATACGCGTTTGTGAACTTAAACCCTTTAAAGGAGAAGGCTTTTCAATTGTTCAATGCGGCGGGATAAAGCTAAATTAGTTAGTGAGGGGCAGAGGTTTCCCTGCCCCTGCTTCAAATCAAAAATATTTAATGCTCATTGCTTCTTTGACTTCCTCCACAGTTTTTGCTCCCTCGGCTCTGGCTTTTTCACTTCCGGCTTGAAGTATTTCCCGGATATATCCGGGCTTTTCTTCAAGGGCCTTTCTCTTTTCCCTTATGGGAGAAAGAAGGGTATCTAAAGCTCCGGCAAGAGTTGTTTTGCAGGCAGTACAGCCAATGGCGGCATTGCGGCACATGGAGCAAACATTTTCATGCTCAATGGAATTAAAAACCTGGTGGTATTGACTCACTGCACAAACCTCCGGATTTCCTTTATCCTTCAGGGTTATCCTTGCCGGATCGGTAACGGCCGTTTTTACCTTGGAAAGGATGGTTTCTCTATCATCTGAGAGGAAGATGGCATTACCCATGCTTTTGCTCATTTTTGCATTGCCGTCCAGGCCGACGAGCCTTGGACAAGCTCCCAGCAATGTTTCCGGTGCCGTTAAAACAGGTTTGTAAAGGCTGTTAAAGCGGCGGACTATTTTCCTCGTCACTTCCACTACCGGGAGCTGGTCTTCGCCGACAGGGACCAGGTCGGCTTTGCAGAAGGTTATATCCGCGGCCTGACTGACCGGATACCCCAGAAAGCCATAGCTTAAATCCTTGAACCCATATTGGGCGGCTTCGGTTTTGATGGTTGGATTATGCTTCAGCGCATTGACCATCACAAACATGGAATAAAATACTGTCAATTCTGCAATCTGCGGGACCATTGACTGGACGAAGATATGGGATTTTTCGGGGTCGATGCCTACCGATAGATAATCGATACAAAGGTCATATACATTTTGCCTGAGTATTTCGGGATGTTCAAAATGAGTTGTCAATGCCTGAACATCGGCAATGATTAAAAATTGCTCATATTCATCCTGAAGTTTTACCCTGTTTTCAAGGCTGCCTGCGTAGTGACCGATATGAAGACGGGATGTGGGCCTGTCTCCGGTCAGGATTCTTTTCTTGCTGATCATAACAATTCCTCCGTTAAAATTTTTTTGAATTTCATCCAAAGACCTTTTGCCGTTCCGCCACCAACCATCCTCCATAACCACCACCTCCAATCCAAAGGGGACATACCCCCTGTATAAAACAAAAAGCCTTCCATCCCAAAGAAAACTAAGGGACAGAAGACTATCTTCCGCGGTACCACCCAAATTGGCAAAGCAACATTCATGTTGCCGCCCGGCTCGTTTCACGGACCATCATCCGTGCTCCATTGATAACGGGAGGATTCCCGGCAGATCCTACTTAGGTCGCCGCCTGTTCAGTCTGCGCTTGCGGGTCCATTCATCCCGAACTCTTTGGACGTTGACAAGCAAAATGCTGATCATGCGCTCAACGCCCTGCATACCGCATTCACACCGTCGGCGGCTCTCTGAAATGTGGGTCCGGGTTACTCTTCCCGCTCATTGCTTTTAACTATTAGGATTATTTTAAACCATTTTGCGCGCTATTTCAAGATGTTTAAAAATGGCGGGCATAAATGGAGAAGGAGAATTAATTAGGGCAAGGCAGGCCTGGACTTGAAAGACGAACAGGGGAAGACGTAAAAAAATATTGCAAATTTCTTTGGAAAAATATAATATGGAATCGTTATACACTAGGGAAAATGCTGGTTGCAGGAGAGATAAGCATAATGGATGTAAAGATGATTTGGCGGCGAGTAGAGGTAAATCTGGGAAGAATCCGGCTTAATCCGCTTAAACACCAACTGCTGATTTTTTATATCGCTTCAATTGTCTGGCTTGAACTTGTATATCGGCTGTTGAGTGTCAAAAGCATTAATTCCGATTTTCTATTTTCCGTCCTTTTTTCCTTTGCGGCAGGCGGGCTGCTGTACCTTGTTTCAAGCTTGCTGAATGAGCATATAAATAAAATTGTCGCTGTTATTCTGACCGCAATCCTATGTATTTGCTATAATGTCCAGCTTGTCTATTATGCTGTTTTTCAAACGCCTTTTTCCCTTTATTCGCTAACGGGCGCCGGAGACGTAACCCAGTTCATGGATGTTATCCTTTCATCCATAGTAAAATCCCTTGCAGGGATACTGCTCATATTTGTTCCTGTGATTCTCCTGAGCACAAATTTCTTCAAATTTAAATATACAAGGCTAAAGGCTCCGGCCATCTATTTCATTTTGCTCTTTTGCATCTTCAGCCATGGAATTTCCATCCTGTGTGTTGATTTGACGGGAGACAGCAATGTTTCCCAGTATACGCTTTATTATAAAACCTATACTCCCCAGCTTTCCGTCGGCAGGCTCGGGCTTTTGACTACGATGCGGCTTGACCTCCAGCGGCTTGTTCTCGGGGATGAGGGGGTTGACGCCATTGAAGCATTGAATGAAGGGGGTTCGGCAGATGGCTCTGCTGGTACGGAAGAAACACGAAAAGAGCCTTTACCTTCAGGAACGGGAAGTCCAACGGTGGATACCGGTCCCGGTGCCGAAGAAACGGGAAATACCGGCATGCCAGCCGAAACCCAACCTTCGGAACCTGAAAAAGATCCGGAATATTCATTTAATACAATGCATATTGATTTCGATTCATTGATTTCAAAGGAGAAGGACCCCACGATGCTCAGCATGCATAAATATTTCTCTTCGGTGGTGCCTACAAGGAAAAATTCCTATACGGGTCTATTCAAGGGGTGCAATCTCATATTGATCACGGCAGAGAGTTTTTCGTCCTATGCGGTTGACCGGGAGAGGACTCCGACTTTATACAAAATGGTGAAAGAGGGCTTTGAGTTCAAGAATTTTTATAATCCCATCTGGGGCGTCAGCACTTCCGACGGCGAATATGTGGCTTGTACGGGATTGATACCGAAGGCGGGCGTCTGGAGCTTTGCCCGGTCCGGACAAAATTATCTGCCCTTTGTCATGGGAAATCAGTTTAAAAATCTGGGATATACCACAAAAGCCTGGCACGACCATACGTATACCTATTACAAGAGAAACCTTTCACATCCCAACATGGGCTATGAGTACAAGGGAGTAGGCAATGGCCTGGAAATAAAAAAAACCTGGCCGGAATCGGATGTTGAGATGATGGAGGCTACAGTGCCGGAATATATAGGGAAGCAGCCGTTCCACACCTATTACATGACGGTCAGCGGGCATTTGCAGTATAACTTCGGAGGAAACTATATAGCCAAAAAGAATAAGGAATATGTAAAGGATCTGCAGTATTCGGACCCTGCCAAAGCATATATTGCCTGTAACCTGGAGCTTGAGTTTGCCATGAAAGCTTTAATTGAAAAGCTAGAAGCCGCCGGAATAGCAGAAAATACTGTTATCGCCCTAAGTCCCGACCATTACCCCTACGGCCTTCCAAGGGAATGCATCGACGAGCTTGCGGGCCATAAGGTGGAAGATAATTTCGAGCTATATAAAAGTACGTTGATTCTCTGGAAAAAAGGGATGGAGCCGGTGGTGATCGATAAGCCCTGCAGCAGCCTTGATATAAATCCCACCCTGTCAAATCTTTTCGGACTTGAGTATGATTCCAGACTGCTTATGGGAAGAGATATCCTGTCTGACACACCGCCGCTTGTCATATTCTCCAACTGGAGCTGGATAACGGACAGGGCAAGGTACAATTCCGCTGCCAACAAGGTCGAGTTCAGTGACGGCGGCGAAAAGGATCCGGAATATATAGAGAGCATCAATAAAACTGTGGCCGACAGATACAAATATTCTGTGAAAATACTTGAGAACGACTATTACGGCAGGATTTTTCAAAGACCTTGAGAGGAACAGGCGGGATATATTTCAAGCCAGATGACTTCGATTTCATATAATCTTTCGATTTTATTTCGTTTTGTTTGCGTACTGCTTGACAATTCGAATATACTCTGTTACCATAAAAGTATCCTATTAAGAAACAAGAAAGCAGAATGAATCGAATGAATATAAATGCTAAAATAAAGGATTTGCGCCTGAAAAACGGCTATACCCTTGAGAAGCTTTCGGAAATTACAGGTTTCACAAAAGGATACTTATCTAAAATTGAACGTTCGGCAAAAACTCCTCCTTTTGCCACTGTTCAATCCATAGCCGCCGCGCTGAAAGCGGATATAACGGAGTTAATGGATGCGCGTCAGGAAATGCTTGGTTCCAAAAACATTGAGGTCCTGAAATACACCGATGCAATCCGGGACGGCTGGGAGAAATCCTCCGAGGTATATTCCTTCAAGCCTCTTGTTAATACATATAGAAACAAGTACATGTCGCCTTTTTTATTTATGGTTAAAAAGGGTACGTCCGAATTGACGGCCCACGATTCTGAAGAGTTTGTCTATGTGCTTGAGGGCAATGTGGAGCTGAATTATGAAGGGAAGACCTACCGGTTGGGCAAAGGGGATTGCTTTTACCTGGATGCGAGAATCAAACACAATTTTCAGAACACGAAGGATGAAACTGCCTTGTTGATGGCAGTCCATTTCAATTATCGGAGATTTTAATTGAACAACGTCAAAGTCCCCCTCCTCATAGGTAGGGGTTACGGATTGAAAAAGCTGTCAGTAGTACTACAGCGAAAACAACCAAAGAGATATTAAATGAAGTTTTCGCTGTAGTATAAGTGGTGGAGTGCAATCCCCGACTGACGTTGTTCAAACGCCACGGTTAGGCGTGGCGCACGAAGTGCAGCGTAGGGCGAATTCATTTCGTCCGGAGCGAGGGGGTATGGGGGCATGCCCCCATTAGAAATAGAAGGAAGGGGTAAAAAATGAAAATTTTCAAAACAGGTGGTCACAGATTGTTTGAGAATGATCCGGAAACTACAAACGTCGTTTCGGAGATGCTTCTCGATCTGGAGAAAAATGGCCTTGATGCTGTGCGTAAATACAGTGCGAGGTATGACGGATGGAATCCGGAGAGCTTTGAACTGAGTGAGGAGCAGGTCAATAAGGCCATTGAAGGGCTTGACCCGCAGATTGTAGCAGATACTGATTTTTGCCAGGCTAATGTAAGAGCCTTTGCAAAAGCGCAGTTAAAAACGCTGCTTCCCCTGGAGGTTGAAGCTCCAAAAGGGGTGATACTGGGCCATAAACATATTCCCGTCAATTCCGTAGGAAGCTATATCCCCGGGGGGCGTTATCCCATGTTCGGCTCGGCTCAAATGAGTATAATCCCAGCAAGGGTGGCGGGTGTCCGCAATATTTACGCTTTTACACCTCCGGTGAAAGAAATCGGCTATTACCCTGCTACGATTAATGCCATGAAGAAAGCCGGAGCCGATAGGATTTTCATCGTTGGGGGAGTGCCCGCCTTTGCCATGATGGCATTTGGCATGGGCGTGATTCCGCCTGTGGATATTCTCTGCGGCGCGGGAAATAAATATGTCGCGGAAGCAAAACGCCAGCTGTTCGGAAGATGCGGCATCGATCTTCTCGCCGGGCCTACGGAGATCCTGGTCATTGCCGATGATTCGGCCGACCCTGCCCTGACGGCCTGCGACCTGCTTGGTCAGGCGGAGCATGATCCCAACAGCGGTATTGCGCTTGTATGCCTGTCTGAAGAGTTCGCAAGAGCCTGCAGCCGGGAATTGGAAAAGCAGTTGGAGGTTTTGCCGACAAAAAGCGTTGCTGAAATCTCATGGGCCAACAATGGAATAATATACATTGCCGATGATAAAGATGAGGCGATTGCCATAAGCGATGATTACGCCCCCGAACACCTGGAGCTGCACGTAAGTGACCGGGATTACTATTTTGAAAGACTCTCCAACTACGGCTCGCTGTTTATCGGTGAGGAAACCACCGTGGCATATGGCGATAAATCCATCGGAACAAACCATATACTTCCGACTGGCCGCGCCGCCAGATACACGGGAGGAGTCTGGGTGGGAAAATTCCTGAAAACCGTAACCTATCAAAGGATGACGCCCGAAGCCAGCAGGCTGGTAGGCGAAGTGACCGAGAGACAATGCAATGTTGAAAGGATGCTGGCCCATGGATTGACAGCGAAAATGCGTATGGACAGGTACGCCGGAATCAAGGGATAATCAAGAAGGTATGGGGGTATGCCCTCATTGAAAATTGAACTGCCATGACGGTATAGGGTGAAATATTTGCCAAACCGGCTTGACATTTCCTAGCAAGGTGGTATAATCGTAGTAAAGCAACCGGTTGCGTAAACCGGTAAAACCTGCGGAGAATCGAATGGCTACATTAAAAGACATCGCTAAATTAGCCGGAGTTAACAAATCTACAGTATCAAGAGCTTTGGAAGGGATTGGAGGCGTCAGCGGGGAAAAAAGGCAGGCGATACTCAAAATCGCCGAAGAACTGGGCTACATTCCGGATGAATCTGCAAAAGTACTGGCGGGTAAGAATGCAAGAACCATAGGGATCATCTTGCCTGAGCTGGACTGCAATTACTATGCCAGTGTCGTCGGCGCAATCGAAGTTAAGCTGAAAGAGAGAGGGTATTCCCTGATCATCGGCCAGAGCGGGTTCAGGTATGAAAATGAGCTGCATTACCTGAAGCTGTTTATCAGCAAAAAGGTAGACGGGATCCTGTTTGACCTTTACAACACCGACCTGTTCATAAAAGAATTTGAAGCTATCCGGAAAAGTATCAATGTCCCCATTGTTTTTATTGAAAATTCCTTGAAACTGCCTGATTACGACGTTATCGACATCGACAACCACTACGGCGTGGAGCTTGCCATAGAACAATTTGCAAAAAACGGTTTTAAACGGGTGGGTTTTATCAGCGAATACCTTTCCAGCAAAGTGCGTCTGCCTGCCTTTGAAGCTGCATTAGAAAAATTCGGGATTCCCATTGACACAAGCCTGATAAAAATCGGAAAGGAAAGGCTTGAGGGAGGCGGTTACCTCCGGATGAAGGAGCTCATTGCCCAGGGCCCTCTTCCCGAAGCCGTATTCGCATCCTACGATACCATGGCCCATGGTGCGTTAAAAGCCCTGGCGGAGCATGGAATCAAGGTTCCTCAGGATTTGTCCCTCATCGGATTCGATAATATCAGGGAGTCGTCCTATTTTAGCGTACCGCTGACGACGATTGCGCCGCCGGTTATAGAAATGGGCGAAACTGCAGTGGGTAGCCTCCTTGATAAGATAGAGAAGAAAGGGAGCGTTGCGGTACAACACATTTCTTTAAAGCCCAGGCTTATAATCAGAAACTCAGCGGTCGCAAAATAGCACTACTGCTGCAGGCTAACAAACAATTTTCACATCCGTTCACAGAGATTAAAAAAATATGAGGGAAGATGATATGCATGCAAAATAAAAGTCCCGGAGGCATGGAGCCGCGCTTGACTTTTGACGGCTGTGGTGCTGCGGACAGAAATTTTCCTTTGGGTGAAAAGGACCTCAAAATAGGCATCATAGGAATGACGGAAGGTAACGGGCATCCGTATTCCTGGAGCGCCATGTTTAACGATTATGATTCCCAGCGTATGAAAAATTGCCCTTTTGCAGGTATTCCGGCCTATCTTGACAAGCAGCCGAAGCACACCATCGGTATCGCGGGTGCAAAGGTGACCCATATCTATTGTGACAACAGTTACGACGCCCAGGATGTATCCTGGTGCTCGCTTATTCCCAATGTGGTTAAAAGGCCGGAAGATATGATCGGCCAGGTAGATGCCGTTATTATAGCAACCGATATAGGCTTTCAGCATGTTGAACGCTGCCGGCCCTTTATTGAGGCCGATATTCCCATGCTCATCGACAAACCCATGGCGGATAATGAAAAGGATCTGCAAATCTTTACGAAATGGCATGATGCGGGCCGTCATTTTGTGTCCTCCAGTTCCATGCGGTATACCAAGGAACTGGAGCCCTACTACAAGAACCATTATGAACTGGGCAAACTCATGTACATATGCCAGCCCATGTGCAAAAAATGGGAGACCTATGGGATACATGCGCTGGAAGCAATTTATCCTCTCCTTGGCCCCGGCTTTATTTCCATTCAGAATACAGGGACGGATGAAAGAAATTTTGTCCATCTGTCCCATGAAAACGGATGTGATGTGAACATTCCGCTGTCAGCCGGTATGTATGGCGCTTTTGGCGTCACTCTGCTGGTAGGAAGCGTGTCAAATACCGTAGTCAAAACTCAGGACTCCTATTACTCTTTTAAAAAACAGCTGGATAAATTTGTGGGCTGGCTCAGGACCGGAGAAGAGCCCCAGCCCTTTGAAGAAACGCTGGAGCTTATGAAAATGGTCATCGGCGGAATCCGCAGCCGCGAGGAAGGAAATAGAAAAGTAATGCTGGAGGAAATCAAGGCCAGATAAATTTTAACGAGGGTGGTCAAATGAATATACTCAATTGTTTTAAGCTTTCAGGAAAGACGGCGCTGGTCGCCATACCGGAAGGGCCTTATGGAAAGGCGGCGGCTCTGGCCTTGTGTGAAGCTGGCGCCAAAGTATATCTCGCTTCCGATAACATTGAAGCAGCCCGGAAAATCGCTGAAGAGGTCAAAGCTGAAGGATTCGCCGTGACGGCTGTCAGCTATGATCCTTCCAGCGAAGAATCAATCCTTGCACTAAGGGATACGGTGATAAAAGAAAGCGGAAAGCTGGACATCTTTGTCCTCAATGCCGGTGAAAGATTCACAGACGGCTGGAGCGGCGGCTCCGCCGGGGAGCTTTTTGAAAATCTCAATAAAAATCAGATCGGGACTATGCTCAGCACAAGGATCCTGGGCAATGCAATAGCAGAAAACAAGGCAGGAAGCGTAATTTTCATAACCTCCGTCTATGCCCTTGTAGGGCCCGACAGGCAAAATTCGGCCCAGTGCATCGAAATGGAGGAGTATGATTTCTCACTGGACAGGGTTTTCACCGCAGGCGGCTATGTCAACTATGCCCGCCAGGCTGCAAGCTATCTGGGCCAATACAATGTGAGAGTCAATACGATATGTGCGGCACCGTTGGGAATGCCTGAAAAATATGCCGGGCAATTTGCAAGACATACCACACTCCTTCGCAATGCAGCGGAAAGTGATATAAAGGGTCTGATTGTCTATCTTGCTTCCGAGGCTTCGGCTTTTGTGACAGGCACTTCAATTCCGGTGGACGGCGGATATGCGGCCAAATAAAGGAGACATGCAGATATGAATACGATGGAGAGATTTTCACTGAAAAATAAAGTGGCTGTTATAACAGGAGGGGAAAGCCTTTACGGAAAACACAGCTCCTATGCCCTTTGTGAAGCCGGAGCAAAGCTCTATATGGGCTGTCCCTTTCTTGACAAGGCGGAAGCAGTAGCAAAGGAAATGAGGGCCCAGGGCCTGGATGTGACGGTTATTTACTATGACCAGGGCAGCGAGGATTCCATCAACAGCTTTGTTGATGAGGTCATGAGCAAAGAAGGAAGAATCGATATCCTGGTCAATGCCGCAAGGGTCCCCGGCGGCCCGGGCGGATGGGAACAAACCGGGGAAGGCCACCAGTTTTCAACCAAAGTCAATTCTTTAGGCTTTTTGCTGATCACCCGGAGGGTCGGTGAAATTATGATCCGGCAGCGCAGCGGTGCCATCGTCAACTTTGCTTCCATGATGGGGGTTATCGGGGTAGAACCGGCAAACTACGACGGTTTTCCGGAAATGCGTGCCGGTAACTTCGGCCATGACTATTTTTTCAATAAATCCGGAATTATCGCTTTCACACGTCAGGCAGCCAGCTATTACGGAAGATACGGAGTCCGCGTCAACTGTCTGAGCCCGGGCGGAGTCCAGTCCGAGCGGACTCCCGCAGACTTTGTTGTGAATTATTCAAAGCATACGGTATTAAACAGAATGGCGAATGATGAGGATGTCAAAGGTGTGGTAGTATTCCTTGCATCAGAAGCGAGCTCTTATATCACAGGAGTGAACATCAGCATGGACGGCGGCTACACCTCTATATAAATAAACAAGTAGGATTGGAGATGATTTCTTTGGAAATGAAACCCAGCAAAGTTCTTGACAAACTTAGAGCAGGTGAGATCGTCAGCTGTATCAAGCTCAATCTGTCCGATGCCAGCATAGTCGAAATAGCAGGCATGAGCGGATTTGACTGCGGATGGCTGGATTTGGAGCATGTGCCCAACGACTATTCCGCCATCGGTAAACAGTTACTTGCAGGAAAGTCGCAAAATATGGACATTCTGGTCAGGGTCCCAAGAGGAAGCTACAGTGATTACATAAGGCCCCTTGAAATGGATGCATCAGGGATCATGGTCCCCCATATCATGAACCTGGAAGATGCGAAAAGGGTCGTCAGGATGACGCGTTTTCATCCGATTGGCAGAAGGCCTGTAGACGGCGGCAATGCAGACGGAGCATACTGCAATCTGGATTTTGTCGAATACCTGAAGCAGGCCAACGAAAGAAGATTTGTAATGGTCCAGATTGAAGATCCCGAGCCCCTTGATGAGCTTGACGCCATTGCCGCTCTGGATGGAATCGACATACTATTTTTCGGACCGGGGGATTTCAGCCATGGGATCGGCGCGCCGGGGCAGTGGGACCATCCTGAATTGCTAAGGGCGAAGGAAATGGTTGCCAAAGCGGCTGTAAAGCATGGTAAATTTGCCGGAACAGTAGGCTCCACCGCCAATATGGATTCCCTGATTGACATGGGGTACCGCTTTTTAAGCATAGGCGCCGATGTCGTAGGCCTGGGCCAATATTTCTCCGGGATTACCTCAGCCTTCAGCAAGAGAAGACAGGAAAGCTCGAAAAGTATTTATGGAGATAAATAGGTAAAACAATGAATAGTCGTTCTCTTTTAATAAAAAACGCCCGGATTGTCACACCGGAAACCCTATTGGAAAAGCACTCCGTTTACTGTGTAGACGGCAGTATAGAAAAGATACTGCCGGAAGGCGCGGAGCGGCCATTTATTGCGGATGAAACTGTGGATGCATCAGGAATGTACCTTTCACCGGGATTTATCGACCTGCATATCCACGGTACAAAAAATCTTTTGGTCGACCGGGGCGGAGAGCACCTGGCGGAGTTGTGCAGAGTACTGCCGCAATACGGGGTAACCGGCTTTCTTCCAACGGTCTGTCCCGCTTCCACGGAGGAAGACGACCTTAAGCTGCTGGCTTCGCTTTCAAAGGTGAAATCCGATGGGACAGCCATCCTGGGATTTTTTCTGGAAGGACATTTTTTGGCGCTAACAGGGGCTATCAGGGATATTCCGGAGGACAAGAGCGGAGTACGGGTAGAGAAGCTCCTTGAAGCCTTAAAGCCATATAAGGCGGTATTCGGAATATCGCCGGAGATACAGGGAATGGCGCAGCTCCTGCCCTTAATGACCGGACTGGGTTACCCTGCGTTTATCACCCATACGGCAGCTACGGTTGAACAGACGGAAAGCGCCATCAAGGCGGGAGCTGTACATGCTACACATTTTTATGATGTCTTCCCGTATCCCGGAGTAAAAGACCCCGGCGTCAGGACCTGCGGCTCGGTGGAAGCTATCCTGGCCAGCCCGGAAGTCAGCGTGGATTTTATACTTGACGGTGAACATGTACATCCCGTGGCTGTGAAGATGGCGCTGATTTGCAAGGGCAGGGAAAAAGTCTGTCTGACCACCGATGCCAATATAAATGCCGGGCTGCTTCCGGGGACCTATAAAGGCCTGGGCGGTTCGGAAATTGATGTGGCCTATGAGGGCGGGCCTGCCCGTATAAGCAAGGGAGGGAAAGAACCCGGAACGCTTGCAGGAAGCGGTCTGACAATGGACAGAGCCGTAAGGAATGCCGTGAAGCTGCTGGGAGTGGATGTCCCGCAGGCTATAGCAATGGCATCTTCAAATCCGGCCAGGGTACTTAATTTGCATAAGAGCAAGGGATTTATCCGGGAAGGATACGATGCCGACCTGGTACTTCTGGATCAGGAACTGAAGGTCGTACACTGCTGGGTCCGTGGAAGGCGATGTTTCGGCTGAACCTTAAACAGAAGGACAGTCACAATTTTTCTATGAAAGATAGCCTTTCAAAAATAGAGTGAACACGTCACAGTCCCCCTACTCTAAGATGGGGGATACCGATTGAAAAAGCAGTCAGTAGTACTACAGCGAAAACAACCAAAGAGATAGTAAATGAAGTTTTCGCTGTAGTATAAGCGGAGGGTAGCAATCCCCAACAGACGTTGTTCAAACGCCACGTATAGGCGTGGCGCACGAAGTGTAGCGTAGGGCGAATTCATTTCGCCCGCAGTGAGGGGGTATGGGGGCATGCCTCCATTGAAAATTGAAATACAGGAAAATTGTTTTTATAGGGGAGTACAAAAATATGTCGTACCATTTTGGAGAAAAAACCTGGCCTGAGCTTCAGGAGGCTGTTGAAAGGGATACCCTGATCATCATCCCGGTAGGTACAACGGAAGAACATGGACGCCATCTTCCGGTGGAGACCGATTCCATTATTGCCGAAATGTACGGCAATGAGTTCGGTAAGGCTTTGCAGGGAAGCATTCCCGTACTTGTCACCCGGCCTATCTATTTCGGGTATTCCATGAATATTGTAGGAAAATGGCCCGGAACCGTTAAAATAAGGACCAGGGTCTTCATGGACTATATGTTTGACATGATTGACGCCATGATGAATATGGGCTTTGGCAAAATAGTGCTGCTGGACTGCCATGGCAACCATGACGGACTGCTTCGGACAGTCATGAGGGAAATCGCAGACAAGCACGGTAAATTTATCTGTACGCTTTCTCCTGCAAAATTGTGTGAACCGGCCTACAACAAGCTGAAAAAAGACCCGCAAGGCGATATTCACGGCGGGGAGTGGGAGACCTCCATGGTATTGGCTTACAGGCCCGAATTGGTCAATGAGGCCGAGTATACCGATGTTGATGCGATCCGGTGCAATAATGGGCTTCGCGGCCCGGTATCCACCTGGGGGCTTCAGGAAACCCAAACAGGACTTTTCGGAGATCCCACCCATGCCGGCGCTGAGCTTGGAAAGGCTTGCCTGAAGGCGGGGGTTGAAGAAGGAATAAAAATACTTGTCGATTTTTATAATCTTTAATTGTAAGGGCATATGGTCCGTTAATAATGAATTCGTGTCTTGAGGACAGCGAAAGGAAAGGTATAACGATGAATCTGATAAACTCCTCATTCAGCTTTGAACCTGCTCCATGGATTCCTTTCAAGGACAAGGAAGTACTGGAGCGTGTGCGCAGCATTAAAAGGGAAGAGATGGAGAAGCATAATAATCCTGATTTTAAGATCAGAATCGTATCTGATGTGGTTTCTCTCTGGGTTGCAGATATGATTTTAAGGATCAGGGAATCGGACGAGCAGGATAAAAAGCTGGTTATGATTATGCCGAACCCATGCCCGGGAGTCTATGAAACGGTTGCGGAAATTATCAACCGTTTCCGCATCAACTGCCGCAATGTGTATACCTTCAATATGGACGAATGGGCGGATCAGGATGGCAACGTAGCGCCGGAAAGCTATCCTGCCGGGTTTGCCCACTCCTTTGTAAAGTATTTCTACGGAAAAATCGACCCCGCGCTGCGGATGAAAAGAGAAAACTGTTGCGCGCCGACAACAGAGAATATCAGGGATTACAGCAAGCTTATTACGGAATGCGGCAGCGGCGGCGCGGATATTTGCTACAGCGGTCCCGGGTGGACGGGCCATATCGCCTTTGTTGAACCGGATGCGCCGGAACTGGCATGCAGCAGCGTGGAAGAATTTCTGAAGCTGGATGCGCGGATCGTGACTTTACATCCGCTAACCCTTGCCCAGAATTCCCTCCACGGCGTCTTCGGCTGCAGCGGCGATATTGCCAATGTGCCGCCCAAAGCCGCTACCATCGGTCCGGCAGATGTGGTACGAAGCCGTAACCGTTTTGAAACCCATGCGCTGACTACCATGGGGACAGTTTCCAGCTGGCAGAGGATGATCTCCCGCCTTGTTCTTTATGGGCCGGTTACTCCAAAGGTACCCTCCTCCATATTGCAGCTGCTGCCGACGACTGTCTATGTCAGCGAAGCCATCGCTAAGGAATTCGAATGCTGGGAGACCGTAGGGTATTAAGAAATGGAGGAATTGTTATGGTTGCAGATAATATTAAGAATGCAGGCTTGTACAGCGGTATGGGCGAGAGGGTGGGAAAAGCCCTGAAATTTTTACAGGAGACCGATTTCTCGGGAATGAAGCCCGGAAAGTATGAAATCGATGGGAGCGATATCTATGCATTGGTCCAGATGTATGAAACCAAACCGGCAGTCTTGGGCAAATGGGAAGCGCATAGAAAATATACCGATATCCAATATGTTGTAGAAGGAATGGAACAGATGGGATATGCCTATGCCGGAAATCTTGAGGTTACAAAGGAGTACGATCCGGAAGGGGATTACCTCCTGCTTCAGGGCAATGGGAGTATGCTGGTTTGCAGCAGCGGCACCTTCGCAATATTCGGTCCGGAGGACGCACATATGCCATGTATTGCTGTGAATGAGCCTGCGCCTGTAAAAAAGGTAGTGGTGAAGGTGCGGGTGTAGGATAGGGAGGAAATATACATGAAATATGAAAAGGCCGGAGGGTACCCTATATCCAAATATACCCTTGGTACAGTCCAGCTTGGGATGGAATACGGAATTGCGAATAAGAGCGGCAAGCCGGACATGGGAAAGAGCTTTGATATTATGCATACGGCGCTTGCCGGAGGAGTAAATTCCATTGATACGGCTTTACTCTATGGGGATTCGGAATTGGTCATCGGCAATTTTCTACAGGAGGAGAAATGCGATTTGGAGCAGATGGTTCTGACCACCAAATTCAGGATTTCCCCTGACGGGAACCTTAGCGACAAGGACATAGAAGCGCAGATCCGCAGCTTTGCCGGGCATTCCCTTCAACGTCTGAAAATAAAGCGTATCCCTGTTTATATGCTGCATAATCCCAAAGATATGTCCCACTATGGAAAAGTTGTTCCCGAGACCCTGAAAAAATTGCAGAAGGAAGGGGTTATTGAAAAAGCCGCAGTATCCGTCTATACACCGCAGGAAGCGGAAGAGATGCTGAAGAATGACATATATGAAGCAGTTCAGCTTCCCATGAACATATTTGATACACGGTTCGTTAACAGCGGTATTTTGAAAAAGCTCCATTCCGCCGGAAAGGTCGTATTCGTAAGAAGTGTCTTCCTCCAAGGCCTCTTCTTCTCAGACCCGGCAGGGCTAAAAGGTAGTTTAAGGGAGGCTGAAGTCCCTCTGAGACAACTGGCAGGTCTGGCTGAGAGGGAGGGCATGAGTATTGCGCAGCTGGCTTTGTCCTATATAAGAGACATGAGGGAAGTAACCAGCCTGGTCATAGGAGCAGAAACTCCGGAGCAGGTAAGGGAAAATATAGAGCTTGTTGAAGGCCCGGAAATTTCCGAGAAGACCCGCAATGAGGCCTATAAGCTTTTTGACGGAATGTCTGTCAACATTCTGGACCCTAACAACTGGAAGAAATGAAGCGGTAAAAGGGGGCTGTCATGCAGGACTTATTTTCACTGGACGGTAAGGTTATCGTGATAACGGGAGGGATAGGGTATCTGGGCTCGGCCATTACCGGGGCACTTCTTGACTATGGTGCAAAAGTGGTGGCTGCCGATATTGCTGAGCAGGGACCGGAAGCTATTGCGGCAAATGGAAATTCAGCTGCCGGACTTTACTATATGAAATGTGATGTTTCAAGGACCGGGTCTATCAGGGAATTGTTCCGGAAAACCAGGGAGCTGTGCGGAAAAATCAATGTTTTGATTAACTGTGCTACTTATGGCGCAGGCTATGGTCCCGCAGGCACCGTGGAAAATATGACCGACGAGGACTGGACAAAAGGGCTGGACGGCGCCGCAGGTACGGCTTTCCGGTGTACCAGGGAAATCATACCCTATTTTGATGAAAATCCCGGAGGGAGTATTATCAACTTCGGCTCCATGTACGGTCTGGTGTCGCCGGACCCGGGCATATACGGAAGCAGCGGCCAGAATAATCCTGTAAACTACGGTGCGGGCAAGGCTGCGGTATTGCAGCTGACACGGTATTGCGCCGCCCACCTGGCGAAAAGGGAGATAAGGGTCAACAGCATTACGCCGGGCCCTTTTCCTGACCCTAAAAGGCTGCCCCCGGAGGAATTTTTAAACAACCTGAAGGACAAGACCATGCTGAAAAAGGTCGGAGAGGCCAAGGATATTACAGGAGCAATTCTATTGCTGGCTTCGGAAGCTTCCGCATTTATGACGGGGTCCAATATCGTCGTCGACGGCGGCTGGACGGCCTGGTGACGGCCGTGGAATGAAGAATTGATGAAAGCCGCCGGTCGAGGCATTTTATTGAAAATTTAAATTAAATAATTTATAATAAATACATCTTTTCAAACTACTTTTTTCAGGAAGTCATTGTTCGGAGATGAGGTATCCAGGATGCTTATCAAAAGATTGGGTTTGCTGTTTCAAAGCCTTCGGCTGCGATACAAATTGATGATATCTTTTACGCTTGTTTGCTTTATTTCCCTGCTGCTTTTTTCCATTACAAGCATCACGATATACAAAGACATACTTGTAAAAAAGGAAAGCCAATCCATCATGGAAAATATAACCGGGTTGAAAACGGCGTTGAATCAGTATCTCGAAGAGATAGACCGGTCGTCGGTGAGACTCGCCTACAGCAAGGAATCGTTGGATGCTTTGGAAACCGATCTGGAAAACCATACCCCGGAAGAGCGGATGCAAATATTCCGAGGCCTGAATGGGAAGATCAAGGAAACTGTCAATAATACCTTTGGAATCATGGGTATTTACATTATCGACAACTATAACAACATTTTTTTTCTCGATACCGCGGATGATATTATTTTCTCAAAGATATCGGATGTAAATAATGTAAATCAGAAATGGTATAAAAACACCCTTGATATGGACGGCGGCGCATATTGGACCATAATGGACTGGTACAGCGGCATGAAAGCCATTGTGCTCATGCGGGAAATTGTAGATATTCAAACCAATGAAAAACTCGGAATGTGTGTAATTACCGTCAAGCCGGGACTGCTTGAGAAACCGCTGCTGGGTAGCAATATGAAGGACGGCGTCTATTCCATTGTTGACAATGAGGGCCAGATATACAGCGAAAAGAAGTTTGAGAATCTCGCGGACATCGTTGATATCAATCAAATTAAAGATGCAAGCTCCTATTATACAAAAAAGCTGGGAAATAAGGACTATGTGGTCACGTATATCAAAAATGAGCTTACCGGGTGGAGCTTTGTCCATATTGTCGATAAAAGCAGCTTGTTTAAAGATATGGAGATCATAAACAGAGTATGGGTAATCATTTTCATCTTGTCACTGGCTGCCGTTATGGTAATATCCTTCCTCATTGCCAGAACCATATCCAATCCCCTCTACAAATTGATACGGTTGATAAGGGAAGTCGAAAACGGAAACCTGAAGGTGGAGTTCAATTCCTTATACAAGGATGAAATAGGAATATTGGGACGAAGCTTCAATAAGATGGTGGGGAATATAAGAGAAGGGATCCCTTTAAAAAGAGAGAAGTTTTTAAGAGCCATTCTCGAGAGCAATCTGGAAAAGGAAGAGTTCGACAAGGCCAAGGAAACAATCGATATCCCTTTCACCAATGACTTTTTCCAGGTCATCGTCATCAATGCCGACCAGTCTGTTTCCGAGCAAACCAGCAGACAAATTGAAAATAAAATTGTGGATTTTGAAAGGGCAGGCCATAAAATTGTCTCAATCACATTAAAGAACGGCCAATACTGTGTCATATCAAATTATCCGCAGGAAGAAACCTATAAGCTGACCCTGGATATCATCGAATCCGTCCGCGAAAGCCTGAACCTTGATGTCAAGGCTTTTTTCGGCAATAATTACAATGATCTTTACATGATAAGGAATTCCTACGATGACGCAAAGACCCTGATCCGGTATAAATTTTTCTCAAGCTCCAGCTCCGTCTATTTAAGCAATGATTTTCTCAACATCGGCTCGTGGCAGTCCGCCTATCCTGACAACTACGAAAACAGGCTGATGTACCATATAGAGGAGCGGAATATTGAAAGCTGTGAAAATGTCATCCAGGAAGCAAGGGAATTTTTCAAAGGGAATAATACCGACCCGTTTATTATCAGCATGTTTATTACCAATATCTATATCAATATTTATAAAGTAACGACTAAAAACGGGATACTTCCTGTCAATGTGTTTGGGAAGGACTGCTGGGGGACCATAAACCTGAAGCACGCCACCGGTGCCATCGATGAAAGCTTGATTGACCTGATGGCAGCGATAAAAGCTTTCCTGATGCAGATTAAAAGTTTGTCCGGCTCCAACGGCAATATCAGCAGCAATATCCGGAAGGCTTTGGATATTATGGAGCGGGAATACGGCAATTCTGACATGAGCATCGAATATATTTCAAAAAAGATATACATCAATCAGAATTATTTCAGTCAATTGTTCAGCAGGGAAATGAATGAAAGCTTTACCGACTATCTTGGGAAAATCCGGATTGAAAAAGCCAAAAAGCTGTTAAGCGAATCGGATATTAAAATAAAAAATATCAGTTCTGCCATAGGCATTTCCGATCCTCATTATTTTGGGACCTGGTTCAAGGAAATTACCGGCTTGTCTCCGTCACAGTACAGAAAGCAGTAAACAGCTAATTTTTTTTACCAAATATACATAAATTCACTGTTTTCTGTTATGTAAATGCTGAATGAATCAACGGAATCTGAATATTTTTACCTATGATTTATAAATGTTCTCACCTTATAATGAGGATGAAATGCATTTCACATCTTAATCAACATAAGGGAGGTTAAATAATGCATCCAATAAAAACTTCAAAGGCTGTCATCAGCATTATCCTTGCTGTTCTATTTGCAGCAACGCTCTTTGCAGGCTGTGGTCAAAGCAATGACAAGGCAGGCTCGGACACTACCGCCGCTCCCAACGCCAGTGCAGCGACTACTGCGGCACAGGCAAATGAAAAGGACGAAAAGACAACCATTACAATGTGGGCTCCTCCGGGCGGGACCTACAAACCGGAACAGAAGCAGGGAGACTGGTACCAGGCGGACCTGATTCCGGCATTTAACGCAGAGTACCCGAATATTACGGTAGACTGCCAGTTGATTCCCTGGGATGGTATTAATGAAAAGGTAACGGTTGCCATCGCTTCCAAAACTACGCCGGATATTTACTGGGATTACGGCGGACGTGCCCTGCCATATGCAAATATGGGAGCATTGGAGCCTCTGGACGACCTGTTTACGGCGGAACAGCTTGCCATGTTCAGTAAGCCGGCTATCCAGAAAATGACTGCACTGAATGGAAAGATTTACATAATGCCTTTCAAGTCCACAATCATCATGCTCATGGTTAACAAGACATTGTGGGAACAGGCGGGCGCAGCGGATCTGCTTCCAAAAGATGAAAACCGCACATGGACTCCCGATGAATTCAAGACAGCCTTGAAGGCAGTTGCCAACAAGGATAAGGGGGTTTACGGAATTACATTATTTGCCCTGAATGAGCAGGGTGACCAATTGTACAATAACACAATGGTAAGCTTCGGGGCCACCCTGTTCAATGATGATTACTCCAAATATACTGCGGCAGACACACCGGTAGCAGCTGAGACCTTGAAGTTTTTCAAGTCCATCGTTGACGAGGGGCTTTGCCATCCTCATCCTGAGACACTATCGGCAACCAATGCTCTGGACTATTTCAGACAGGGCAAGAACGGTATGGTCGTGGCGGGATCGGCAACCATCGGCGTAATTAAGAATGGCATTGCAGACGGAAGCATCAAAGCGCCTTTTGAGTATATGTATGTGAACTTCCCAAGCACTGCCAAGGGACAGTCCGCCTTGAAGACAGAAGTTGGCGAAGGCTGCGTATTCAAGAACGCAGACCCCCTCAGGACAAAATGGGCCAAGAAATTCGTATATTGGGCATACAATGACAACGATATCGTCTATGCGGTAAATAAGTACTTTAATGTGACAGGCAAGACCTATGATTGGGTCAATGAAGATCCCGAATTGCAGTTCCTTGCAAATACCGTCAAAAAAGCCGGCGAATGGAAAGTTGTGGATCCGGGCTGGGGAATCAAGGGCTACTCTGAAATGAGAGCGGCTCAGTTCCCGGAGATACAGCAGATGTTTATCAATAAAACTACGCCGGAGGATACCGTTAAAAATATTTCCGATAAGTTTAATTCAATCATCACCAAGTACAATAAGTAAAAGCGTACAAGGCATCTTCGGGTGATGCTTCCGGGCATTACCCGAGACTTTTCTGATGGTATTGCCCAAAGGCGATTACCAAAAGGCGGGAGGAGCTCAAGGCTCCCGAGACTTTTCAAATGGAGGACTGCCACCGATGAACGTAAAATTATCCGCTCAAGGGAAGAGGGATGTAACGGGCTGGCTGTTTATGCTGCCAATGCTGGCCTGTTTCATCGCCTTTGTGATCTATCCGGTTTTTGATACAATAAAAACCAGTTTTTACAGCTTTGATTATACCAAGTACTACTGGTCAGGGCTTAGCAACTATAAGGAAGTTTTTACGGATAAAGTATTTATCGCATCCATTATTAATACCTTTCTGTTTGTTCTGTATATTGTGCCGATCAGTACCGTTGCTTCACTGCTGATCTCACTTTTGATAAACAGGCAGGCTGCCAGGGCACAGGGCATATTCAAGGCAATCTTCTATATACCCGGAGTTACTTCGGTTGTGAGCCTTACAATGGTATGGCAGTATATTTTCAATAATCAGTTCGGCATAGCCAATTACATTTTGAAGCTATTAGGCATGGAGCCGGCAAACTGGCTTGGACTGGAGCTGGCATATCCGTCTCTTTCGTTAATCGTAGTGTCTCTTTCTCTGGGGGCCAATATCGTAGTAATTACGGCGGGCTTAAACGGTATTCCTTTGGAATTGTATGAAGCTGCCCGTATCGATGGTGCAAAAGGCCTTGAAGTATTCTTTAAAATTACGCTTCCGCTGTTGAAGCCTACGATGCTGTATGTCATAGTAACAGGAACTATCGGCGCGTTCCAGGTTTTCGTCATTATCCTTCTTATGACCGGCGGAGGCCCCGGGTATAGTACGACAACTATGCTGATGCTCATTTACAGGGAGGCTTTTATGAATATGAGCTTTGGAAGGGCTTCCACAATGGGCTTTGTATTATGTGCCATCGTGAGCTTTATCGCCTTTATACAGTTCAAGTTTTTATCGACTGACATTGAATATTGAAAGGGGTATTTTCCTTGCAAAATATAGACCGGTCAAGAACAAAATTAATGAATAAGATTCTGCTCAACCTGGTACTCCTGGCAATAACAATCTTTTTTATATGGCCGATTTACTGGATGGTTACCGGGTCCTTCAAGAATCTTTCCGTTTCCATGCAGATACCGCCGGAATGGATACCGCTGACGCCGACCATAGAAAATTACGCAATTTTGCTGGAGAAATTTCCGACGCTGCGGTGGCTCTTCAACAGTGCTCTTACAGCCGTAATCACGACGGTATTGGTCCTTTTTGTGAGCTCCACGTCGGCCTATGCCCTTGCAAAGGTAAACTTCAGAGGGGCCAAATATGTATTTGGAGCTATGATTGCAGCAATGACGCTTCCGAACACCATCCTGTTCATCCCTTTGTTCAAAATGATGAACAGCTGGAACATATCAGACACCTATGCCGGATTGATATTGCCCGTATTGGGCTGGCCTTTTGGAGTGTTTTTGCTGAGGCAGTTCATGCAGACACTGCCTACCACGCTGATTGAGGCAAGCAGAATCGACGGATGCTCGGAGCTGGGAATATACGCCAGGATCATTCTTCCGCTGGCGAAACCGGGCTTGGGGGCGCTGGCCATCTTTACCTTCGTAAGGTCCTGGAACGATTACGTATGGCAGACCATCGTCCTGAAAAGCGAAAATATGCTGACACTGCCTTTAGGAATCCAGATCGCCCAAAAAGTCAACGAGGTTGAGCAGAACTACGGCGTTTCAATGGCGGGAGCGGCGCTTGCAACCCTGCCCGTCCTGATCGTATTCATAAGCTTCCAGAAATACTTTACGAAAGGAATTATGCTTGGAGCTGTGAAAGGCTAGTTCCGACATGTCGCGGTGTAGATAAATGTTTGGAAGGCTTGGAACGGCTGCGTTCCAAGTGTATTACAAACCTGTTGTTCTGTCAACAGTAACCTATTAACAGGTGCGGAGGTGGTAACATACCGTTCTAAGATGTTAAGACAATGTAACCCTAAAGCCAAGGCTGTGAAGCCAAGGCAGTACTGCCAGCATCAAGGCAGTAAGGGGACTAGGTTATGGGGGATATGGTTAACTTAATTGAACCGTCTTAAACGTCGTGATAACGAACAAGCGAAAAGATGCTGACACGCTTGGACCAAAAGGTGTGTAGCTGGTTGACCCACTTTAGCCTTGGGTTACATGGACATAATGCTACCGGCGGATAGACGGAACCTAAGTCACCTGAGAAGTTATCTACACGGAACGTGGTAAGCCCGTAAACTTCTCCGAAAGGAGTAGGCAGCCGCAAGGTGGGCCAAAGAACTGCGGGTAAAACATCGTGGAGAAAGCGAAAGCCATCCTGTAGCGGGATGGATAGGGGACAATTCCCCGACACGAAAGTGTGCAGA
>JAEZCO010000082.1 GCA_023433505.1 Bacillota bacterium | reverse complement strand
GCCAAAGGCCGCCCCTGCGCCGGATTTCTTTTTTTATCATACAATTTTAAGAAAAATATAAAAGGCAGTCAAAATTGACTGCCCCGCGATTCCTGCGATATTCTTCCTGCAAAAATTATGGAAGTCATCCCGGATTGACAATTTCCCTCCAGGAAAGATCTCCCCGCTCCAGCCCCTTCACCAGCATTTCCGCTGTGGCTATATTGGTTGCAAAAGGGATGTTGTGAACATCACACAGCCTTAAAAGGGAATTGATATCCGGCTCGTACTCCCGTGCAGTCAGCGGATCCCTGAGAAAGATCACCAGGTCCATCTCGTTAAGCGCCACTCTGGCGCCTATCTGCTGCTCTCCGCCCAGGGGCCCCGGAGAAAACCTGTAAACCGGCAAGCCTGTAGCCTCAATGATAAAAGAGCCTGTAGTCCCTGTCGCAAACAATTTATGCTCCTGAAAAATAGCTTTATATGCTATACAGAAATCCACCATCAGCTCTTTCTTTTTATCATGTGCTATCAGCGCTATGTTCATATTCTATTTACCGCTGCCCTTGATATTGCGGATGGGTATATTGGCATAAAGCGCCGGAACGATACTCTCGCCGTCATCGCTTTTTGTTTTGGTCAGCTGAATATCAAGAGCGCTTTCATCCACATCCATATAATTCGTGATAACCTTTATGATTTCACTTTTCAGCATCTCCAGGAATTGAGGAGAAACATTTGCCCTGTCATGGATCAAAACAAGCTTCAATCTTTCTTTTGCTACATCTTTTGACGCTTTTGGCTTTCCAAATATTTTCAGCAGATCAAGCATTATTCTCTCTCCCTTCAGGTGGCTTTAAGACCAAATATTTTTTTAAGTTTCAACATCCACCCGCCATCGTTTTCCAGGTTCAGGAAGGGGACCTCTTCTCCCATGATCCTCTTGGCAATATTCCTGTAAGCTTGGCCGGCCGGCGACTTATCATCGGTGATGGCAGGCTCGCCTTTGTTGGTGGATACTACGATCTTTTCATCATCGGGAACGACTCCGATGAGGCCTATTGCCAGTATATCTATAATATCGTCGATATTCATCATATCTCCGCGTTTAACCATATCAATACGGACCCTGTTGACCAGCAGCCTGGGATTCTTAAGCTCGTTTGCCTCCAGGAGCCCTATGATCCTGTCCGCATCTCTTACTGCGGATACCTCGGGAGTAGTAACGACAACGGCTCTGTCTGCGCCTGCAATTGCATTTTTAAAGCCCTGTTCGATACCGGCAGGACAATCGATGATGATATAATCGAATTCTTCCCGCAATTCATCGCACAGCTTCATCATCTGCTGCGGGCTTACCGCTGATTTATCCCTTGTCTGGGCGGCCGGAAGGAGATAAAGGCCGTCATAACGCTTGTCCTTTATCAAAGCCTGTTTTACTCTGCAAAAGCCTTCAACCACATCCACCAGATCGTAAACGATCCTGTTTTCAAGCCCCATCACCACATCCAGGTTTCTAAGACCGATATCCGTGTCGATCAAAACAACCTTCTTCCCCGCAAGGGCAAGACCTACACCGATATTTGCCGTAGTCGTGGTTTTACCGACACCACCCTTACCTGAAGTTACTACTATGACTTCACCCATTCGCTTATGTACCTCCCGTGTTAAAAATCAGGCTTACTGTAAATATATATTTCTTTATAGCTTTTGTCAAATGCATCGGACACATACTGTCCGGGTCAGGTGCAATAATCGTCAATGCCACGCTCACGGCAAATACAATTTTCCTCGATTATCACTCACTACTTATGCTGTGGCAGAAAATTTTCTATGTACACCCTGTCATCCTTCACAAATGCCATTTCCGGATTCAATGCGGCCTTGCCGCCCATTGTATCGGGAGATCTGGTTATTACATCCGCAATCCGCAGCTGCGTGGGCTGAAGACTCAGGGCTGCGACAACAGCTTCCTTGTTTCCGTCTGCTCCCGCGTGGACGATCCCACGCAAAGAACCCATGACAACGACATTGCCCGTCGCAACGATTTCACCGCCCGGGTTTACGTCGCCCATAACCACAATATTTCCTTCAAAGCTCACAAGATTTCCCGAACGGACTGTTCCTTTATAAAATTTCGTCGTCCCCTCTTCCAGACCTTTAAAATACATCAGCCGCATTTTGGGCTTTTCCTTATTTTGCGTGCTTTCAGCCGCCGCTGTTTTTTCCGGCTGCTCGGCATCTTCCTCAAAGCTCTTTATCTCAGCGCCGGTGCTTGCAGCCAGAAGCTCTGCCAATTTGCCTTCCTCTTCCGGAGATAGCTTTCTGCCCCTGTACTTGACGCCTATACTGGCACCTTTGAAGAACCTGCCGGATGAAGCCACCTTCATCTCTATATGCCTGTAAATTGTGTCAAAATCATCTTCTTCTCTGAGAATCAGAATCAAACCATTCACTGTTGCCTTAAAGCTGACTACATTTTCGTCCATGACCAACCCCCTGAATATCATGATAACATTATTACATTTTTTATAGGGCTTTTCAAGTGGGAGCCGTCACAGGGTGCATCTAAAAATCCTGCGGCATTGTTGAAAGCGGCAATGACCATCGTCCTTCAACGGCTGACGCTGCACCGGATTCCTATTACATGCCGCAGACAGCCTATTATTGAGTAAATACCGCCTCTTCAGGCTTTAACGTATCGTCTGCAGTATTGGTCTTTGTGAGCCCGAAGTATGCATCCAGGATATCTCTTGCTATAGGCGCCGTATTGGATCCCCAGACACCGCGTTCTACCACCACCGCCACAGCGATTTTGGGATTGTCCGCAGGCACGTAACAAACGAAGAGCGCATTGTCCGATCTTGAGGCTGATTTGCCCGCCGTCTGGGCAGTACCTGTTTTACCGGCTACTGTGTATGGGAAATCCGTAAAATAGCTTTTTGCCGTACCGTCTACCGAAGAGGTAACCGCCACCATGCCTTCCTTCACCGCAGCAATGGTTGAAGCCTTTACCGGTATTTGCTGAAAGGACGGCTGGGTTTCATTGACCGTTGAGCCGTCGTACTTTATCACCCGCTTGATGATATTGGGCTTGTAAAGCTTCCCGCCGTTTGCGATAGCGCTGATATAGGTTACAATCTGCAGAGGGGTAAACGCATTGTCGAACTGTCCGATGGCTACCTGGGCCGTATCGGCAGGTCTCCAGGCGTCATTGGCATGAAGCTTTTTCTTCACTTCTTTGGAAGACATGAAGCCTGCATACTCACTGGGCAAATCGATTCCCGTTTTTTTGCCAAGCCCGAAATACCCTGCCCATTTGTCCAAACTCTCGATGCCTGTAGAATAGCCGATATCATGAAAATAGATATTGCAGGAGGTTTCGAGCGCTTTTTTCAGGTCAAGCCATCCGTGTCCCTGCTTGAATTCCAGGCAATAAAAGTCCTTGCCGCCGAAATCTTCCTTGCCATGGTCATATCTTCTGCTGTTATCCGGTGAAATAATCCCTGTCTCCAAAGCAGCGATTGCCGTTAAAGGCTTAAAAGTAGAACCCGGCGCATAGGTGCCCTGAATGGCTCTGTTAAACTGGGGCTTATTCAGGTCGGTATTCAAATCGGTTATAGTCTGCTGTGCCACTTTGTCTTCGGAGCCTGCCAGGTATACCGCAGGATCAAAGCTGGGATAACTTGCCATCGCAAGCACATCTCCCGTATTTACATCCATTGCCACAACAGCGCCGGAATTGGCATCCTGATGGTTGTTTTTATCGTTGCCGGCACGTATTTTGTCTATGTTCCGTTTCAAAGATTCCATGGCGGCTTTCTGGAGATTCGTATCGATGGTCAGCACCACGTCGCTTCCGGGTATGGCGGGAACGCTTTCATTCTCCTCCGTCAGTCTCCCGCTTACATCCACTTCGATGCTCTTCTTTCCATCCTTGCCCCTAAGATACCTTTCCGCGGATTTTTCTATGCCTGTCTGGCCGATAATGTCCGTGCTGTCATAGCCTTCTTCCTTAAGGCTTTCAAGCTGCTCCGAGCTTATTGCCCTAACATAACCCAGCACCTGACCCTCATAATATGCGTCCAGGTATTGTCTCATGGGCTCCACGTCGGTAATGACCCCTGAAAATTTATGATGCCTCTCTTCAATTTCGGCAATGACTTCCATGCCCACGTCCCTTGCCAGGAGAACTGTACCGCCGTTACTGTAGTTCCAGTTATCGATAAGGATTTCATAACGCAGCTTCATTATCTTAAATGCCTGCTCGTCGTTAAAAGAGGAGGATATTTTAAATTTCACCTCCCGCAGGTACTTAAAAAGTCCTTCCGGAGTTTTCTGCAGGTCGGAATCTTTGGTGATGGCCAGCCTGTCTTTGTTTTTCTCCCACTTTACGATTTCATCCACGGATTTCCCATTGAAGGATAAAGGATTGAAAGTGAGGTATTTGGTAAGACTGTTGATATAGCCCTTGTTGTTTTTCTCAAAAATGCATGCCAGCTCATAAAGCATTTTGTTCAGCTCGTCATTGCTTATATCCGTTTTTACGATCTTTACGGTAAAGCCCTGGCGGTTCACTGCGATAGGCGCTCCGTACCGGTCGAGTATTTTGCCTCTGGGCGCCGTGACAGTGCTTTCCTTAAGAACTCTTCGCTGCGAATCCATATTATATTTTTCGCCTTCAACGATTTGCAAATTGACCAGTCGCATTACAATAATAAAGAAAAACATAATGAAACAGATTCCAAGCATTAAATACCGGTTATTTAATTTATCCTTCAATTATCCTCACCCTTTCAAGGATCCTTTTACTCTTCAGTACTTTCTGGCTGATTTACCAGATTTTTCAAATCTATGGCTGATTTTTATTACCACTGCAAAAATAATTATGGACACAAGGCTGTTGTAGGCCGCCTCAGGCAATATTTTTGTCGTCAGGGGCATAAGAAGCTCCATATTATCCGACATGAAGTTGCTTAAAACATATACCGCCGCTTCATATACCAGTGTGGCAACAAAAGTGAAAAAAACAGCCACAAGATAATTTTCCCGGTAAAGCCTCCGGTTTACCGATCCCACAGCCAGCCCCAGATAAAAGCCCAGCAGGGTGTAGAATCCGATAAATTTCCCAAAAGCCATATCCAACAGCAAACCGGCAAAAAAACCCACCGACGCTCCCTCAATATTCCCCCTCAGCAGTGCTACACAGATCACAAAGACTATAAGCAAATTGGGTTTTACATTGTAGATCCTGGCATAGCCCAATAAAGTGGATTGGAGCAGCAGAAGCAACAAAAGTAAAATAGTATAGACGAGAACTTTCAGTTTCATTTTTCCACACTGCCTGTTTCAGTATTTTCTACTCTGCTTCTGAGCACATATACTTCCTCCAGCCTTTTGAAATCGGCTGCCGGTTCAATGATGGCATATCTGTTCATTTCGCTGTTGGTCTTCCTTACCTCGATGACCTTCCCTACCATGATGCCTTTGGGATAGATTCCGCCCAGACCTGACGTTTCAATAACATCTCCCACTTCGACATCCACGTCCAGCGGAATATAATCCATCCTGCAGCGCCCCTGTTCCTTGAGCTGCATGTCTCCCCGCACAATCGCATGTCCCCCGCCGGTTTTCGAGATCCAGCATGCTACGGCGCTGTCTTCATCAATGATGGTCAAAACCTTTGCCGACGTCAGATCTGCGGACATCACCCTGCCCACCAGGCCTTTGGAACTGGTTACCACAGGGCAGTCGACCTTTATGCCGTCCTTGCTGCCAATATCGATCTTGAAAATATTAAACCAGTTGCCGGGGTCGATGGCTACAATATTGGCTCCCTTTATTTCATAATCATCAAATTGTGCTTTTAAATTAAGGGCCAGTCTTAATTCCTCATTCTTGACCTTAAAGGAGAGAAGTTCCCTGTTTTCTCTTTCCAGTTCGTACACTTGCTCTGTCAGAGTAACATTTTCTTTTCTCACCGTGTCGATGTCCTGAAAAAAGGACAACCCGTCATCGACCTTCTGTCCTATGGAAGAAAAGAGGGCCTGTACAGGTGTGAGCGGTACGCTGATGATGTTGTTCAACCAGTTGATCCTACTGTTTTTATTGACCGAAACCCCCATAATAACCAATATAAATATTGTTATTAAAGAAACTATAAACCATTTGCTTCTAAAAAGGCGCAGCAATTGGCGAGTCTCCTCTCTATTTTAATTTTCTCGGTGAAATCAGTACCCGTTTTAATGTCTCTATTTCGTCCAAAACCTTACCCGCCCCGATCGCCACACAGTCCAGGGGATTTTCAGCTACGGTGACGGACATTCCCGTCTCTTCCTTGATCAGCTTGTCCAGACCGCTGAGCAAAGCTCCTCCGCCCGCAAGCATTATACCCCTGTCCATGATGTCCGAAGCAAGCTCCGGCGGCGTCTTTTCAAGGGTATATTTAATTGAATCCACAATGGAATTGATGGGTTCCTTCAGTGCCTCCATGATTTCTGCGGAAGATATGGACAGATTCTTGGGCAGACCTGTTATCAGATCCCTTCCCCTTACCTCCATGTATTCTTCCTTTGGCTTGGGATAGGCGGCTCCGATTCTCATTTTGATCTCTTCCGCAGTCCTTTCGCCGATCATCAGATTATATTCCTTTTTTACATAGTGGACGATTGCCTCATCAAATTCGTCGCCGGCGATACGAAGGGATTTACTTGTAACGATTCCGCCAAGGGAGATGACGGCGACTTCGCTTGTTCCTCCGCCGATATCCACAATCATGCTTCCCGAAGGTTCTTCCACCGGAAGACTTGCACCGATGGCCGCCGCCATTGGTTCTTCAATCAAATAGGCTTCTTTTGCGCCCGCTTGAAGGGTAGCTTCTTCAACAGCCCTTTTCTCCACCTCTGTTACACCCGAGGGCACGCAGATAACGACTCTCGGCTTTGACATGAATCCGCCGGAGAAAGCTTTCTTAATAAAATATTTCAGCATGCTCTGCGTAATGTCGAAATCCGCAATGACGCCGTCTTTCATGGGCCGGATAGCTACAATGTCGCCCGGCGTCCTTCCGATCATGCTCTTTGCTTCATCGCCGACGGCAAGGATGGAGTTGGTCTTCTTGTTTATTGCAACGACCGAAGGCTCCCGCACAACGATTCCTCTGCCTTTTACATGGACCAGAGTGTTGGCGGTGCCCAGATCGATCCCTATATCCTTCGCTAAAAATCCCATTTCAAAGTCCTCCTGAATATTTTTCATTTGAATTCGGTTTATTTCCAAAATACATTGAAATCCTAGTTAAAAAATCAGCCCCTGCTCTTTAAAGCTTATGTATCTGCCGTCACCGATGATGATATGGTCCAAAACCTTAATTCCCAGTATATCTCCGGCATTCACAAGCCGCTGTGTGGTGTCGATGTCCTCCCGGCTGGGCTCAGGGTCTCCGCTGGGATGGTTATGCGCCAGCAGCAGTCCCGAACAGCCTGCCTTTACCGCCTCGCTGAATACTTCTCTCGGGTGTACGATGGATGAATTCAGGCTCCCCATCGAAACATTCACACTTTTTATTATATAGTTTTTCGTGTTAAGAAGAATGATTTTGAACACTTCCTTCTTCAAATACCTCAATTCTTCCATTAAAAGCCTGCTCACATCTTCCGGTGATTTCACCGCAATCCTGTTGTTCATGATAAAAGCCGACGAAATCCTTTTGGATATCTCCATGACAGCTTTGATCTGTATCGCTTTGACTCTGCCGATTCCTTTGGTCTCCCTCAGCTCCTCCAGTGAACGGTCATGTAAAAATGCCATCCCCCCGTCCGCTTCATTCATTGCCAATATTCTTTGTGCGATGGCAACGGACGTTTCATGCCGGTTTCCCGTTCTTATGACCACTGCCAGCAGCTCAGCGTTGGAAAGCATCTCAGGACCGTATTGCTCAAGCTTTTCATAAGGCCTTTCACTTAAAGGCATGTCCTTCATTTTCAGATTATAATACAATTGCTGCATAACCCCCACTGTAATTTATTTACATCTTTTGTCGACAACCTTATTTTACCACCCGGATGCCAAACAAACAATTGGGAAAATACAACAAAATATATTTTTATTTCCTATCTTCCAGCACATATACATTAAAATCTTCCAGCATTTTTCTCAGCTTCATCAAAGGCAGCCCCACGACATTTGAATAGCAACCCTCAAGGCTTTCCACCAGCATGGCCCCGATACCCTGGACAGCATAGGCGCCGGCTTTCCCTTCCGTCTCCCCGGTGGAAATATAGAACTTGATTTCCTCCGGTGATAGTTTTGCAAACCTTACCTTCGTAACCTCATGGCCTTTTTTTACAATCCCCTGCCTCGTATCAATCAGGGCAACGCCGGTGATTACCAGGTGTTCACGTCCGCTCAGGCTTGAAAGCATTCTGAAGGCCTCGTCATTGTCTGCGGGCTTTCCAAATATAGCGTCATCCAGGACTACAATGGTATCTGCGCCAAGGACCAGGCTGCCGGGAGTCTTTTGGGCAACCTCCAGCGCTTTGAAATATGCCAGGGCTTCTGCTTTTTCCGCAGGACTTCCCGACATTTCCAAGGCTTCATCAAAATCGCTGGGCTTGACGATGAAGGGGATATGTGCCTGGCTTAACAGTTCTTTTCGTCTTGGCGAGGCCGAAGCCAGTATGATTGGCTCCATATTCTTCACATTTACCGTCATTCCGTTCTTTTGCTCACATCCTTGTATAGAGTATTATTCCCAGGATCATGCCAAGCAGACTTCCCGCATTGACTCTTAAAGCAAAGTCAAAGCCCAGCCGGATCACATGGGTATCCACCAGGGGATTCATGGAAAAGGCGATTAACTCCCTGTAACCGTTAGCTCCGCCCAGACTGATCCAGGAAAGACCCGGATTCCCGGCAAGTATACCGCCTGCGATCCCGCCGATCAAAGCTCCTGCCAGAATCAGCAGCAGCAGTACCCAGGGACTTTTTCTGTTGCGCAATCCAACACCCCCCGCTTCGTGTTTAACACTTATTTCCTTTTTTCAGGCGACCCATGGTCACCTCTTCTATAATCTTATCATATTATTCGATGGATATGTAATATAAATTAGGTTAACATTATTTTTTTTGTATACATTTTACGTTTTATTTTATTCCAGGCTGATAAAACCTTTTTGCTTACGTCAAAAAAGCCTCTGTCAGTCATTTGAAATGTAAAATTGAAAATAATTGCCGTTTACCGGACCTGCACGGATTAATTTATTTGCTTACAACGTTAGGGCCCTGGCAATAATGCTGTCCATGGGGACAGTATCATTTTTTTGAAAGAGTGTAACAAACTCTTTTCCGGCTCTTTTACACAGCTTCCGAAGATAACGGAAGCGAAAGGGAGAATGTTTTTCTAGCTTTTTCAGAAAGGCTTTGCTGTAGTTTGAAGAATTATTGGCGGCGGCGATGATGAGCAGCAAGGCGCAGCTGCTTCGGATCAAGCGCTTCTGCTCCGTCATCTGGGGAGTGTTGAAGCATTGGTCATTATCTATCAGGGTAAACATGAAATTCAAAAGCTTGCTCATGACAGAATCCAGCTTCCATTTGCCTGCGGTCTGGGAAAACATGGTCATATGCCTGTTTTTTAAATCATTCTCCACATCCTGGGCGTCGTCCGTAAGCTGCAGGAATATTCCGAAGCCGAACATAAACCTGGCCTGGGCCTCCGTCATGGAACCATTAATGAGAAATGCATCCGCCAGGACGGATGAACCGCCTTTTGCGAAGCTGATGCCGGGTATGTCGGATTCATAAGGCGAAAGCAATCCCTTTTGCTGCTTCAGACTTCTCTGCTGGGAAATGTGTATTTCCAGCAGGCTTTCATAAACCTGGGGATATTGCTCCCTGCCGAACTGGGACTCAATCATCTCTACCAGCTTGAATATTTTCGCTTCATAGGGGTTATCAGCCTCCAGGCGCTTGCCCTCCAGGACAAGCTTGAACCTGCCGCCATACCGGAGTTTCTCCTCCAGACCCACGGCTTTGGAATCCAGATAGTTGTCGGTATAGGGATAAAGCATGCTGTAGGCAAATAATGCAGGGGTGAATTGCACTTCCTTATCAAAAAGCACCTGGATGCAATTCATGATCCACGCATTCCGCATCGCCTGGAAAATGTCTGCAGTTTTGATGGACCCGTCAAAGCTGCGGGCTTCGTCAATAAAATCAGAGGTTACCTTGCAGTAACCTCCATTCAGCAAAACCTCGGTGCCTCCCCCGTCAAGCTCAAGAATTTCATCGCCGATGATACGGAGAAGCTCTCTTATTTTTAAGCCCCAGGCAGAATAATCTTTCTGGATACTGTACGGGTCCATTCTTACTTGAGCCAGCATCTGCTCCACAACCGAATCCATTTTCCTTTCTGCGGACTTCTGGCATTTTATACCGTATGTCTTTTTAAACGCCGGAAACTCGGCAGACGTATTCCACCATTCCTTTACAAATTCATTTTTAAATTCATCCGCTCTGTCCTTGTATTTGAAACCCATGCTGAATCCTTCCCGGTCGCAATGGCTTCCGGATATCCGTCTGACGCATTCCTGCGGTCAGGAGATCCCGGCACTTTTAGTACTACAGCGTAAACTTCATTAATAAACCAGCATTTATGCGCCTTACAGATATATTGCGAATGCTTCAACTCACTATTTCTGTAAGGTTGAATTGGTTGTTTACGCTGTAGTATTAGTTAAAATTTACATCAAATTTGCCTACGCCCATGTCTACATCCATATCGATTTTTACGCTTGCAGCTTCATAGTTTTTGGAATAGTAGACCCCGTTTTTCTTTTCCCAATCGGGCCCGTCAAAATTCGTAGCATTCAATGCCCCGTCCATTCTGACCTTCACGCCTGCATCAGAAGGCACATTGACCTCTATTTTGGAAGCGCCCGCATTTACATCTATGATGGGATTTGCATATCTGGAACCCAGCGTGAAGCTGAGATTTGCCGCTCCGGTATCCAGAGACAGCTTTTCAACGGCCAGCTCCGACATGTCGAAATCGCCGTCCACAGCGCCGGTGTCGATATCAATATCCCAGGGAACCTCACTGCTCAAATGGAAAGTATTGTAATGATTCTTCAAGTTGCTGTTAAAGTTTGTGACTTTATATGTCTTTTTATTAAAGGAAATGTTGTTTTCATCCCCGGAGGTCTCTTCCTTGTAAGTCACTCCGGTATCCTGAATATTCGCTTCCAGTAACTTGGAGGTATTGGAATCCAAAGAGAGCCTGGTACCTCCAAATCCTATTTGCAGGTTGCCTTTTTGCACTTCGGCACGCTTTTCCACCGTAACGGTCCTGCCGGCGGTCATCTCCTGCCCCGGATTCCGGACGCCGTTATCAAAGAAATACCCGTAGGAAATGACGACTGCCAGAAAAGCAACCCAGGCGACAGCCTTGATGATTTCATTGTTCCTGAAGATGATGTTAACGCCGATGATCACCAGAATAAGCGGCCACAGCACCATCAGCGCATTGAAAACGGACCATGAAATTACGCCCACGCTCACCAGTACCCATATGATTCCTACCGTAAGGAGAAAAACTCCAAACCCCACACCCCTATTGCTTTTCATCGGATTAACGCCTCCCTTTGACAAGAATGAGACCGCCGACCCCTATGAGGACCACGGGTACCAGAAGCTTGTAATCAAAATGAGGGATGAATTGCCGGATGAGGAACAGAATGCCCACCCCCACCAGGATCGCTCCGATGACCAGCTTGTTCTTTTCCGAATTGTATTTCGGCGCTTCTGCCCACTCGTCTCTTTCCTTTTCCTGCTCATGAATGAAATCCTCGGTGCTGCTGTCGGTACCTCTCCCCCAGTTTTCGCCGCCATGGACATTTTCTTCGCTGGGCATGATGACAGCGGCGATAATGTAAGCCAGGATTCCGGTACCCGACAGCGCAATGATGATGGTAATAATCCTTATAATTACGGCATCAATGCCGAAATAATCGGCAAAACCGGAACATACGCCTGCAATGACTCTGTTTCTTCTTGGACGGTACAATTGTCTGCTCATACTCTATTTCTCCTTTTAGCTTTATATTTTCAATTTCTTAAAGCATACAAGCAAAAAACCTGTTTCCGTAAGTTTTTTGTTTTCTATATCAATAATACGGATAAGTATTTACAATGTCTAATAAAATTTAAAAAAAATAAAAACAATTGATTATTCTTCTGCCAATGATAAAATAAAAGGATAAAACTTACAGTTGAAGGAGACAGTGCAGTTTATGGGCAATCTCAGATATATAAAGGATTTGATCGCAGCCGGCAAATACCATTATGCCGCCGGAGTTTTATGCCTTCTGGTGGTGGATGTGCTTCAGCTTATTCTGCCATGGCTTATCGGGAACATTACGGACCTTTTGGATTCAGGGCAGCTGGATAGGTCCAGAATCCTGAAATATGCCCTGATCATTGTGATCATGGCCGCAGGCATCGCCTCCTTCCGGTTCTTCTGGAGATATCTGATCCTGGGTGTGTCCAAAAAAATAGAGGCCAGCCTCAGAGAGCGTTTTTATTCTCATCTCCAGAAGCTGGGAGCTTTCTATTTTACCAGTCACAAAACCGGCGACCTCATGGCCCACGCCACCAATGACATTGGAAACATCACCATGGCCACGGGCATGGGGATCATCATCTCCATCGACTCCGCCCTCATCCCGGTGGTTTCCCTCGTCATGATGATAAAAACGGCAGGGGTCCAGCTGACTTTGGCCTCCTTCGCCCCTCTTTTCATTTTGCTTATAGCTACCTCTTTCTTCCTGAAAACCATGCAGCAGAGGATAAACCGCATGCAGGAAGCGTTTTCCGCAATGACGGAAACTGCCAGGGAAAACTTTTCAGGCATCCGGGTGATCAAAGCTTTCGTCCAGGAAGCCAGGGAAATTCTGAAGTTTGAAAAGGCAAACAGCCAGAATAAAAAAATGAATATAAAATACATCATGATTATGAACATGATGTTCCCGGCCATTATGGCCATATCCTCGGTCTCATTTGCCATCGGCCTGTGGTTTGGCGGCATCCTGGTCATAAAAAACCAGATTACCCTGGGCCAGTTTATTGCTTTCAACAGCTATCTGGGCATGCTGGTCTGGCCCGTTTCGGCACTGGGCTGGGTCATCAGCATCTTTCAAAGAGGCATCGTTTCACTGAAAAGGGTCAACACCATTTTGGATGAAGTGCCTGAAATACAGGAAAAGGATACCCTTAAAAATTTAGATATAAAGGGCGGCATCACCTTCAGGAATTTGAGCTTCACCTACCCGGGTACTGAAAAGCCGGTTTTAAAAAACCTGGAAATCGCACTGGAACCGGGAAAAACCCTGGCCATTGTAGGCAGGACCGGGAGCGGAAAAACGACCCTGGCCAACCTGATTACCAGGCTTTACAACGTTCCCGACGGCATGCTTTTCATCGACGGGACGGATATCAACCGCATCGCTGTGCCGGTGCTGAGAAATGCCGCAGGCTGCGTTCCCCAGGACACCTTCCTGTTTTCCTCTACCCTCCGGGAAAATATTGATTTTTATCATGGGAAGACGGAAGAAGAGATCATTGAAGCGTCAAAAACAGCAATGCTTTACAATGATATCATGGATTTTCCGGGCAAATTTGAAACCCAGGTAGGCGAAAGAGGCGTGACCCTGTCCGGCGGACAAAAGCAAAGGGTTGCCATCGCCCGCGCCATCCTCAGATCCCCGGCAATTTTGATCCTGGACGACTGTCTCTCCGCCGTGGATACAAAGACGGAGGAAGAAATCCTGAAAGGCTTGAAAAGTCTTATGAAACAGCGTACCAGCATCATCATCTCCCACAGGATCTCCACCATTAAGGACGCCGATGAGATCCTTGTCCTGGAAAACGGAGAAATCGTGGAAAAAGGCACCCATGAATCGCTGCTCTCCCTGGAAGGCGAGTACTACAGCCTTTATCGGAAACAACTGCTGGCAGAACAAATAGAAGGAGTTGAGTGAAATGTCTGAAGAATATACGAATCAGAACGAAGAGGAAATATTGGGCAAGGCCTATGACTCCAGGCTGATGAAAAGACTGCTGGTGTATGCCAAAAGCTATTGGAAGTATTTTACTGTGGCCATATTCATGCTTTTGGGTTCGACCCTTTCCGACCTTGCCAGGCCATACCTGCTGAAGGTGGCCATTGACGACAAGATAAAAAACGGCGACATCTCCGGACTTGGCGTAATCGGCATCATCTTTATAAGCCTTATTGCCCTAGGCTTTCTATTCAATTATATTCAAATGTACGCTTTGAACCAGGCAGGCCAGACCATCATTTACAATATCCGGCAGCAGGTGTTTTCACACCTCCAGAGAATGAAGCTTTCCTTCTTTGACAAGAACCCCGTAGGACGGCTGGTAACCCGGGTGACAAACGACACTGAAACGTTGAACGACATGTATACGAATGTTCTGGTAACCCTGCTGAAGGACGTCCTGATGCTGCTTGGCACCGTTGTAATCATGCTGCGCATGCATACCATGCTCGCATTGGTAACGCTGGCGGTAACCCCCGTGGTTGTCGTTGTTACAGCCATTTTCAGAATCAAAATCCGTGAAGTTTACCGTGCTGTCAGAACAACCCTTGCACGTATCAATTCAGCGTTTTCTGAAAATATAACAGGAATACGCATTATCCAGCTTTTCAGCAAAGAGAAGGAAAACCTCAATGAATTCAAAAAAGTCAACAGGGATTACTACAATGCAGGAATGAAGGAAATAGTGACCTTCGGCGTTTTCAGACCGGTGATTGAGATGCTTTCCTATCTCTCCATCGCAGCGATCATCTGGTACGGCGGGGGCAAAGTAGTGGAAGGCACCGTAGAGTTCGGTGTTCTGTATGCATTTGTCAACTATGTGGGCCTGTTCTTTCAGCCCATTAATGACCTTGCTGAAAAGTATAATATATTGCAAGCCTCCATGGCAGCTTCGGAGAGAATCTTTCAGGTCCTGGATACAGAACCGGAAAAAGATGAAGGTACTTTTTACTTTGACAAGGACCGGCTCAGTGCTTCCATTGAATTTAAAAATGTCTGGTTTGCTTACAAAAACCAGGATTGGGTATTGAAAGACGTCAGCTTCCAGCTTCCCGCCGGCAAAACCATCGCCATCGTCGGCGCCACCGGTGCCGGCAAGACCTCCATCATCAATTTGCTCAACCGGTTTTATGAAATTCAGAAGGGTGAAATACTGATTGACGGCATAAACATAAAAGACGCCGCTTCTGACAGCCTCCGAAGGAACATCGGCGTCGTGCTGCAGGATGTGTTCCTTTTCAGCGGCACCATTAAGGAAAATATCAAATTGAATGAGGAAAGCATCAGTGACGAAAAAGTAAAAGAAGCTGCGGAGTTTGTAAATGCCAGCGGCTTTATCGAAGCTCTGCCGGCTAAATACGGGGAGGAAGTTAAGGAAAGGGGCGCTACCTATTCTTCAGGCCAACGGCAGCTGCTGGCCTTTGCAAGGGCTCTGGCCTTTGACCCTCCCATTCTGGTGCTGGATGAAGCCACTGCCAGTATTGATACCGAAACAGAGCTGCTGATACAGGATGCGCTGGCTAAGCTTACAAGGAACAGAACAACCATTGTAATCGCCCACAGGCTTTCAACCATACAGCACGCAGACAGGATCATCGTCCTGCACAAGGGACGTATAAGGGAAATGGGCAACCACCAGGAACTGCTGGCTAAAAGAGGAATGTATTACAACCTGTATCAGCTTCAGTATAATGAGTGATATTTCCCCTGGAGTACCCGTGCTTAGGTCCGCTGTTTCAGCGGTTTTTCAGGCGCAAAGACCGCAAAGAGCCCGCCGATGATAATGGATGAATAGTAAGTCAGCAGGCGGAATATAAGAATCACCGGAATAATATAGCCCTGCCTGAAAAACATGCCGTAGAAAAGGTAGCTTAAGCCTTCCACTCCCCCTGTCGCACCGGGTGAAGGCACCAGAAGGGATATAAGGATGATCATGGATTGGGCGATGATCATATCCAATATCCTGACCCTGTTAGTCTCCACCGCAAGATGGATAAAATAGGGAATGGAGAAATAGAAGGTAAATTGGACGATCTGATAAAAGATGAGCCTTATGGCAATGCCCGGGTGTGTCTTTATCATGGACGCACCTTCGCCAAAGCTTTCCATCTCGCTTTCCACCTTTGCCTGCCAGGTCTCTGCTTTCTTGAATTTCATCCTTTTAAGGAGCTTGAAAATGGCAAGCAGTACTTTTTTCGCCGTTGACTTTTTATAGATAAACAAAGCGTAGAAAAGCAGGAAGGCAATGTTAATCAACATTCCCAGGGCATAGAAGTAATAAAAGTGGAGGATGCGGTCTGCAAAAAGCGGTCCTCTGAGAACAAAAGCCGTCAGGGAGTATAAGACAATGATCAGCTGATGCAGAAATGTCTTGATAACGATAATTGACGCCGCATGCCCGGGCTTCACGCCGTCCTTGACCATTACATAGGCCTGAACAGGCTGGCCTGCTCCGGACAGCGGCGTTATCGCATTAAAAAACTGACCGATCATTGTGACCCTGACGGAATCTTTTAAAGGCTGATGTTCCAGCAGGCCGCCTGCGATGGTATGCAATATGGCAGCATCAATAACCCAGTATATGATCATGCAGCCAAATGCCACTCCAATCCAGTAAAGCCGGGCCTTTGCAAACATGTTCCCCAGTTCTTCCAGACCGTTTGTGAAAAAAATCAATGCAATGAGGATTATGGCTGAAGATAAAACTATCAGAAGCTTGAATATTTTTTTCTTCATTTATCTCTCTTTCTATCCTTTTCATTCGGCTTGGAGAATTTTATCATCTACCATTTCAATTTTCACCGTATCTTTGCCGACACTCACCCCAAGGACGTTAATGTTTACTGCAGTCACAGCCATGCCTGTCATGTTTTCCACCGACGAACGCACCATCTCCTGGATCTGCCTGGAAACCTCATGGATTTTGCAGCCATATTGCATAATGATGGACATTTCAATGGTCACTTCATTTTCCCTGACCTCCACCTTGACACCCTTGCCAAAGCTTTTCTTCCCGAAGACGCCGGCGATTCCATCCTTCAAGCCGCCGCTCATGGAAGCGAGGTTTTCCACCTCGGATGCGGCGATGCCCGCGATTGTTGCGATTACTTCATCGGAAATCCTTATTTTATCATCCTTACCCTGAGTTCTTACCAGTTCTGCCATATTAATGCCCTCCTATGTAAAATATTATTTACAACCTATCTTTAAAAGTCTGCCGACTTGGGAGTCCTGGGGAAGGGAATGACATCCCTGATATTTGTCATACCCGTCATATACATAATCGCTCTTTCAAATCCCAGTCCATAGCCTGCGTGCTTTGTACTTCCATATCTTCTAAGATCAAGATACCACCAGTAATCCTCGGCTTTGAGCCCCATGGCTTCCATTCTCTTTTCCAGCAGCTCAAGGCGCTCTTCCCTCTGGCTTCCTCCGATAATCTCACCTACGCCCGGAACAAGCAGGTCCATTGCCGCTACCGTCTTGCCGTCATCGTTCATCCGCATGTAGAAAGCTTTGATATCCTTAGGATAATCCGTGACGAATAACGGCTTCTTAAATATTTTCTCCGTCAGGAACCTTTCATGTTCCGTCTGTAAATCACTTCCCCATTTTACCGGATATTCAAACACGGAATTCTCCTTTTCCAAAAGTGCGATGGCTTCCGTATAGGTTATATGGCCGAAGTCGGAATTCAATACGTGATTGAGTCTCTCCAGCAGGGTATTGTCCACAAAGCTGTTGAAGAATTCCAATTCCTCCGGCAGGTTTTCCATACAATACCGGATCAGGTATTTCATCATCTCTTCCGCCAGCATCATATTGTCGCCGAGGTCGGCAAAGGCTATTTCCGGCTCGATCATCCAGAACTCCGACGCATGCCTGGCGGTGTTTGAATTCTCCGCCCGGAAGGTGGGCCCGAAGGTATAGACATTGCCAAAAGCCATGCAATAGCTTTCTCCTGCCAGCTGCCCGCTTACCGTCAGACTCGTCTGCCTGCCGAAAAAGTCGCTGCCAAAATCAATATCGCCCTTCTCATCTTTCGGAAGCTTGGTTAAATCCAATGTTGTTACTCTGAACATTTCACCTGCGCCCTCGCAGTCGCTGCTGGTTATAATAGGCGTATGGACATAGACAAAGCCCTTCTCCTGAAAGAATCTGTGGACGGCGAAAGCCAGAGCGGACCTAAGCCTGTAGACGGCTGAAAAAGTATTTGTACGCGGCCGTAAGTGGGCAAGGGTACGAAGGAACTCAAAGGAATGCCTTTTTTTCTGCAGCGGGTATTCCGGGGAGCACAGGCCTTCTATATCAATACGCGCGGCTTTAAGCTCAAAGGGCTGTTTTGCACCGGGAGTTTCCACCAGTTCTCCCGCTACCCGGATGGAAGACCCTACCGGGAGCTTTGCCACATCCTTGAAATTATCAATTTTATTTTCTTCAAATACTACCTGAAGATTTTTGAAAAAGGAACCGTCATTCAGCTCAATAAATCCGAAGGTCTTTGAATCTCTGACCGTGCGCACCCACCCGTTGAGTTCAAGCTGTTTCCCAAAATGCTCCTGGGGCTGTCTGTACACCTGCTTGATACTTGCTTTCATATGTATTCCTCCAGTAAATTATATAAGGTTGCATTCGTCTATGAAAATTATAACATTTAATATGTATTAATTCCAATTATAACGACCTTATACAAAATTTATTTTTCGTTTGCAGAAAAAATAAATTTCATCGGTATAATTCCCGATATTCGTTTTATACGTTCAGAATGGTTAAAAGGTCTGCAAAATATTTTAAAGCGAATTTGAATTGTATAATAATGAGGATAATGATAGAATAAAAGGAATCTCGTTATAGAAAGATATTTTATGAAAATATTGCTGGTTTCAGACAAGGAAGAACCTTACATATGGGATTATTTTGACAGGGAACGCTTCGCCGACGTGGAGCTTATCCTTTCCTGCGGAGACCTAAAGGCAGAATACCTTTCATTTCTTGTTACAATGATCAAGGCACCGCTGTTCTATGTCCCGGGAAATCACAACACCGACTATATCAAAAACCCGCCGGAGGGCTGCGTCTCTATCGACGGCCAGCTGTTGGTCCATAAGGGTATCCGGATCGTGGGATTCGGCGGAAGCTACTGCTATAGCAATAAAGAGTACCAATATACGGAAGAGCAAATGCGAAAGAGGATTAAGAAGCTAAGGCCGAAGATCTGGTGGAATAAAGGCTTTGACATTCTAATGACCCACGCTCCTGCGTCGGGCCTTGGAGATGGGACCGACCTGTGCCACAAGGGTTTCCGGAGCTATAACGCGCTTCTGGACCAATACTCTCCGCGCTATTTCATCCATGGCCACCAGCATTTGAATTACAGGAGCAACCAACCCCGCATCTCCCAGTATCAAAACACACAGATAATCAATGCCTATGGCTATCATCTGCTGGATTATAACGACCTAATTCAAAATTAAATTCATCAGTGGAGTTTTAACGAGGCTGGCCGCAAATACCGTCTGTTTATTCTTTACCAAATAAACGGTATCAGCTTATATTTTACTTCTTCTACATACTCGGAATAGCCTTTCAACTCATGCTGCAGTGTTTTATCCTCCAGCACGGTACCGTCCGGTATCTGTCTTCATTGATGCCACCTCATCATTTCAGTTCCGTCTTCCGATTCTTCTTATAGTTCTCATGCCCGCCGGACAAGTTGTAAACCCTGTTAAACCCGCTGTTCAGTAAAATGTTTTGCGTCGCATTTCCCGTGACTCCCTTGTTGCAATAGGTTACGATTTCATTGTCCCTGTCAAGCTGGTCCATATGCTCTCTCATGCACTCCTGAGGCATATTTACGGCGCCTTCCATATGGGAACTGTCAAATTGCTGTCTGGTCCTTGCGTCGATGACGGAGATACTTTCACCGCGCATTTTTTTCTCTTCCAGGTCTTTTACGGTAATCAGCTTCCGCCCCCGGTTCATATCGTTATCCAGGATCATGCCCGTATAAATGACCGGATCCTTGCTGGTGGAAAACGGCGGAGCATAGGCCAGGTCAAGATGGGATAGATCCTCCGCCGTGGCTCCGAAGGTGATGGCGGTGGCAAAAACATCAATCCGCTTGTCAACCCCTGATTTTCCTACGATCTGGGCACCCAGAATCCTGCCGGTGGACCTGTCTGCAACAGCCTTTATGACCATATCGTGTCCATTGAAATAGGAGGGTCTGTCAGGCTTGATATTATGGCATGTAACCACATCAAAGCCCTCCCTGACGGCTTCGCTCTCCGTAAGCCCGGTTACGGCAACCGCCATATCAAACACCTTGAAAATTCCCGTACCGAGAATGCCCTTAAATTCAAGGCTGCCACCCGTTATCTGGTCGCCTGCGATTCTCCCGGTTTTGTTCGCCGTTGAGCCCAGAGGCCGGTAAAGGGGTTTTCCTGTTATAAGGCTGTAGCTCTCCGCACAATCACCGCAGGTATATATATAATCAATGTTGGTCTGCATCCTGGCATTTGCTTTGATGGCTCCCGTGGGGCCTATCTCCACTCCCGCCTTCACGGCAAGCTTCACATTCGGCCTGGCGCCGACGGATAATATGACTAAATCGGTATCGAGGACAGTCCCGCTTTTCATTATGACTTTCTCCGCAAAGGCCTCCCCGCCGAAAGCTGTTACCGTCTCCTTCAGGAACAGGCCGACACCCTTTTCCCTTAAATACTCCTCCACATAGACTGCTACATCCCTATCAATGGCAGGCATCACATGCTCCGCCATTTCAACCATGTCTACGGCAATGCCTCTGCTTTGAAGACTCTCCGCCATTTCCAGCCCGATAAAGCCGGAGCCGACGATTACCGCCTTTTGAGGCTTCCGCGTCAGGATAAAATCGCGAATCCGGTCTGCACTGTCTACATTCCGAAGGGTGAATATATTGGACTTTGCTACTCCTTCAATGGGTGGAATGGCTGTTTCAGCTCCGGTAGCGATGACAAGCCTGTCGAAGGATTCGATGAACTCCTCGCCGGTATCCATATTCAGAACTTTGAGAGATTTTTCCGCAGTGACGATTTCCAGGACCTGATGGCGGGTAAAAATATCCACATTGTATTTGCGCTTAAAGTAGACGGTATCTCTGGGGACGATCTCTTCCCTGCTTCCGATCCCGGTCCCGATGTAATACGGCAAACCGCAGCCGGAGTAAGAAATATCGGTATCCATATCGAAGATTTTGATCTCAGCCTTTTCATCATTTCTTCTTGCTTTTGCTGCAGCGGACGTACCGGCGGCTACGGCGCCGATGATGACGATTTTCATATACCATTACCTCTATCTGCGGCAGGGGACGTTCCTCTTGCCGCATCTTTGCATTCTGCATCCTATATTGTTTATACTATTCGTCTGCCATCATTTTATTCTAAAATACCCTGAAGCAGGTCGCTGGCCGGCATTTTTTTCTCCGGCCTGGGAAACTCGCTTTCAATGACATCCACGAACCAATTCATGGTCACGATCTGCTGGCGCGTGGCTATCTGGTTCTCCTTCACCTTTAAAGTCCCGTTCTGGTTATAGATGGGGCCGGTAAAAGGATTAAACATTCCGTTAATGATCATTGACTTGAGGAACTCAATAAGCTTCTGTGTCTCTCTGGGCACAAACCTCTTTGAATAAAAGAAATCTACAATTCCCGAGTCCATACCCCACCAGAAATTCACAACCTTCTGGCTGGCCCCCTTTTTCACTGCATTATTCAGAATGTTCATCAATATTTTTTCGTAAAATATCCCCCAGTTCCAAACCGGAGCGGCAATATAGTCATTGGGACTGCATTTCTTCTGATCAATGCTGCAGAGTACCGAGTACACCCCGTACTCCTTGGAAAACTCCCTGTTGGAAAGAGTATCATGGTGTGAAATTATATCCGCTCCGTTATTGATCAGTGCCGAGCTTGCCGTTTCCATCAGTTCAAGATTATCCCATTGGTTGGCCCATTCCACGATAACCCGGGCGTCCGGATTAACCATCTTTGCTCCAAGTGCAAAGGAATTGATCCCGTTGATGACTCCGGGAATAGGCTGAGTGCCGACATAACCGAGTATATTGGACTTGGAAACCGAGCCTGCTACAATACCGGCTAAAAATCTAGGCTCGTAAATTCTGCCGAAGTAGGTATTCACATGCTTGTAGGAGTGGGTTTCCGAACAGTTCAGGAACTTGACGGAGGGGAATTCCAGCGCTGCCTTCAGGGTTGCATTAATACAGGAGGGACTGGTGACAAAAATCACGTCATTTCCCTCCAGGGCCAGCCTTTTCAGATACTCATAAGCATCCAGGTTTTCCGGTACGTTATCCACAAAGCTGGTGGTAATGTACTCCTTCAAAACCCTGTCTACATGATTCCTTCCCATTTCGTGCGAATAAGTCCAACTGGACCTCTGTATGTCTTTGGCATAGACAAAGGCAATTTTCATTATTTTTTTCGGCCTTACCAGGGTCGTGATTGCAGAAAGAATGTTCTCTCCTCCGCTTTGCTGCGGCATGGTCTGAATGTCCACCGTCTTTTCCCCGGCCAGCTGCTCCAGCTCAGGTATAAAAAGCTCCAGCCTTGATCTCAGCAGCCCCTCATGTATTTCATGGGGCATGCCGTATACCTTGGTATACTCGAGGAAAGCATCCCCGGAGGTAATGGGCAGCTTCTGCCCCCCTAGCTCGCGGAAAACCTTTCTGAAAGGCAGATAAATCGAATTGGAGAAATATTTATACTTATTGGAATAAAACTGCGTATCGATATCAAGGCTCTCTATATACCCCAGAAGCCTGTTGAAGCTGTTGCGCCTTGTGAACCACAAAACGTTAATCCCTGTTTTTTTATAGAACTCAAGGAATTCGTAATAGATGACGATATTGATGTCATTTTCATCATATTTGGGTACAAGCCGGGCAACACGGCCCGGAATGGAGTATGCATTGAAAAATTTAAGAACGCTGACCCGTTTATTGCCCTCGACAATATAAAACCAGTTCATGTATTCATAGGCCTTGATGGGGTCCCTGATACCTTCGTTTATATGCGCGTCACACAGGTTCTGCCATTTTTGCCCGAACTCGGTATTATGGGCCAAAAGGGGCATATAATTCCCTGCAAAGGAGAGGCTTCTTGCATAGGAGTAAGTACCTACGATTTTTTCCATGGGGATGTCCACGATCCCAAGATCAATTTCAGAAACAATGTCGATGTTTTTAATTACATCCTCGATGAAGGGCAGGTAACCGCTCTGACCTCTCGATATGCTTCTGGAATATTCCTTCAATCCGAGCTTTCTGGCTTCCTGGTAATACCTGTTTGCAACGCCTGAATCCATAATACTATACCTCTCCCGGCATCAGATTATTTTCTGATAACTCACAACATCCAGTAAACGTCCGAACTTTTTGCCCACTTCCTTGTAATGCGCACACTTCTCGTAGCCAAGCTTATGAAAAAGCTTTATGCTGCTGTCGTTCTCCCCGCAGATAATTGCAAGCAGAACATGAAAGTCATTGTCTTTTGCCACACCCTCCAGATGCTTTATTGCCTTGCTCCCCACGCCTTTGCCCGTATAGGCGTCGTCAAGGTACACGGTTACCTCGGCTGTGGCGTCATAGGCTTCGCGCTTTTTAAAAGGCGAGAGTATGCTGTAGCCGCAAATCCTTTCGCCGTCGATGACAGCAAAGGATTTAAACCTTGTCATCCCGGTATAAACGATAGCCCGCATATCCTCGGGATTCAGTTCCTTTGCATGAAAGGTCGCAGTAGAATTCATTATGTAATAATTATAGATCCTCATCACTTCAGGAAGGAATTCATCCTTCATTTCTTGAAACCTGATCTCACCCATTTTAACTATCTCTCCCCTTATGCTACAACGAAAACAGACCGATTTTATCAGAAATGAAGTTTTCGTTATAGTACTAACGCATAATGTTATTGTACTTATTATAGTATTTAATGAAACAAAGTGAAAGAACTTTTCAGTAAATTGTTCCGGTGATATAATATTTGTATTGTATGGAGGTAGATATGAATATTGACATCATCGGCGTTCCCATGGATTTGGGCGCAAGCAGGAGAGGCGTTGACATGGGGCCTAGCGCCATCCGGTGCGCGGGTTTGAAAAATGCCATCAACAGCCTTGGAAGGACGAGCACCGACCTCGGAAATATCGACGTTCAGGTAGCGGAAGAATACAGGGATGAAAACATTAATGCCAAAATGAAATACGTTCACGAAATCAACAGGGTTAATGCCTCCCTGGCCGAAATGGTGAGCGGCAGCATCCTTGGCGGAAATATGCCCATTGTGCTGGGCGGCGATCACAGCATTGCCGTGGGCACAGTGCTTGGTACGCAGAAAATTCTAAAAAATATAGGGATCCTGTGGATCGACGCCCACGGCGACTTCAATACGGAAAAGACCACCTTGTCCGGCAATCTTCACGGTATGTCACTGGCTGCCTGCACCGGTACGGGAGCATTGGAGATGGCTTCCTTCAAAGCAGCTTCCACCCCCTATGTCAATCCTGAAAATGTGGTATTGATCGGTGTAAGATGCCTGGATACCGAAGAAGGCATCGCATTGAAAAAGTCCGGCATCACGGTGTTTACCATGGCCGACATTGACATGTTCGGAATGAATGCCGTCATGAAAAAAGCTTTGAATATCGTAGAAGCCGGCACCGAAGCCTTCCATCTCAGCTTCGACATGGATGTCATGAGTCCCGGCGAAGCTCCCGGCGTGGGAACTCCGGTCAAGGGAGGCCTGACTTACAGGGAAGCCCACCTGGCTGCCGAAATGATTGCAGACAGCAAAAAGCTCCGCTCCGCGGAGTTCGTGGAGATCAATCCCATACTGGACCATATGAATCAGACGGGTGAGCTGGCTGTTTCACTGATCTGTTCCGTACTGGGCCAAAAGATTTTCCGGATGGTGTGAAATTTTACTCATGCATCTTCCTGAACTCCGCCGGGCTTACCCCTTCATTTTCCCGGAATATCCGTCCGAAGTAGCTGATGCTGGGGTAGCCCGTCTCCAACGCAATCCGTTTGACCGACCAGTTCCTTTTTTCCAGCAGCAGCTGCTTTGCATTTTGCAGGCGGCAAAGTTTGACGAATTCCGTGGGCGGCATGCCGGTGGCTTTTTTAAATACCCTGCAGAAATAAAATGTGCTGATGCCGGTATATTCCGACCATTGCCGCAGGATGAAAGGGCTGGCCGAAGCCTGGCGTATCCGGGGAAGAAGCCCGATAATCCGGTCATACAGGTCACTGCCTTTATTCTGGGTAAGGGGTATTGCCTGGCTGATGAATTCCGCGATAATTCCATAGGTGAGTGCGGATAGCGTCGACGGATGGAGAATTGAGAATTCCTCCGCTTCGTCCAAAAGAGCTGCAATGGAATTGGACAAAGCTTTCCATGATTTAATGGTATATCCATTGGCCCGGTGAAAGCCCCTCTCGATAAAAAACTCTTTCAAAAGGTTTCCGTTGAAATGCACCCACTGAACCTCCCAGGGGCATTCTCCGTCAGAATAATAGACCTGTTCTTCCCCGGGAAAATAGAGAAAGGCGTCCCCCTGCTGCAAAGTGTAAGTTTTCCCCTCTACCGTCATATATCCTCTTCCGTTGATGACAAGGTGTATGTTATAACTGTCCGCTTCACCGGCTATCCGCCGTACGGAATGCTGAGGCCGGTCCCTATACCAGCCGACAGCTTCGGGAAAGCAGAAGTAAGGATGTTTATGCACTGCAGGTAAAAAAATCTGGCGCTTCATATCAATCCTTTCCGATCGCAATATACTTATATTAATGACAAATCGCTCATATATACTAAACGCTTTTACCATTATATAATAACAATATAGTACTATGAAAGTGGCAGAAAAAACAAATAATAAAGCTTGGAGTATCTATTATGAGCAAACACAAGGCGGATTTCAAAAAAAATGATTGGGAAAACCAGCACCTGCTTCATATAAACCGGGAACCCATGCATGTCCCCCTCGGAGCGTATTCCTCCCTGAAGGAAGCAAAAAGCTGCAACCGGAAGGCTTCAAACTATGTTAAATCCCTGGATGGGACCTGGAAATTCAGACTGGCTCCCACCCCCGAAAAGGTACCGGAAGATTTTTATGCCGCAGACTATGACGTCACCGGCTGGGACAAAATTGAGGTACCAGGCAATTGGGAAATGCAGGGCTTTGATTATCCCATCTACACCAACGTACCCTATCCCTTTGAAATGGATACCCCGGAAAGCTCCCACCTCATACGGCCATCCCTTTCCAACGCCTGTGGAAAGTATGAATTGAACCCGCCCAAGGTGCCCGATAATAATCCCACAGGCTGTTATGTTACGGAATTCACCCTGCCGGAGGCTTGGGACGGCAGAAAAACCTTTGTTAATTTCGGCGCCGTAGAGTCGGCTTTCTATCTCTGGGTGAACGGGAGGGCGGTGGGTTACTCCCAGGACAGCAAGCTCCCTGCCGAGTTTGATTTGACCGGATACGTAAAGCGCGGTGTAAATAAAATAGCCCTTCAAGTAATGAGATTCTGCGACGGTTCCTACCTGGAAGATCAAGATTACTGGCATCTGTCGGGCATCAACCGTTCTGTCGCTCTATACAGCAAGCCCACTATACATATCAGGGACTTAAAGATTTTCACCCTGCTGGACGACAGGTATGAAAATGCGGAGTTGGTGGCATTTTGCTATGTAAACCGGCAGGAAGGCTACGCTGATTACAGTATAAAAATCGGAGTATATGATGCGGACGGCCAATTGTTTCTGCCGGAATATACAGCTAAAATCACCCCTCAGACTTCCATGTATGTCAAGGGAAAGCGTGCTTCGGAAGCCGGAGCCGCTTTATTTGAAATTCCTGTCAGGACGCCGGAAAAGTGGAGTGAGGACAATCCTTACTTATATACCGCCACATTTACGCTAGTTGACCCCCAGGGCAAAGAAGTTGATTATGAAAGCTCTCGTATCGGTTTTAGAAGAGTAGAAATAAATTCCGACGGGGTTGTGGCGTTAAACGGCAAAAGGCTGGTTATCCGCGGCGTCGACAGACATGAGCATCATCCTGAAAAGGGAAGGTTCATTCCTGAAGACAGGATGCTGGAAGAAATAATCGCAATGAAGCAGTTGAATTTTAATGCCGTCCGTACCTCCCATTACCCGAATGACCCTTACTGGCATGACCTTTGCGATAAATACGGCATTTACGTTGTGGGCGAAGCAAATCTGGAGACCCATGGCGCGGATTCCCTGCTCTCCCTGGACCCTGAGTGGTCAAATGCTTACCTGGAGCGGGCCGTAAGAATGGTCCTTCGGGATAAGAACCATCCCAGTATCTTGTTTTGGTCCCTGGGAAATGAATCCTGTTCAGGCATGAATCATGCTGCAATGGCCGGATGGATCCGGGATTACGACCCTTACCGGCTGGTCCAATATGAAAGCTGGGATCCGGGTCCGCAGATCAGCGATATCCGGGTTCCCATGTATCCGCAGCTAACATGGATCGATGAAATCATGGCGGACCCGAAAGATAAAAGACCTGTAATCATGTGTGAATATGCCTATTCTAAAAGCAACAGCAACGGAAATTTCGATGAGTTCTGGGAGTATGTGGACAAATACCCCCGTTTTCAAGGCGGCTTTATCTGGGACTGGTCGGACAAGGCAATTACAAAATATACTGCCGACGGCAGGAAATACTGGGCTTATGGTGGGGATTTCAACGAAAAGGTAACCGATCCGGTGCTTGACATGTGCTTGAACGGAGTGGTTCAGCCCGACCTCACGCCCCATCCCGGCGCTTTTGAAATCAAGAAGCTTCAGGCGCCGGTCAAGCTGAAGGCAAAGGAAATAAAAAAATACGCCTTCACGCTATATAACAAATATCTGTACAACGATTTAAAGCACCTGGACATTGCTTGGCAAATCATCGAGGATGGGACCGAAGTTCAATGCGGCAGGCTCAATGCGCCCGAAATTCCTGCCGGAGAGAGCGGAGAACTCCTTGTGCCGGTGTCCGGACTTACAAAGAAAAGCGGGGCTGAATATTTTATAAATATTTTCTTTCGTCTGAATAAGGATACTCCATGGGCTTCTGCCGGCCATGAGATCTATAAAGAGCAATTCAGGCTGCTGGCCCTTTCATCCTCACCTTTAACACAGGAGCCGGCAAAACCGGCATTGGGCCTTACCCTGGAAACCTCGCCGGAATCCTATATAATCACGGGCAAGGACCTGGCGGTCACCTTTAAAAAACAGGACGGCCTGCTGGATTCCTATGTATGGAGAGGTACCAGGCTTATCAATTCAGGCGCCGCAGAAAACTACTTTAGAGCTCCCACAGGGATTGATGCGGCAGGCGGAAATGAAAATTCCACCGCTTTTGAGTGGTACAAAGCCGGTTTAGACAGGCTGACAAGAAAGTTGATAAATATCTCCGCCTATGCCGCAGATGACCATTCAAGGATATGTGTAGAGGTACTGGCTTCCATTCGAGCAGATGGCCTTGAGCACGGATTTATCAGCAAAATGAGATACGTTCTCCTGGGAGACGGCACCATCGAAGTAGAAAACCTGGTCGATGCAAGTCCTGAACTTCCCGCATTGCCTCGTATCGGAGTAAGCTTTGTCCTTCCGTCGGCATTTGAAGATTTCAAATGGTATGGCCGGGGGCCGCATGAAAATTACAGCGATAGGAAAAAAAGTGCCCATATAGGGCTTTATAGCAGTAAAGTAGACCAGCAGCACTATCCCTATATTCTCCCTGTCGAATGCGGCGGAAAAGAGGATGTAAGGTGGTTCACCCTGACGGACGGAGAGGGCAGCGGCATTATGTTTAAGGCAAACAGTCCGTTTCATATAGATGTGCACAGAAACAGCGTCGAGGATTATGCCGCAGCAAGGCACACCATCGACCTAATTCCCCGCAATGAAATCTATGTTAACATAGACCCTCTCCATTCCGGGCTTGGCGGTGATACGGGGTGGACCAAAAACATCCATGAAAAATATCAGGTCAAACCCGGGAAGTATCAATACGGCTTCGTTTTAAGCCCTTTATAGCTGTAAACAGCAAATCATTCCGAGCGCCAGCGAAGAAGCCTTATCCGGAAGGAGTCTCGCTGCGCCTGGAATAACCTATTGATTGTTAACGGAATACTGGTAAAAATATAACTTCCCGTATAGGTTTCTGAAAATACAATCCACTGCGGCCGCCATTTTCAGAAATACGGGAAGTTATATTTTCAGTGCCCCTGAACGCTTAAACCCTGTTCATGTTTCTGAAACGGGATACAATGTTTTTCAATATGCTCAGATGCTCGAATTTATCCGTATTATAGGTTACTTCCCGCTCCCGCGGAACCGGTACGACCCCCAGGGTGTTGAAGCCCTCGGGATAACACCTGTACTCATAGGTTTTTTCTTTTCCGTCCCAGCCGATAACCTGGATCCAGGAGAATACAGGGTAATCTTTCAGCGCTTCAACCAATCCTTCTTCCGTCTGAATATCCTTGCCGTTGACATTCAATATGGTATCCCCTCTTTGCATTCCCATAAGCTCCGCATGGCTTTTCGGGAGGATATCCATCACCTTCAGCCCGCGTCTGCTCTGGGCAAACAGCGGTTTCCCATTTTTCTCCGTGTATCTGCCGTAAATGGTTATGGCCTCCCGCCCGACCATACAGAAAACAGCTCCAGGATATCTCAGCCATGGTATCACGGTTGAAACAAGGGCTATGGCAAATAGTATCAAGCTGTAAGAGAAAATTAAGAACGCAGCCTGTCTGCTTTTTTGCTCAGGATGCTTCGTGATGGCCAGATCCGAATAGCACAGGACGGCAACGACGCAATCCAAACCCATGGCAAGGGCTCCGGTACCCAGGGACTGAGTGCTGAAAAGCGTTCCCCAGCCATCCGGAATCAAAGTGGTCCCACCTGCCGCATTTTGTGCCGCAAAGGTGAGAAATACCACCGGTACGGGCCAGAACTTCCGGATAAGCCAAGCGCCGGCAATTTCACCCTTATGCTTAATGAATACAGGGATGCTGTCTTTGCCTTTATTTATGTAAATAAGAATACTTTCAATGAGGTGCATAATGGCCGCAAGGCCTAAAACCGAGGCAACATCGACCTTCGGATAGCCCAGCAGCAGGCTGGCGGCGGCAAGTATCCCTGCGGGATAGGCAAAGCAAACAAACCGGATATTGAAAACCAAAAGGATAAACATGATGATAAATAGATATTTGACAGCTTCCGGATCGATGGTAATACCGGCAGCAATAATCACGAAGCTTCCTGCAAAGCCTGTAGTCAAGCCTGTCAGTATAATGCCCTCGGTTATTTCCCTCAGGCTTTTACTCTGCCAGTGATTTACGCCGCTTTGAAGCTCGTTGTACTTCTCATACTGCATTCGGATGAATACGATAATGATTACATATAAAAATACAAATAAATAATTCACAAAAAAAGTTTCTATAAGTTTTCTTGCAATGGATGCAATTATATTCAGCATAATTTTCCGCTCCCCAACGGCCCTCCGGATAAATTCATTGCCAGGAGTATTAAGCCATCAATCCATTATATCACGCCTTACGCCTGATTGAATAGTCTGATTGCCCACAAGGGAACTGGCCATTCTCTTTTTTCTTAAATGAAAACTCTGGTTTTTGAGATTGCCGCGCTTCATTCCATTACGCTTGCAATGACACACATATATTCACACCACCAAATTGAGGACTCAAGAGAGTCTCACAGCAATTTCAGAACCCGCTCTATCACATTCAAGTAAAATGGGTGGGCGTGGCTGCAAATAAATGCGTCATGTGGAGTCATGGCTGCAGGCTGTTTGTCCAGGTAAAGTTCCAATGCGGTACCCCAGAGGAATACCCGTGACACTTCGGCACGGATGCCGAAGTCGCTGGCTCTGAGCCACGGATGGCGAATAGCCAGCGCCCGCTTTGGAATGAGCCTGGACATTACAGTATGCCCATGACGGAGCCTGATGCAGGGATTTGCAGTCATGCCCGCCCATTCCTGAAAATCAGCAGTAACCCTAACCCTTTAGCCTAGAATAGGACCTTTAATTTAGGTGACAGACACTTTCTACTGCGGCATTCTATCCAGCCTGATTTTAATTTCCTTCAGAAAATCCACCGTACTGACGACCTTTTTATTCTGCACATCCGAAAGCTCGGCAAGGTCCTTTGTCATAACGCCTTCGTCAATGGTTTTGATTGAAGCCGCCTCAAGAGCTTCGGCAAACTTCACAAGCTCGTCGATGCCGTCCAATTCTCCGCGCTTTTTGAGCGCGCCCGTCCATGCAAAAAGGGTCGCCATGGAATTGGTTGAAGTCACCTCACCCTTCAGGTGCTTGTAATAATGCCTGGTGACCGTCCCATGGGCGGCTTCGTATTCATAGTGGCCTTCCGGTGAAACCAATACGGAAGTCATCATGGCAAGGCTGCCAAAGGCTGTAGCCACCATATCGGACATTACGTCGCCGTCATAATTTTTACAAGCCCAGACCATTCCGCCTTCCGATCTTATAATCCTCGCAACGGCATCGTCAATCAGCGTATAAAAATACTCAATTCCGGCATTTTTGAATTTATCCGCATATTCCTCATCATAGATTTCCTGGAAGATATCCTTGAAGGTATGGTCATATTTTTTGGAAATGGTATCCTTGGTGGCAAACCACAGATCCTGCTTTTGATCCAGCGCGTAATTGAAGCAGGCCCGTGCAAAGCTTTTTATGGAATCATCGATGTTGTGCATGCCCATGATAACGCCGGGGCCTTTGAAATCATGGATGGTCTGTTTGGAAACCTTCCCGTCGGCGGCAGTAAATACAAGCTCCGCTTTTCCCGGGCCTTCAAGCCTGTATTCGACATTCCTGTAAACATCGCCATAGGCATGTCTTGCGATGGTAATGGGCTTTTTCCATGTCTTTACAAAAGGCTTGATACTGTCCACGATAATGGGCGCCCTGAAAACCGTACCGTCAAGAATTGCTCTAATCGTACCGTTGGGGCTTTTCCACATTTCTTTAAGATTGTATTCCTCTACCCGCTGTGCATTGGGTGTAATCGTAGCGCATTTTACCGCAACTCCGTATTTCTTGGTGGCGTTTGCCGAATCCACCGTGATCTGGTCATCGGTCTCATCTCTTTTTTTAAGCCCAAGGTCATAATATTCGGTTTTCAGATCGATGTATGGGATTAAAAGAGTCTCTTTAATCTGCTGCCAGATGATTCTGGTCATTTCATCCCCATCCATCTCCACCAGGGGCGTTTTCATTTTGATTTTATCTGTCATACTGATTCTCCTCATGATCTCCAATTTGTAAGCCCGGCTTACAGGGCCGGCATTCTCACTTCCCGCAGCACTTCTTGTATTTCTTCCCGCTGCCGCAGGTGCAGGGGTCGTTTCTGCCCACTTTGCTGCTGACGGCCATTTTTGATATGCGAAACTCCTTTGTGATCTGGTTTCTGCGTTCTTCCGCCAGCAGCCCTTCCCATTGCTCCAGATTGTAGAGCCAGTCGGCCTTTGCATCCAGCATGTTAAAATAAAGCTTTTCAAAATTTATGTTTAATTTAATTGAATTGTCACTCTCCAGGCCTTCAAGCTCGACCTGTTCTTCAAGACTTGTATTGATCCCGTCCAGGAAACCGGCAAAGTACACCTCATCCATTCCGAATTTTCCGGACAGCTCTGAAATTGTACCTTCAAAAACATTTTGACGGTTTTCCAATATGTATTCATAATTATTTTTTTCTTTTTCCAGATAGTCTTTCCAGAATGCGTCATTCTGCTGCTGCGGTCTTTCCTGGTTGGCCAGTTCCTTCCATTGCTCAAACAATCCCATAGTTCTGCTTGCTCCTTCACTTATTAATAGTTACAACTTTAAGCACTGGTGAAAATATAACTTACGCTAAAATTTCTGCAAATGCAGTCTTGGAGCGCCGGCATTAGCAGAAAAAGCGTAAGTACTATTTTCAGTGCTCCTAACAATCTACCAAAAGTATTATAACATGTATTCTGAAAAATTAAATATATAATTATACTTAATGCATGTAGACATTTCCCGCCCGGCAATGATAAAATGTTGTCGACCAAGGTCAGACAGGTGTTTTGAGAGGTGGATGCGTGAAAGAAATTATCTCCATGTGGAAATATAGTACAATGGTAGCCCTTACGGTTCTTAGCGCCGGCATCTACATGCTTTTTCTGCTGCCTACCAAAGCCATACCTATCATACCGGGCTACACCGAGTTTCGGCCTGCGACCATATTCCCCGTAATATTCGGGCTTCTGTTCGGCCCTGCCGGCGCATGGGGCGCCGCCATCGGCAACCTGGCCGGCGACTGTTTCGGGACGCTGAGCATGGGGTCGGTATTCGGCTTTATCGGAAATTTCTTTTTTGCCTATATCCCTTACAAGCTATGGGGAAGGATCAAGCTGGGATATTCCAGGGACAGGACGCCGACGATAAATTCCTCACTGAAGCTGGTTGAGTTTGGCCTGATAAGCATTGTCGCAAGCATCTCCTGCGCAGTCATTATCGCATGGGGAATTGACCTTTTAAGGCTTGTTCCCTTTGTAAAGCTGGTGGAGATCATATCTTTGAACAATATCGTTGTTAACCTGCTGTTTGGCCCGATTCTTTTGCCCCTTGCCTTCCGCCTTGTGAAAAAGGCAGGCATTCTATGGACAGACATTATGCAGGAGCAGGATATCAGCAGACCCAATCCGGAAAGGATCTACCCCTTTATGATTTTTTCAGGCTCGGCAGGGGGACTGTTTTTCGGCATTGTACTCTCTTTCATTTTTGCAGGCCTCCCACTGTTTGGGGTGGAGCTTGTAGCCAACGGCTCCGGAAACCTGTGGGTAGATGTAGGCGTACTGCCGTTTTTGATTGTGCTGGTTTATGGGACGCTGAATATATGATGTTTATGTCTTTATGTCTAAGAAATTAGAAGCTGCTCTCTCTATTCGCCTTTAATTTTATCCAATATGAACTTCTCGGCATAGGCCTTACTGAAAGGCAGCTCAATCCGGGTTTCGCCGGAAACAAGAAATACTCTGGATTTCCCCTCTTCATCCTTGCTTTCGATTTTAACATCCTTCGGATCAATACGGTATTCCTGGCCTTTAAGATTCAGTACCGCAGTTGCGCCGTCTACCTTGATGCTGGGCATGTTGAAATAGATCAGCAAGGCAAGTCCGATCACCGCCAAAAGCAAAACGAATTTGACCAGCTTTTTTGCGATTTTTACCGCAATGAACAAAACGACAATCCCAATCAGAACAGGTATATAAAACTTTGGATCTAAAATATTCAAACCTTTGAATGCTTCAAGCATAATCCTCACTCCAATAAATACGATTCTTTGTTTTCTGCAGTACCAATTATATCATCTGACCTACCCGCATTCAATCCTGTTTGGTTATTTTTTCAAAATCCCTGCTTTCAGCTTAGGAGCACTGCCAATATTACTTACCGTTTTATTTCTTCCGGTGTTCTTTGCCACATAAAGATTCTTATCCGCAAGGTCTATCATCTGCTCATAACTGATTTTTCCGCAAGAATGGGTAAACGTTCCGAAACTTGCCGTTATGCTTATACTGGTCTTGTTATAGCCCAAATTTGCATTGCCCACCGCTTGCCTTATTTCCTCAGAAACCATGAAAGCAGCTTCTTCACCGGCATTCACAAGCACAATCAAAAATTCTTCTCCCCCATACCTGGCAATCCAGTCCGAGCCTCTTCGGACAGTGCTTTCGGCTATCCTTGCGAATTCCTTGATCACCAAATCTCCGGCCAGATGGCCATAGTCGTCGTTTACCTTCTTGAAATGGTCAAGATCGGCCACGATCACCGAAATTGGCATATTCTCCATTGATGCCCTGCAAATGTCAATGGGCAGCCTTTCTTCAATGTACCGCCTGTTATACAAACCCGTCAGACTGTCTTTAAAAATCTTTTCATTCATCTGGCTGAGTATCCGGCTGATCTCTGCGGGCGAATTGCCTTTGAGGTTATTGAACATATCCGGATTTGCAGCGTCCTTCACCAGGTCAAAGGGATAGTTGTTTTCATTGACCATAAAATCCATACACAGAATAAACTTTTTGTCGTCCGCATTTGTAAAGATTCTCGAGCAGGTGATGCAAAGATTTCCTGTAGCCAGCGAAATATAAGGCTCGGTAATATATTTTTTCAGTCGCGCGCTAATCAGGGGATAATAGTATTTTTCCATGGAAAGATCGGTCCCTTTTCTTGCAGCGCAAAAAAACATGTTCTTTTTTACAGGGCTTTTGTCGGGTAAACGTATGGTATCACTCAGTTGGACGCCATTTTCATCAAGAATGTACACGCACTCGATATTCCGGTTTTCCCGGAGGATTCTAAAAAGCTCGGATTCAAATTCCTCATGAGGAACTTTTGCCAGCGCTTTTATCGATTTGCTTACGATTATGTTCAGCTGCTTGTTTTTCAGCTTCTCATCCAGAATTTTTTCTTTCATATAGGCAGTAAAACACTCTCTCAGGATATCGATGCTTTTTTCAAGAAAAATATCGTATCCGCTATATGCCTCCTGAGGCTTTGAAAAGAAATACCCCTGGATCAGATGTCCTCCAAGTCTGAGAATCTGCGTTGCCTCCTCCTTTGTTTCAACGCCTTCGGCTACAATCAGGGTTCCGATTTTGTTGGACAGGTTCACCAGGGACTTAAAAACGCCCTGTTTGTAATGATCTGCATGGATATCCCGGATAAGCGTCATGTCGACCTTGATAATATCCGGTTTGACAATCAGAATGCGGTCCATATTGGAAAACCCTGTACCGACATCATCCAAAGCGATCATAAAGCCATATCCACGGTATTTCTCAACAAACCTTCGCAAGGCAGAATCATTCTGAACCTTTGATTCGTTGATTTCGATAACCACGCTGCCGGGATTGATCTCATAGGATAAAACCTGATTGTATAAATAATTGGAACCGGCTCCCCTTTCCAGAATGGAAGCATCTACATTCAGAAATAACAATTTGCTTGGATCCTTTGAACAAACCCGGCTATACGCTTCAAGCACCTTGTCCCTGCATACCCTGTCCAGTTCAAGAGTCAAGTCCGCTTTGTGCGCGGCATGAAATAATTCCAAGGGTGAAATAAGCTTACTGCCTTCGGCAGTATCCTTTCCCCGGATCAAACCTTCGATTCCGCTGACCGTTTTTCTGCTTACGGAAACAACCGGCTGAAAGCAGACGGTTAGTTTTCTGTTTGCAATTATATCTTCAATATCGGGAATATCTTCTTTTTCCGGTTTATGCCGTATCAAATGCTGCAACAGGGACACCTCCAAAAAATTGTGAAACGAAAACAGCCTCTAAAAGAGCTGATAACCAACCGCTCTTTTAAAGGCTGCAATGCCGTCCTATCATAAAGCAACCCGGCTTTATGATCTATTTAAATTCATTATAGTGAATAAAGCCCGCAAAAGCAAGGGAGACCGCCGCCATTATGGCAAAAACCTGCCCAGGCAGGCATTCCCGTTGAGATAACCGAATAGGCGCCCCTGATACCTGCCTTCCTCTTTCATCCGGTCAACGATCCGATCATACAGCTTTCTCCAGCTGGTATTCCAGTTGCAAAAAAGCGTTTTCTCCTGGGGTGCCCTGCCTAGGAGCCTTTGAACGGTGATGGCCGGGTCCAGGTATTCAAGAAAAGCTATTATTCTTTCCATAAACTCTTCCATGGTAACCGGCACAATCTCGCCCCTGGAAAACATATCGCCAAGGACCGTATTTTCAAGTATATAAAGCGAGTGGCATTTAACCTGTTGAACCCCTAATGCCGAAAGAACCCTGGCACCTTCAACAACATCACCCATGGTATCCATGGGAAGGTCCGCAATATAGTGGGCACAGGTTTCCAATCCATATCCTTTGACTCTTATGACGGCGTCAATGAACTCAGCCAGCCCATGACCTCTGTTGAGAAGGGCAAGCGCCCGGTAATTTACGGTTTGCAGGCCCAGCTCAATAACGATATCCATCCCTTTTTCCTGCTTGACCTCATACAGGTACTTTAGGTATTGATCATGAATGCAGTCCGGCCGGGTAGAAATATAGATGGCGACTACATTCCCTGTGCAAGCCTCTGAAATATACTTTTTGAAATCCTCCAGAGGCAGGTAGGTATTAGAGTAATTCTGAAAATAGGCGATGAATTTATTGGATTTATAATTCTCACCAATGTATTGTGCGTTCTGTTCCAATTGCTGCCGGACGCTTAAGGTTTCCGGCAGCGTCTCAAAGCCGGCGCCCTCTTCGCCGCAAAAAATACAGCCCCCCGTCCCCTTCTGCCCGTCACGGTTGGGACAGGTAACGGGTATGCATACGGGAAGCTTGTAAACTTTGGCGCCATACCTGTTTTTCAGGTATTCCGAAAATCGATTGTAAACAAATTTGTCCTTATCCCCGCTCACTTTTCATCAACCTTGCTCTTCAAACCTTCTCCGGCACTTTCCATTACAGCCTCATATACCCTGGCCAATGGGATGCCCTCTGTTTCAGCGATCTTTCTACAGTCTTCATACTCCGGCGAAGCTTTTCTAAAGCCGTCCATGGAAGCTATTTTTACTCTTGCACTGCCGTACCGGGTATCTACGGTCACAACCTCCCGCTGCATGCAATACCTTTTGCATGTGGTCCTCCGGATGCCCAGAGTTGAAGTTTCCATAAGCACGATATCCGCCAGATTTTTTTCTGTTTCGGCTTTTGCAAGCACAGTCAGCATAAATGCCGGTCTGCCTTTTTTCATATAAATCGGAGTGTAAAAAACGTCCAGGGCTCCGGCTGCAAAAAGCCTGGAAGAAGCATACCCCAGTATCTCGGGAGACATATCGTCAATGTTGGTTTCCAATACTACAATATCTTCCTCCGGGGACTTTTCTTCATACATGCTGCCCATCACAACACGAAGTGCGTTGAACCTGCCTGTTTCACGCTTTCCCATGCCATACCCCGCCTTTTCCACAAGCATCGGCGGCATTTGCCCATAGTGCTTTGCCATATGCTTTATCAGGGCCATTCCCGTGGGAGTGACAAGCTCGGTGCCGATATTTTCGGATATGAGAGGTATGCCGCTGCCGGACAGCATTTCTACAACTGCCGGAACAGGTACCGGTATGGTGCCATGCCTGCAGACGATGGTCCCTTTTCCGTCATGCAATTCCGAAGAGTAGACTTTTTCCACCCCAAGCAGGTCTATACATATGGCGGCACCGACGATATCAACTATGGAGTCCACAGCTCCAACCTCGTGAAAATGAACTTCGTTTATATCCTGATTATGTACCTTTGCTTCAGCTGCCGCTATTTCAAGGAAAACCGCCTTGCTGAATGCCTTGACCCGGTCGCTCAGGCTGCTTTGGTCTATAATAAGACTGATATCCTTCAGGTTGCGCTCGGAATGGGTGTGATGATGTGCGGGTTCCGTACTGGGTCCGGCATCTTTGTGGGTGTGGGTATGAGTATGTTCATGAGCGTGCTCCCCCGTGTGATCATGCATATGGGAATGAGGTTGAGAGTGATCGTCACAATCCATGTGCACCGGTCCGTCATGAATGCTGCCGAAAGACTCATGACCATTTTCATGCATATCCTTTAAAATCACCGACACATCTGTCCCGGTGATTCCGTTTACTATTTTCGTTGTAATTTCCAGTTCATAGCCGTCAAGATTAAGCTTGGCCAATTCCGCTTGGAATACCTGCGGGTCAATGCCAAGGTCCAGCAGCGCTCCCATGGTCATATCTCCGCTTATTCCCGAAAAACAGTCAAAATATAGAACTCGCATTTATTTTCCTCCATTTATTCAATTTCCAATGGGGGCATGCCCCCATACCCCCTCGCTGCGGGCGAAATGAATTCGCCCTAAGCTACACTTCGTGCGCCACGCCTATACGTGGCGTTTGAACAGCGTCAGTTGAGGATTGCAACCCACCTCCGACTGCTTTTTCAATCGGTTACCCCCACCTACGAGGAGTGGAATTGTGACGTTGTTCAAAAAGCCGACAGCCTTGCCGGCAATGTGTTTGCACAACTAATCAGCCATCTTTACCGGCGCTGGCTGCCCACTGCAATATTCATATCCGGTTTATCATACTGGCAAGATAGCCTGCGCCGAAGCCGTTATCGATATTGACCACGCCAATGCCGCTGGCACAGCTGTTCAACATGGTCAGCAGCGCGGACAAACCGCCGAAATTGGCTCCATAGCCAACACTGGTAGGAACTGCAATCACCGGCTTATCCACCATTCCGCCTACGACACTTGCCAGAGCGCCCTCCATACCGGCCACTACCACCAGTACGTTGGCCTTCATCAGGGCGTCGGTATTGGCAAGGAGCCTGTGAATACCCGCCACCCCCACATCATAGATTCTATCCACTTTATTTCCCATAACCTCCGCAGTGATAGCAGCTTCTTCGGCCACCGGTATATCAGAAGTTCCTGCCGTAACCACGGCGATTATTTTTTCTGAGATTAAAACTTCCCGCCTCTTGATCACTACGATTCTCGCCTGTTCATAGTACACGGCGTCATCCGTTATTTCCGCAATGGCGTCAAAAACCTCCCTTCCCGCTCTTGTCGCCATTATGTTGTTATCGTGCTCCATCAGCTTTTGTACGATTGCTTTTATTTGCCCCAGCGTCTTTCCCTGGCAGTAAATCACCTCAGGGTACCCGTTGCGTATTTTTCTGTGGTGATCAACCTTGGCAAAGCCAAGATCCTCAAACGGCAGCTTTTTTAGTTCTGCCAGCGCACTGTCTATTTCTACTTCGCCGCTTTTGACATTTTCAAGCAGCTTTTTAAGGTTTTCAGTATTCATCCGGACCCTCCAACTCCACACCCATATTATTTCCCTTTTTTATACCAATGGCGGCCTTATTTCAAGACCTCCAGCAATAACCCGGCCCTGTCCTGATCAATGCTCCCCTTTTCTATAGCCATCCGTACGGTAATTCTGCCTATTACCCTGTAAAGCTCTGAAACTTCATCATTCCAGCCAGCCATGGCAGCAAGGTGTCCTGCCACCGTAGCACTGTCACCTCTTGAAACAGGGCCTGTCAACGCTTTCAGGCTTCCAACCGCTGCAATATTCCGTACAGTATTTTCAAGGAGAGGCATAAAAGCTTTGATTCCCACATCCCTGCCGATTCCGGCTTCATCCAGCAGCATCCCCGTAATATGCGAAAGCGCCACGGTATAATTGGAGAGAATACAGGCGGCAGCATGGTAAAGAGGTTTTACCTCCGCTTTGATATCAAGGAGAGTGCCTTTCAGTATTTCTACCAGGCGTAAGGCTTTAACCCTTGCGGCCGAGTCTCCTTCATAGCCGAAAAATATGCCGGTCAGTCCCTTCCAGCCCTCTTCTCTCGAAGCAAAGGTCTGTATGGGGTGCAAGGAACCGGTACAGCCCCCCGCCCGGGCTAAAATCCTCAATTCCGACGATGTGAGGGCGCCGCTGCAATGAAGGAAGGTTTTTTTGCTGATACAGGCTGCCCCGGCTTCGCAAATCCTATCCGCAACCTCTGCTATATCGGAATCGGGCACGGTTAATAAAATGACATTCGCAGCTTGAACTGTCCCGACAATATCATTGGTAAAGGTTCTGTTCAATCTGTTTGACAGGTATTCCACCCCTTGGGCGGATCTGCTGAAAATGCCGGAAATTTCAGCTTCACTGCCGGACAGGGCAAGGGCGAAAGCCGACCCAACCCTGCCGGCTCCAATTATTCCGATATTCAAACCCAATCCTCATTTCATAGGCTATTCTAACCGAACATTCTATTTTATTTCTGTTTTTCCGTATCTATTACTTCATTCATACTGCCGGTTCTATAGCCCTTCAGATCCAGCGTTACATATTTGAAGCCAATATCCCGCATTTTAGTGTGGACCTTATCCATGACTGCCTCGTCGAAAAACTTGTTTCGCTCGTTCACAGCCACTTCGATCCTGGCCATATCTCCATGCATACGTACCCGTACCTGCCTGAATCCAAGGTCCAGCATATACTGCTCCGCCTTGTCGATCATCCCCAGCTTTTCATGAGTGATTTCCTGACCATAGGGAAAACGGGACGCAAGACAGGCAAAAGGCTGCTTATCCCATGTAGGCAGGTTCATTTCCTTGGACAGAATCCTTATGTCGTCCTTTGACATCTCTGCTTCCCTGAGAGGGCTCACTACCCCAAGCTCCTTCAGCGCGGCCATACCCGGGCGGTAGTCCCCGAGGTCGTCTGTGTTGGAGCCGTCCGCTATGTAGGGGATCCCATGCTGTTCTGCCACCTGGCTTATCTTGGTAAACAATTCCTTTTTACAAAAATAGCAGCGGTTTACCGGGTTGCCGGAAAAGCCTTCAATATCCAGCTCTTCGGAAACGATGGTTATATGCTTTACGCCCAGCTTTTTTACGTAAGCAACGGCTTCATTATATTCTCTTTCCGGGTAGGTTGAAGACCTGGCGGTGATCGCAATAACCTTATCCTTCAAGGTATCATGGGCAACCTTTAGAAGAAATGTACTGTCCACTCCTCCGGAATAGGCTATAGCCACTTTATCCATCTTCTTCAACGTTTCCTTCAGCTTTGTCAGTTTTTGCTGTGTATCCATATCTGCATATCCTCCAGGTGACCGGATAAAAAATTACCTGCTTTTAAAATCGGGTTTCATCTTCCGGCCTGCCTCTAATCATTATTGAATATATATTACCACAATATTTAATAAAATTAAGCAAATATTTCACTTGTTTTACAAGTAGTTTACATTCATTGTGGAATTCCGGGGCCTCTGCTATTATTAAAATATGAGTATAGCGAGGCATCATCCGCCCGGGATTCATGGGCGAGCAACAAATGCAGCGCATTTGCGACCAGCCTTGTCGAAGCTCCGTTGCAATATGGAAATTTTCTATAAAAGGAAAATTCCTTTAATTTGGTTGTTATAACAGGGTATGGTGTTTGCTATGAAGTGGCTTGCAGGTTTTTTTATCCTGGCAGGCATGATATTTTTACCGGCAGCGGTGAGTCATGCTGATAGCGGGTTATCCTTTGAATATAATCATAAAGCATATACGATAGAGCAGGCTTCTTCTCCTCAAAGCGACTTTCCGTTTGAGCTGGAATTAAAAGATGGAGTGCTGCTGCTGTCGGATCAGGCTTCGGGACTTCAAGCAGCCATACGGGAGAATTCACTGGATAATGCGGCAATGGAAGCCGTAAGAAAATATTACAATGATTATTCATCCATCGATTTTGAAATATTCACAAAGTACATAGGCCTTCAAAAAAGCTACATACCGGCACTGCAGGACCTGTATCACAGCAGCTATCTGTACGGCAATACCGGCGACCCCTATTCCGAAACCAACATGAAAGTTTTTTACCAGGATAAGGACCAGATTTTTGGCAATAATTCGGATGTTTTTCTATATAACATTATCAATTCCGACAAACTGGATTCCCAGGAAGAGACGCACCTTGACATGGTTATTCCGGTTTACAGCGATTTATCGCTGATCAGTATTAATTTCACCTTCAAGGCAGGCAGCCTGAATCAAGCTGCCGAAGAAGCTGTTTATAAGCTTCTTGGCTGTATGCGCTTCCCGGATTTTCCGGTTCAGGCCGGCAAACTGAAGGTCTTTGAGAAAAAAGATGCGGTATTGGCTGCAAATGCCGGTATTTACAAGGCTGCAGGAAATAATTCCGGCGATTTAACCGAAATGCGGAATGAAAAAGCCGGCTTCACTTTAAAATATCCGGCATCCTATTTGCCGTATATGAAAAACAGCATCGGCGGCAGGCTGGATTACGAAAGCCTGAAAATCAGCCCCAGCCAGATATTTTCCGTCTCCTCGGAACAGACCTCCATACCCGAAGCCGTTTATGACAAAGCTTCCTATGTAAAGGAATTTTATAAGCAGGATATAACGGTAATAAAAGAAGGCAGTACTGCAATCAACGGGAATCAATTTGTATTTTTGAACTATGAACTCAAGGATAACAATGGAATTGTATCCTATATCAGCGATTATTTCACCGCTGGACGCGGGCATATTTACAACCTCCGCTTGACCAGCCGTTATAAGAACGCATCGGAAGAATCGAAAAATGAATTTAAGGACATCCTGGGCTCGTTTACTGTTTCGGAGCCCGAAACGGCGGAAGTCAAAAATGATGTCCCATTAAAAAAGTATTTAAACAAAGAAGAGGGCTACAGCTTTTTCTACCCTGTCAAATGGAAATTGGCCGATACGTCAAAAGATTTGAATTTTGACTCTTTAACCCTGAAAATACCTGAGCTGTCCGGCCCGATAGACATAAACATATCCGAAGGCGAATTAAAAGCGGGCATAAAGGCGGAAGCATTTCCCTCCATCCTTTCCGGCCTGAACTCCGATTCCCTGAATAAATATATCCGGAACTACACTCCCCCTTATGCGGGAGTCGTAAACAAGCTTCTGAGTCATAGCACCGTTAAGGAAAGCGGAGTCACCTATATATACAGGCTGGTGAACTACATGGACTCCAACGGGAGGAGCCGGTTGTGCTATTCTACCGATATCGTGAAGAAAAACAAGGTATATTCCATGTTTGTTTCCGTCAGTGAATATTCCACTGCAAACGGAAGCGTGTCCGATCCGGCTGTAAATACTCTTATCGAAAATATCGCCGCCTCTTTTCAATATGATGAAACCCAGGAATCCTATGAGAGGGATAAATTCGGCGAGACCAGAAACCGTAAGGTCGTAAACTTGGAAAGTTTACTCAAGACGCAGTTGGGACAGGATGCTAAAATTGTCCAGGCGAAAAATTCAAGCGTCAGAGACAGCTATTACCTGCTGGTCGAAGGAATTGAAGACAGCGGCTACTACCTGGTCAGGCCGGATTACGCAAAAAGTACTTTATTGATTGAAGAAAAAATCCTAAAAAAAGATTGCCAGTCGTTTTTGGAAAAATATTTGTCCACTTCCGTGGATGTCTATTTCACTTCCGGAGATGATTTCAGAGATATGGAAAAACACAGGGACGCCAGCGGTCATTACGCCGCCGTTGTCTATGCGGTGACGCAAAAGGGGTCCGGCTTCTTTATTCTCGACATAGACTCCTATGGGCAATTTGTTAAAGTTATCTCCTTCAAATCCTCATCCATTCTGGCAGAAGAAATTTCTGCCGGAATTGCGCAAAATGCCGAAACTGGCTTTATTATAGACCATTCCATTGACAAAAAGGATTTTACGCTGAGCTTCCATTTTTATTCTTCAATCAAGGGCCACTTTTTTGAAAGCTACAACGTAACCCTGGACCCGGAGTCTCTTAAGCTAAAATATAGTAAAAACTAAATGCATGCGGCACGGGTATAAAAAAGAATCCAGCGTGGGTGCAACATTTGCCGCCTACGCTGGAAAGCTTTGAATGGCCGTCAATGATGGCCGCTACATTTCTTCATCTGTGGTAAATGCTCTAGATTCCGCTTGAAAGATACGCATTGATGAATTTATCTATATCTCCATCCATTACTGAATTCACATCGCCCATTTCAGCGTTGGTCCTGTGGTCCTTTACCAGTGTATAGGGACAGAATACATAGGACCTGATCTGGCTTCCCCAGGCGATATCCAGCTGTATACCCTTCAGATCTTCGATCTTTTCCTTGTGCTCACGCTCTTTTAACTCCAGCAGCTTTGCCTTCAGCATTTTCATCGCCGTATCCCTGTTCTGGAACTGGGACCGCTCCGTCTGGCAGGATACTACGACGCCCGTTGGTATGTGCGTAATCCGGATGGCCGATTCCGTCTTATTGATATGCTGTCCGCCGGCTCCACTGGCCCGGTAAGTATCAACCCGTAAATCCTCGGGATCTATATCCACCTTAATATCATCATCCAGTTCCGGCATAACGTCAGCGGAAGCAAATGAAGTATGCCTTCTTCCGGAGGCGTCGAAGGGCGAGATTCTCACCAGTCGGTGTACACCCTTTTCGGATCTGAGAAAGCCATAGGCATTTTCTCCGATAATGTTGGTTGCGACGCTTTTTATCCCTGCTTCGTCTCCGTCAAGAATATCAAGAGTCCTCACGGTATAGCCGTGCTTTTCCGCCCATCGCGTGTACATTCTCAGCAGCATCTGGACCCAATCCTGGGCCTCGGTGCCTCCTGCGCCGGCATGGAGGGTAAGAATTGCGTTGTTCTTATCATAGGGCTTGATCAGCAAAGTCTCAAGCTTCAGCTTTTGAAGCTCTTCCTTCAGCACGGCCATTCCTTCGCCGATTTCCGAAATGACACTTTCGTCGTTTTCTTCCAGAGCCAGTTCATTAAGGACTTTCAGGTCTTCCCAGTCACTTGCCAGCTTCAGGTATCTTTCAACCTTGGTCTTAAGTCCCTTTGTCTTCTGAAGCACCTTCTGGGATTTCTCCATATCCTCCCAGAACCCTGGCTCAGCAGCCTTCTGTTCAAGTTCTTCAATCTCGACATTCAATCTTGCAATGTCAAAGTGAAGCCCCCATTTCGTCGATTGCCTCTTTCAGACCGTCAATTTCAATTTTGAATTGTTCCAATTCCAGCAACTTTATCAACTCCTGTCAGTTCCCTGCGAATTTGGCGTACTTGAATGCATGCGCCGCTTCCCTTTTCCCGGAGACCCGGACGGACCGGGCCTGCAGAAACCAAAAGCGGAAGGCATACCTTTACAACTACTTCCTGTGCAGGTTTTCGACTAACATTATACCAATCCTGCCGCCGGTATGTCTATAGCTTCTTTTATACCGGCCTGATCCCCTCGTTATTTCGTTATTTCATGGGTTAAGATAATGGCATCTGCGATTTCTTTCATGGACATCCTGCTGTCCATGCTTTTTTTCCTTATCCGGTTATATGCGTCCTTTTCACTGAGGTTTTCACGCTCCATCAGGATCCATTTGGCCCTTTCCACCGATTTACGCGTCTCATAGTTTTCCGTCATGTCCTTAAGCTTTCTGTCCAGCTCGGAAATCCTCTTGAAGTTCATATTGGCCATTTCGACGGTTTGCAGCAATATTTCCCTGTTGAGCGGCTTCTGGCAAAAGGATATCACTTTGGACTTTTCCAGCAGCGAGGTAATGGACGAATCCCGATGATCCCCCACTAAAACGCAGGCACAAAGCATCTCATCGTCAACAGTCTCCAGGACATTTCTCAATTCCAACGGCTGCAGGCTCGCATCAATGACGGCAAAATCCGGATGATTGCTTCTTATCAGCCGCATCAGCGAAATTGCATCGCTGCAGTTGCCCAGGAATATAAATCCGCTGGGGTTCAATATATTGCGAATATTTATTTGAAATGGATTTTCCACTGCCGCTACCAGATATTTTTCTCCTGCCATAAGCCCTCCGCGCCCCCCGAGTAAATGACATACCAGGTTCAATGCCACTTATACCCCTGATGCAAATAAACAGAAAAGCCTCCCAGAATGCATGCACATATCATATTGAAAGACTTCATCGTCAATTATAATTATCCGTTATTCTAATATTATTTATTAATATATCAAATAATGTACGCTAATAAAAGCATTTTTGAAAAATTAATTTGAAAAAACTGCCCGGTTTCCTGCGGAATTTGCAACTTCTTTTTACCCTTCCTGCATTTATTTCAAATTACAATGTAAAAAGCTGATAATTTCGTCTGCAAAAATGAAAACAAAATGATTTTTATGAATTTTCCAAAAATTTTTATTGCAATTAAAGAGTGCCAATGGTATAATAGCTACAATACAGTGAAGCTGGTAAGTGAAGGCGCTTATCCGGAGATGGAACTCTCCTGATAATGCGTCTTTTTTGTTTTGCGAAGGGACGAGCGCGAATCAGCAACGAGGGCGTTTCGCATGTTCCGGATAAAACTTTGAATCTCGCTGATGCGATTCGTTAAGGATTTTCTTCCTATTATCAAAGCCGATAATAATTGCCGTTTATACGTTCACTGTAAATATATTGAGTGTTTGAGGAGTGTTTTTATGAAAAAGAAGTTATTGGCTTTAGCTTTGGCAATGTCGGCAGTCCTGTGCCTTCCGGCCGCAGTATTTGCAGACAGCGGAGCCCCCATCGACACCGGCGATACCGCATTTGTTTTCGTTTCTGCAGTTCTTGTATTTATTATGACGCCCGGTCTTGCTCTTTTTTACGGCGGAATGGTCAGGAAGAAAAACGTACTGAACACAATGATGAATTCATTTATCGTGATGGCACTCATGTCCATACAATGGGTTTTTATCGGATATACCCTCGCATTCGGCCCGGATAAGGGCGGCCTTTTCGGCGGGCTTGACTGGTTAGGCCTCACTGGAATCGGCGGAGCTCCTAATGCAGATTATGCCGGCACAATTCCCCAATCCCTGTTTGTACTGTTTCAAATGATGTTCGCAATCATCACACCGGCCCTTATCACGGGAGCTTTTGCAGAACGTATGCGTTTCCCGGCCTTTTTGATATTTATCCTGTTATGGGCAACGCTGGTTTATGATCCTCTGGCACACTGGGTATGGGGAGTAGGCGGCTGGCTCAGAAATCTGGGAGCTCTGGATTTTGCAGGAGGTACCGTCGTCCATATCAGTTCCGGTGTCGCTGGGCTTGTTGCAGCCCTTGTGCTGGGGAAACGCAAAGGCTACAAAACGACTCCCATGGTACCCCACAATATTCCTTTCGTGCTTATCGGAGGCGCGTTGCTCTGGTTCGGATGGTTCGGCTTTAATGCAGGCAGCGCCCTGGGCGCCAACGGACTGGCAATGAATGCATTCCTTACAACCAATACGGCAGCTGCGGCAGCCGCACTCTCCTGGGTCATTATCGAATGGATACACCACGGCAAGCCCACCCTTCTGGGCGCTGTGACCGGTGCCGTCGTCGGACTGGTGGCAATAACACCGGGAGCCGGCTTTGTCAGCGCCGTATCAGCAATAATTATCGGATTGGCAGTAAGCCCCTTATGCTACTTTGCAATCACCGTAGTCAAAACAAAGCTGGGGTATGATGATTCACTTGACGCTTTTGGCTGCCACGGCGTAGGAGGTATGTGGGGAGCTCTTGCCACCGGCCTTTTTGCCAGCAAGGATGTGAATCCTCTCGGCAACAACGGCTTGTTCTTCGGCAATCCTGCACAGTTGGGAATACAAGCCCTGAGCGTGGTTGTTACCATAGCCCTTTCCGCAGTACTGACCTTTGTAATCCTGAAGGTTATATCCCTCTTTATGAAGCTTAGGGCAACAGAACAAGAAGAAGACGAAGGCCTGGATACTGCACAGCATGGAGAAGATGCATATCCTGACTTTGCAGCACAGGACAGCCTTTCAATATAAAGCCGGAGGTATAAGGTATGAAAAAAGTTGAGGCGATTATCCGGCCGGGAAAGCTGGAAGAGATTAAAGAAGCCCTGAACAAATACAATGTCAATGGATTGACCATCAGCCAGGTGATGGGCTGCGGGCTTCAAAAAGGCCGCAAGGAGTATTTTCGCGGAAATGAAGTAACCATGAACCTGCTTCCAAAGATCAAAATCGAGACCGTGATCCGAGATGAACAATTGGAAGAGGTTATCGGCATAATCAGCAAGGAAGCCAGAACCGGCGAGGTCGGAGACGGCAAAATATTCATCTATGATGTTGCGGACACCCTCCGCATCAGAACCGGCGAACGCGGTAACGCAGCCATATAAAAACCCCGGTTTATACTGCAGGCGGCTGAAGGGTTGCCTGCAGTATAAACATCCCATTTGAGTCCCGTCTGGCCTCTATATGAATACAGTAAAATCTTTGGAATTAAGCTCTGACGGCAGTACTCCCTCCACTTTGAAAATTAAGTTCAAGTAAACGGCACAAAAATTATGAAATGCATGGCAAAATCAAAAGACCTTGTTGCATCCCACTTTAAAGGGCTGCTTAACAAGGTCTCCTATTTTCATGCCGATGAAATAACCAGATGGGATATCTTAGGATAAAATACTGTCTATTCTCTTTAACTCATCCTCGCTAAACTGTAGATTGTTCAGCACACCTATATTCTGCTCGATTTGTTCCACTTTACTTGCGCCGATCAAAGCGGAAGTAACTTTGTCCCTTCGCAGCACCCATGCCAGCGCCATCTGTGAAAGCGACTGTCCGCGCTCCTTTGCCAGTATATTGAGCTGCCTGACCTTAGCTATCTTATCTTCGGTAATCTGGTCTGCCTTCAGAAAACCACTGGGTTTTGCCGCTCTGGAATCTGTAGGTATGCCTGTCAGGTATCTGTCCGTCAGCAGTCCCTGCTGTAAAGGGCAAAATGCTATAGATCCTATTCCCTTTTCCTCCAGCACATCCTGCAGCCCATCCTCGATCCAGCGGTTAAACATAGAGTAGGACGGCTGGTGAATGAGGCAGGGCGTCCCCAGCCTATTGAGAATCTCTGCCGCCTGTCTTGTCTGTTCCGGACTGTAGGATGAAATTCCCACATACAGCGCCTTTCCCTGCCTTACTGCAAAGTCCAGGGCCCCCATGGTTTCTTCCATCGGTGTATTGGGGTCCGGCCTGTGGGAATAGAAAATGTCAACATAGTCCAGCCCCATCCTTTTAAGGCTTTGATCCAGACTGGCCAGGAGATATTTCCTTGATCCCCAGTCTCCATAAGGCCCTGGCCACATATAATACCCTGCCTTGGTGGAGATAATCATCTCGTCCCTGTACCCCGCGAAGTCTGCTTTGAGAATCTTCCCAAAGTTTTCTTCCGCCGAGCCCGCCGGCGGTCCGTAATTGTTTGCAAGGTCAAAGTGCGTAATTCCAAGATCAAATGCCCTTTGCACCATCTTGCGTCCGTTTTCAAAAACATCAATTCCGCCGAAATTGTGCCATAATCCGAGAGATATGGCCGGCAGCTTAAGCCCGCTTTTGCCACAGCGGTTGTATTTCATTCCTTCATATCTTTGATTGTCCGGATTGTAACTCATAGCAAGCTCCTCTCCAATTACAAATATTCTCTGTCATTTATTTATATTTCTCGTGGCAAACGATCTCATCCACTTTTTTTCTCGGCCTTGGAGCAGGCTCCTCTGCCGGATAGCCCAAAGGAGTGATGGCAACAACCCTGACCCCTTCCGGTATATTCAATATTTCTTTTACTTTCTTCTCATCGAAGCTTCCCAGCCAGCAAGTACCCAGTCCCTGCTCATGGGCTTCCAGAAGCATGTAAGCTGTGGCAATTGACAAATCGATGGAATGGCGGTGCTGTCCGCACATCATAATGCCCTCGGGATCTGTACCGCAAGCAACGATGATCACTGGAGCCTGGCCGACGAAAGCCTGTCTTCCGGCGGCTTCGGTCAGTTTGGCCCTGGTCTCGTCATCCCTGACCACTACGAACTTCCACGATTGGCGGTTGCTTGCAGAGGGCGAAAGTCTGGCTGCCTCCAGCACCTTTCCCAGTTTTTCGTCTTCAACAAACCGTGCGCTGTACTGACGAATACTTCTCCTGCCTTGTATGGCAGATAATACATCCATAATTTTACCTCCACTTGTTATATGCTTACCATTTATTTACTTTAAACATTATACCATATCTCGCCGGATTATTCATTCCTGCATAGGATAATATTTACCCATGCTGCGATAGAGTAATCTCATTCTTTTATGCAACTGCCTGATTTTGAGATTGCCCCGCGCTCTATAGCATTATGCCCGCAATGACAACAAGCGGATATGAACGCCAGTAAAATACGCCTATAGCCGCCTGCGATTCCTTTCTACGAAGGCCTGGATCCTTTTTACCGCCTCGGTAATATTTTCAATGGAGTTTGCATAGGTGGCCCTGACAAAGCCTTCACCGCAATTACCAAAGGCATTTCCAGGTACCACCAGCACTTTCTCTTCCTTCAGCAGCTTTTCACAGAACTCATCCGATGTCATCCCCGTAGACCTGATGCTGGGAAACACATAAAAGGCTCCAAGGGGCTCAAAGCAATCACATCCGGCTTTTCTAAAACCGTCCACAAGGATTCTTCTTCTCCGGTTGTACTCTTTTACCATTTCATTGACATCATTGTCCGTGCTTTCACGAAGGGCTTCGAGCGCTGCATACTGCGCGGTAGTGGGAGAACACATGATGGCATACTGGTGGATCTTGTTCATCTCCCCGATGAGGTCCGGATGACCGCAGGCGTATCCAATCCTCCAGCCGGTCATGGCAAAGGCTTTGGAAAACCCGTTGATCAAAACGGTCCTTTCCTTCATTTCAGGAAAGCTTGCAAAGGATGTATGCTTTCCTTCATACGTAAGCTCGGCATATATTTCATCGGAGATAACGACGATCTCCCTGTGTTTCAGGACGTCAACAAGCTTTTCCATCTCTTCCCTGTTCATCGTAGCGCCTGTGGGGTTATTGGGAAAGGGCAGGATCAAAACCTTTGTCCTTTCGGTAATTGCCCTTTCCAGAAGCTCCGGCGTCAGCTTGAACTGATCCTCGGCCCTCAGGTTGACAACAACCGGCGTCGCACCTGTAAACATGGTGCAGCCCTTATAAGCCACAAAGCTGGGCTCGGGTATGATTACCTCATCGCCGGGGCCTGCAAGAGCCCTCAGCGTTAAATCGATACCTTCGCTTGCACCTACGGTGACCACGATTTCATTCTTAGGGTTATACGAAAGGCCGTATTTCCTTTTCAGATAGGCCGCTATTTCCTTTCTCAGCTCTATGAAGCCTGCATTTGAGGAATAATGGGTATGGCCCTTTTCAAGGGAATAGATACCCGCTTCGCACACACTCCAGGGAGTAATGAAATCAGGCTCTCCGATGCCCAACGATATGGCGTCCTTCATCTCGTTAATCAGGTCAAAGTACTTTCGGATGCCTGACGGAGGCATATCAGCCACATTTTTCCTGACCATGCCTTTCAGATTCATAAAATCACAGCCTCTCTGTCATCTTCCGGTTTCTTTTCAAAAACAATCCCCTTATCCTTGTATTTTTTCAGAATAAAGTGAGTTGCCGTACTGAGAACATTTTCAATCGGCGCAAGCTTTTCTGCCACAAACAGCGCCACTTCCTTCATGCTGTTCCCTTCAATGATCACCGTCAGGTCAAAGCCTCCGGACATAAGATAACAGGCTTTCACCTGGGGGTACCTGTAAATTCTTTCGGCAACCTTGTCAAAGCCCTGGCCCCGCTGAGGGGTTACCTTGACTTCAATGAGCGCCGTGACTGTCTCTTTGTCCGTCTTATCCCAGTTGATGAGGGCCTTGTAGCCGACGATTATCCCGTCTTCCTCAAGCTTGCGTATCTTCTCTCTGACCTCGTCAACACTTTTGTTGAGCATAAGCGCAATATTTTCAACGCTTATACTGCTGTTTTTCTCCAGAATCTCCAGAATCTCATTCATCGTGTCCACTCCTTTTCAAAGATATTATTTGCCAATAAAACCCCGCTCACGCCTTAAGAAAATAAAAAACTTCCTCGCTCCTATAAATCTATAGGGACGAAGAAGTTATTCGCGGTACCACCCTGGTTAACGCCAAACGGCGCTCTCTCTGCCAGTACATTTGCCCGGAGAATCCGAAGCTTCATACTGTGCCTTTATAACGTAAGGATACGTCAACCTCTACTCCGGAAGAAAATCAACTCCTCCCGCTTTTCAAGGTGAAGCTCAAGGGCTGCATTCCATGCCTGCATCTGCCGGATTTCCACCCGTCTCCGGCTCTCTTTGAGAATTCCGCATGTACTCTTCCCTGTCATTGCATTTACAATCTTGAATTTAAATTATTCAAATTATACTCTATCCTATTTTCATATTCAAGTCTTTTTTCAAAATTATCCTACCTGCTGATCTTCATTAATGATACTGCCAAGCTGTGTTTCGTATTTTTTCAGCGTAGTCACAACTTCCGACTTCAAAGTCTTCAATTCCTGGCGAATATCCACAAGCTTTTCTTTTTCAGACTCAATGGTCTCTTCCAGCCTCTTCCTTTCATCCTGGGCTTCCTGCCTTGCTTCCTCCAGCATGGACTGCGCTTGCTCCTGTGCTCTGATGAGAACGCTTGCAATTTTTTGACGGTCTTCATTCACCTGATCCGTCCTTTTGGAGAGATCTTCATACTTCTGCTTGAATTCCCTGTTCTGATTCTTCAAAGCAGCGATTTCATCGTCTTTTTCTTTCAATTTATCATCAAATTCCCTGAGCAGCTTCTCAATATAAGCATTAACATCTACTTTATTGAATCCGAAAAGCGAGGTCCCAAAGCGTTTTTCACCAGGCATTGCAAATCCCCCTCAATATAAAGGAATCACCGGATAATGACAGGTAATCCCATAGTATCTGCGATTGTATGCAGTTGTAATATATATTCAATACTTATTTTAAAAATCCTGCAATTTCTAGAAATTTTTGCAGTGTTTTAAGAACAAAATTCTACGGATAGCTTTTACAAATTCTTTTTAATCAAACCGGAAAATTCATCCTTGGACCTGGCTCCTATGATCTTCTCCACTACCTGGCTTCCTTTGAACAGCATCACGGTGGGAATGCTCAATACTCTGAATTTCGCAGCAAGCTCCCCTTCATCGTCCACGTTTACCTTGGCAATGACCGCTTTGCCTGCATACTCCTCCGCAAGCTGCTCCATAATCGGCGCCACCGCTCTGCAGGGACCGCACCAGGATGCCCAGAAATCTACCAGCACCGGTAATTGAGAATTCATAACTTCCTGTTCAAAATTGTCCTTCGTTACTGTAATAATATTTTCGCCTGCCATATGACTTACCTCCAAATCAATAATAGTCTCCAAATGTATAGATATATTCTACCCGACAAAACAGTAATAAAACATATTTATATTATATGCCATTGCTACAACATTTCAAGCCTGATACTGCATTAGAATTTAGGAGTACTGCAAATATAACTTCTCGTTTTTCTGTAAGTGCCGTCCGCAATGGACTGCATTTTCAGAAACTTATACGGGAAGTTATATTTGCACCAGTATTTACTCATCCTTTTTGGTGATGGCAGTGAGCTTGAGCTTCCGGTCATCCTTTGAAACGATATAATCATCGACGACCTCCAGCAGCTCCCCTCCATACGTAAATTTGTTTCCATTCGTCACATTGCTGACGGATTTCTCCATGTCCGAGACGGTATAAATATTGCCATTCGGTGTAATCACCACTTTGGAAAGCTCGAAGGAAGCGCCGAGCTCGGTTTTCTTCCATTCCTTGGACGCTGCGTCCGCTTTTCCGTAATGGACCGCCGTTATTTTGCCTGTATCGTCCAGTTGTCCGGCATAAATATTATCCTCCGCATCCACAGCCAAAAGCTTCAAACTGCCTTTTACGGGGAGATAGGTTTTCTTTCCCGACTTTCCGCTCCGGACGGTTATTTTTCCTTCTTCATCCTGATAGATCAGGTTGTCGGAATAGACAGTTTCCTTGAAGACTGCATTTACACCCGTATTTATGACAGAACTCAAATCATCCATAATATTGTACTTATAGACTTTTATTCGCGTCTTTCCGGTTTTCACCATGGTATAGACTATATTCGTCAGGGGAGAAAGCTCAATGTCCGTTACGACGCTTCCGTCCGGCAGTCCGGTAATTTTGGGGTAGCTTCTTTCCAGGTCCGGCCCCAGATCAAACGTGGAGATCATCACCTGGCCTGTTTTCCCTTCCGGCTCCTTGATGGAATAGATAAGCATATCCCTGTCGGGCAGCCACCGGAAAAAGGTGAATTCACCGCCGGATGCCTCCAGTGCCTTAAGGACTTTCCCTTTCTTTTTTACATCAATGACCGTCAGCTTGCCTTTTTGCATGTATACTGCATAGGACCCGTCATAGGAAACCGTTATCCCATCTGCATCGTCAGGTATTTTAATGCTCTTGTCTTCGGCCTCGTCATCGGAAAACTCAAATGAGGTAGCCCTTACCGTACCTCTGTTGGGCAGATATACGAATTCCAAGTATGAAAATACAATTATCTGGAACATAATTGCAAGCACTATCCATTTGTAAATTCTCATGAATCCTTTCATTTGCCGGCACCGCCCTTCGGTGGAACGACAATGAACGCGGAGGGCACCGTACGTTCCCCCAGCTTGTCGGAAGGCTTGTTGATCACACTTTTGTTGAAATACATCGTTGTCGACGATCCGCCGTCCAGGTTTGCAGCATTGACGGCGCCATAGTTGAGAAGGATATCCTGGACATCCCTTAATGTGGCGCCAAAGGAACTAAGGCTTCTTCCGTCGATCACCAGCAGCAGAACCTCTCCCGTCTCCTTCTGGCCAATGGCCGTCCGCGGCGCGATTCCCCATCCGCCGTCCCCCTTGCTGATGGTAGGCTTGCCATTGACTATCAGCGGCGGGCCGAAGCTGACACCCTCGGTAACTCCCAGCTTTTTCAGTTGTGAAATCGTATGCTTTCCTACGATGAGCATTCCGTCTTTTGTAAAAGCCACCGTATCCTGCCGGACATCTTCACTTTTGGCGGTATTATAGGCTACCTTGCCATCATGAATGATAAAACCCATAGGCGCTCCGCCCGTACCCGTCCAGCCCCTGTCCAGAAAACCGCCGGCATTTATGGCCGCCACTGCGCCGCTCTTTTTTGCAATGACGCTGGTTGTTTCACCTGACTTCGGGATCTGCGAAGAGTACCCTACGGCTACTCTTGTGGGATCACTGACCACCATGAGCTTGCCTCCGAAATCACCGCCGTCAATATTATAAACCTTGATTGACTGGTCGTGGCTGTTGCCGAATTTCAGTTCCTGCAGCTGCTCTCCGTGTTCTGTGGGATCAACGGCATAAGCACTTCCGAGAATCCTTGCTATAGCTTCGTCCGATAGAAAAAACCGGGCGATGAACTGATGGCTGAAAGTGCTCCACGATGCCCCCACCACGGTTCTCTTCACTTCCTGGAAAGGACCGAAGAAAATGAAAAAGGGCGTCGTCAGACACAGGAATATAAATTCAAACGCCAAAAAGCCTGCCAGCTTTCTCCAACTGGAGCTTTTTAACGGTTTTACCTTTTTTTCAATATTTTCGCTTCTGTAACCCATATCGCTCACAAACCAACCACCCTGCAGTATTTTGATATACCCGGCCAAATCTGCTTCCGGCTATACCTTTACTATAATAAACTATTTTTAAGTATGAGGAAATGGTTTACCTAAAATATTAATCAAATATTAATAATGGTCAATATGGTATTTCTACATAAATATAGTAATAAATTGCGTTGCCGCACTACGCCACATGATATGCATCCAGCGTGTTATGAATCCGTTCGAAGACCATCCCCGCCACAAACCATGCGGGAGCGTAGGCGAGAGTCACCAGCCCGTCAACGGCAAAAGGACCGTTGTACAGCCACGGATGAACTCCCAGGAGGGTATACAGCAGCAGTCCCGTGGAATATTCCATCCCCCAGATCAGAACTACCCAGATAATTCCACGGGCAAAAAAATTCCACCCCCGGATGATATCGTGCAGGGGCTCGAGAAAAACCGCCAGACCATATACCAGCAGCATCCATATGGTCGAATTACCCGTAAGCCTGATATCTCCGCTTCTGAGCGAATCAAGGCCTGTCCATATGATCTCCATTCCCCATCCTGCAAGTCCATAAATAAAAAATCTCTTAACCATGTTTCATATTTTTGCCGTCGGGCGATTTTTTAACAGTGGAAAAAAAAGCTAAAAAAACATCAATTTTTACATTCCACTAACAATTTCGGTTATTTTGTGTGTTAAAATGGATAATAATAAACAAGATTTAGAAATTGGAGGTTGCAAATGTACCTTTTAGGAAAAATAACAGTAACTGCCGTAATACCGGAGAGATTAAGAAAGCTTAAGGATATAGCGTATAACCTGTGGTGGTCGTGGAATTCGGAAGCCATTGATCTTTACCGGGAGATTGACCTGCCTCTTTGGGAAAAACTGGGCAAGAACCCTGTAAGATTCGTCCAGGAGGTAAGTCAGAAAAAGCTGGAGCAAAAGCTGAATGATCCTGAATATATGAAGCGGTATGATGAAATCGCCACCGCCTTTGATACATATATGAACAATGAGGACACCTGGTTCAGCCGGACATTTCCAGATAAGAAGGACCACAGGGTGGCCTATTTTTCTGCCGAATACGGCTTGAACGAAGTGCTGCCTGTTTATTCCGGAGGCCTTGGAGTCCTATCCGGGGACCATTGCAAGTCTGCCAGTGATCTGGGCATTCCTTTTACGGCAATAGGCCTGTTCTATAAGCAGGGCTATTTCAGCCAGCATATCAACAAAGACGGGTGGCAGGAAACCAATTTTACCGACCTCAATGTTTCTCACCTGCCCATAAAACCTGTGCTTGACAAAAACGGGGAAAAGGTCATGATCAATCTGGAGCTTCCCGGCAGAGTGGTGTATGCAGCCCTTTGGCAGGTGAAAGTCGGCCGTGTATCCATCTATTTGATGGACACGGATGTAGAGCAGAACAACACCCAGGACAGGTGGCTGACGGCCAGGCTCTATGGAGGCGACCAGGAAACCAGGATACAGCAGGAAATATTCCTTGGCATCGGCGGAGTAAAGGTTTTGGAAGCGCTGGACATCAACGCGACGGTTTACCATATGAACGAAGGCCATTCCTCCTTCATGGGCCTTGAACTGATGCGCAAGCTTGTTGTTAATAAGGGTTTGCCCTTTAAGCAGGCAAAGGAGGTTATCTCCTCTTCGGTCATGTTTACCACCCATACCCCCGTACCTGCAGGGAACGATGTGTTTCCGCTGCAGATGATCGATAAGTATTTCAGCAATTTCTGGGGCTCCCTGGGGATCAGCCGGCACGAATTTCTCGACCTGGGCCTCAAGGTAAGCGACAATCAGAATTTTAACATGACGGTTCTGGCCATGTCCCTGGCAGGCCAAAAAAATGGTGTAAGCGAACTGCACGGAGCAGTTACGCGCAGTATTTTCAACAATCTCTGGGCAGGCATTCCCGAAGAGGAGGTGCCAATAACCCATATCACCAACGGAATACATACGCTGACGTGGCTTTCACCGAATTACAAATACCTTTATGACAAATACCTGGACAGCGACTGGAAAGAAAGGCTTTATGAGAAAAAGGTATGGGACAATATCGACAATATCCCGGAAGAAGAGCTGTGGAATATCCATTATGCCCTTAAAACAAAAATGATCGGCTATGTAAGGACGAAACTCAAGGAGCAAAGGCTGGCCAACGGCGAATCGGTGGAGAGCATCAAAAACGCTGAAACGATTTTAGACCCCAATGCCCTCACCATCGGCTTTGCCAGAAGGTTTGCCACCTATAAGCGTGCAAACCTGATCTTCAGGGATGTGGAACGCATCAAAAAAATCCTGAACAAGCCGGATATGCCTGTTCAGATAATCTTTGCCGGCAAGGCCCACCCCGCCGACAGACCTGCCCACGAGGTAATTAAAAACATCAACGATATCTCAAGGGAAGAAGGCTTTACAGGGAAGGTCATCCTGGTGGAAAATTACAATATGACCCTGGCCCGCAATCTGGTCCAGGGCGTCGACATCTGGCTCAACAATCCCAGAAGGCCATTGGAGGCCAGCGGTACCAGCGGTCAGAAAGTGTGCATTAACGGAGTCGTAAACTTCAGCATATTGGACGGCTGGTGGTGTGAAGGCCATAACGGTACCAACGGATGGGCTATTGGCGACGACACCTATTATGACAATGAGTACTTCCAGGACAACGCAGACAGCGAATCCATCTATGAAATTCTGGAAAAGCAAATTGTTCCCCTGTTTTTTGAAAGAAACGGGAACAATGTTCCGGAAAAATGGGTCAAAGTAATGAAGGAATCCGTAAAATCACTGACCTACAAATTCAGCACCCACAGAATGCTTCAGGAGTACACCGAAAGAATGTACGTCACCTCCATGGAAAGGGTGGACAGGATTTCTTCCAGCAATTATGGGTATATAAACGAGCTGACAGACTGGAAATCCCATATTGAAAAAAATTGGCCCCAGGTGCAGATACTGGCGCAAAAAGCAATGAACATGCTGCAGGACCGCAAGTCCAAGTCGGGTGAGACATTGACGCTTTATGCCACAGTGACGCTGGGAGCCATTGAACCGGAAAGTGTAAAAGTAGAGCTGTTCTATGGGACTTTTGCCAAAGGCAATGATATAGAAAACCCGGAAATCGCCGAAATGAAAGTTGTAGAAAAGCTTGATAACGGGACTTACCGCTATTCGGTGGATATAAACCTGCTTGAAGGCGGGGAATACGGCTATACCTTCAGGGTTGTGCCATACCATCCGGATCTGATCAACAAGTTTGACATGGCATTGGTAAGGTGGGTAGTTCAATAAAACTTTTTATTACTGGGGCTCAATGATTGACTAAAAAAGTAAACAACACTATAATGGTTAACAGGATTTGCGCCTTGTACTAGTACCAGGCACGGGCGAGAATATGACTTTCCGCATTTTCAGGACAGCAGGAAGCCGTATTTTTCGTACTCCGGAGGAAATACCGGTATTTTGGGAGGAATCGATGAAGGGCAGAATTGCCGCAAGCTTTTTAGTATTCATATTGTCGGTTATGATCATGTACGGCACTGTTTCCCATGCCGCTCTGGTGGGGCAGGAGCAGGGCGCCGTACAGTCCTGGCCCGGAGTCTCTCCCGAAATAAAGGCTGCTTCCGCCATTCTCTCGGAAACTGAACGCGGCCAGGTCCTCTATGGAAAAAACACGTCGGGATCCCTTCATGTTGCCGCATTAAGCAAGCTTATGACCATACTCATGGCCGTTGAATCGGGAAATCTCGGCACCAATATCACCATAAGCAAGGATTCGGTTGATTCGGAAGGATCGGCTCTGAATCTTGAGTTGGGTGAAAAATATACCCTTGAAGAGCTGCTTTACGGCATTATGCTCACATCGGCAAATGACGCGGCAAAAGCAGTGGCTGAGTACATATCCGGGGATGTAAACAAATTCACCGTGAAAATGAATGAAACTGCGGCAAAGCTGATGATGAAGGATACGCACTTCACAAATCCCACCGGCCTGTATGACGAGAACCAATTTACCACAGCCCATGATATCATGCTGTTTATGAACTATTCCCTAAAGAATCCCATATTCAACAGAATCTTCGGGACACAGCTAAAACCATGGAATCACCAGGACGGTAAAGTATCCATTCTCACCAGCCAGAACAAGCTCTTCTGGAGCTATGACGGAGCAGACGGCGGAAAAACCGGATACAACAACAAGGACCAACAGTCTTTAATCGCCACGGCTACCCGGGGCAATATGAGACTGATCTGCATCGTTCTGGAGTCTTCCGAAAACGATCTTTTTGCAAATGCAGCCGCTGCCTTTGATTACGGCTTTTCGAATTATAAGAAAAGCCTCCTGGTAAAAAAGGACGACGTTATAAAGACTGTCCAGCAGGAAGGCACCGAAATCAAGCTAATAAGTACGGAAGACGTCTATTACATCCATCCGTCTGGTGAAAGCTACATCCGGGAGTACAGTACGAAGGCCGACCTCCAGCCCCCTGTAAAAAAGGCCAAAATTGCCGGTTCAGCCACGTATGTACTGGCAGATAATACGGTTATAAATATTAACCTCTATCCCTCCGAGGAAATTGTGCCGCCGGAGGATTTCTACTCCTCCGCCAAGAAAAAACTGCTTGAGAATACGGATATTTTTTATCTGGTCATCTTCCTTGTGGTGGTAGAGGCGATCCTGATCCTGGCAAACATTCTGAAGCTTTTCAAAAAACTGGCAAGAAAAATTGCAAAGAGGAGTTGACCTTCATTAAGAAAATAAGGGGTCAAACGAACAACACGATGTTACCCTAAAATATTGAAGGGGCGGATTATTCACATCCGCCCCTTTGCTGTTTAATTTGCTACCTCGTCTCCGGTTTCCTTCTTACTGCAATGACGTCCGAATCTTTTGCTGGCCGAATTCTTTTCCATCTGTGCATATTCCCCCAGCACCCTGCCAAGATTCAGAACATCGGCCATTTCATAGTACCCTGTTTTTTTGTGCAGGAATTTTACGGCTCTAATGGCGCCTGCTGCAAAGGCCTTTCTTGAAAAGGACTCATGGATGATCTCGATTTTATCCTCTTCTCCGACGATCATCACCTCATGCCTCCCTACCACTCCGCCTGCACGTACGGCATGAATGGGAATATTTTCAGCGGTCTCCGCCCTTCCCGAAGAATTGAGGCCTTTCGCGATTTCCCCGGCTATTTTTTTGGCAGTTCCCGACGGTGAATCCTTTTTCCGGTTATGATGGACCTCGGTAATCTGAAAATCATAATTATTTAGAATATTGGATGCTATATTGGTCAGCAGCATCATTACATTGACGCCGAGGGTGATATTGGGTGCATAAACGATGCCGTTATGGTACTTTCTCGCCATGACAAACAGCTTGCGGAGCGCCAGCCTTGAAAAACCCGTCGTGGCTACGACAATATTCACCTTCATTTTTGAAAACAGCAAAGCATTTCTTACCGTGGCTTGAGGATTGGAAAAATCGATGACAATATCCGGCTTTGACCTGAATATGACCTCCTGAAGATTATCCGAGGTTTCCACCAAAATGCCGGTATCCCGTGTGTTTATGATCTCACCCAGGTCCTTGCCCTTTTTATCGCTTGTGGGGCTGCATACCGCCGCCACCAGCTTCATATCCTTTTGTTCCAGAAGAACTTTTGCAACTTCCTTGCCTGTCTTGCCCAAACCTACCAGGCATATACGCATCATGATCAGTACACCTCCCTTTTTTATCCGAGTGAATTCAAAAAAAGTCTAGGGGGCATCGTGGGTATTGGCCCACCTCGCCCTCTGGTGATTCGGCCGCAGCCGAATACCACAAATAAAAAAGCTGCAGAGAAGTGTCTGCAGCTTGAAATATACTATTCTGATGAAAGCATATCAATCACCTTCTCTTCCAACGCTTACGAGGTTAGCTGTCGGATTCGGATCGGAAAAGATTGACCCTACCTTTCGGATTCACCCCTGTGAAAAATCAAACTCCCGGTTTGCTTTTTCCTTCTAGAATGGTTCCCCCGCTCTCTGAGATTCAGCGCTATTTTTTATTCGATTTTCTCTATTATATCATATTCCCCCGCTTTTTACCATATACATTTACTTTTTATTAACCATTCGCAAGACACTCTTCCGGCATTACCCGATGAATTGTGCCAGTTCATTGTTCAGCTTGTCACGCTGTTCATAAAACAATCCATGTCCGCTGTACTCGAAGGGTACAAGCCTGGAGTTTATGATGCCCTGTTTCTGCGCCAGGGCTAACGGATATAAGCAGACTTTGTCATGAATGCCATGGAGGATCAATGTGGGCACCTGTATTTTCCCCAAATCGGCAAACAGCTCCTCGTCTCTGAGCGTTACCAGACATTCCGCCGTAGACCAGCCCGCCGCCTCCAGTCCCAATTGGAAAAACCAATCGGAGAGGGGTGTGGAGATGTCCTGGAAAAAGAACATATCGTTGAATTCCCGCAGCATCTTGGGGCGGTCACTATATGTACCCTGAATGAGCTTCGTGACTTCTTCCCTGGGTAGTCCGTAGGGAAAATCCGGACGAATTGTAAAGCTGGGCGCAGCAGCCGCCAAAAGAGCAAGTTTGGATACGCCGTAACCTTTATGGCGGGCCATATACCTGACAGCAATGGCTCCCCCCATGGAATGCCCAACAAGTGTAACGTCCTGTAATTTAAGTGTTTCTACGACGCTCCGGACATCATCCGCCAGCCGGTCATAGTTGTATCCGCTCCAGGGTTTGCTGGAATTGCCAAAGCCCCGGGTATCCACTGCGATACACCGGAACCCTGCTTTAGGAAGCTGGTTGAACTGATATTCATATGCTTTCTGGCACAGGGGCCAGCCGTGCAGGAAAAGAATCGTCTTGCGCCCCCCGGAGTTGATTTCATTTACAAATATACTCACGCCAGGCTCAACGCCAACCATGTATTCCATTTTGATACCTCCTTCAACATGTTATTTTTATAACAACCTAATTCAAAATTAATTTTTTCGTATGTAGTAAAATTAATTTTATCAGCGGAGTTTTGACGAGGCTGGTCGCAAATACATCCCGGGCGGGAGATATGCTCACCTCCCGAATACCAATTCGGTTCCCGACACCTGCAGAAGGCGGGGGACTATTTTGATGTTCGTTATCAATATAATATTCACCGGCGGCTAAACGGTGAATGTCATGCCGGCAATATGCCGTCCTGCCGGAGGTTCGAATAAAGCTCCCCCCATCCCGTCTAAATTCCTGTGGTCTTTTGTAATCCCTCCACCCGGTACTGCCACAATAAAAATCGGGGAAGTCCTTTTGACTTCCCCGAATATTTCTATTTTAAAGCTATTTAAAACTTATTTCCTGTGCCAGGCGAATCAACGAGCATTTCTTCCGGGCTCCATCCCTCCTAGTACTCATAGGTCACGCTGACATTTGCTTTCACTTCCATTGTTCCTGCCTGTATAGGCGTTGCTGCTTCACCGGCATCTGCTTTGCCCACAAAAGTCGGGCCGTTGTATACCGGCGCATATCCTCCGTTCTCATTGATAGTGACGGGAATACCAAGCTTGACCCCATAGACTGCCGCCATGGATTCGGCTTTCAGCTTTGCAGCTGCAAGAGCCTTCTTCAAAGCGTCATTGTAGATTTTATCATAGTCGCTGAGACCGAAACTGATGTTGCTGGTGAGGTTGACTCCGCTTCCTGCCGCCAGGTCAATGACACTTCCTGCTTTTGTAATATCCTTTATTGTCACCTGCACCGAGTTGTTGACGGAATATCCGATGATCTTGCTTTCTCCGGTGTTCTGATTGTAATCATATTTCGGGTTGAGGCTGTAATTTGTCGTTTTAATGTCATCGCTCTTTATACCCGAACCTTTGATGAGCGCAATAACTTTGTCCATTGCCTTTGCATTATCCTGCTGCGCTACCTTGGCATCCTTGTTTTCCGTCACCACGCCAAGCGTCACATAAGCTATGTCGGGAGACGTACTTACCGTACCGGTTCCTGCTATGTTCAAAGTCCTTTTTGTCGGCTGGTTGTCGTCGGCGGCAGCCTTGACAGGCATGAAGGCCGAGAAGCTTAAAACAGCCATGGTCAGCATTGCAAGCACTACAAGCCCCGCAGCCGCTATAAATATCTTATTCTTGATAGAAATTGCTTTTACCATTGAAATAACCCCCTTCAGGTATTGGTTGTATTTTGTTTCTGCTCCTATGTTTCAGTGTAAACTGTTTACATTTTTATAGACGCAAAAGGCACCGGATAAGTTCCAATGCCTTCCTTCATAAAATATTACAGTTTTATTTCGATTTCCAATGGGGGCACGCCCCCATACCCCCTCGCTGCGGGCGAAATGAATTCGCCCTTCGCTACACTTCGTGCGCCACGCCTAACCGTGGCGTTTGAACAACGTCGTCGGAGATTGCAACCCTCAACACAGCTTTTTCATTCGGTTACTCTACCTTAGAGGAGGGGGACTGTGACGTTGTTCAATTTCCAATGGGGGCACGCCCCCATATCCCCTCGCTGCGGGCGAAATGAATTCGCCCTTCGCTACACTTCGTGCGCCACGCCTAACCGTGGCGTTTGAACAACGTCGTCGGAGATTGCAACCCTCAATACAGCTTTTTCATTCGGTTACCCCACCTTAGAGGAGGGGGATTGTGACGTTGTTCAATTTCCAATGGGGGCATGCCTCCATCCCCCCTCGCTGCGGGCGAAATGAATTCGCCCTTCGCTACACTTCGTGCACCACGCCTAACCGTGGCGTTTGAATAACGTCGTCGGAGATTGCAACCCTCTACACAGCTTTTTCATTCGGTTACCCCACCTTAGAGGAGGGGGACTGTAACGTTGTTCAAAACCTTCCTAGGATACTTCCAGCACAGGCTTCATGGACGTCTTTGACAGTTCTGCCGCCGTCTGCTGGGACCACCGGCCGCACCGGTCGCCCCACCGGGCGATGATCTGCCCGTCGGACAAAATCTCAATCACCTCACACATGTTCGAGCAATTGGTGCATTCAAAGCTTTTGGCCTTATACTCCCGGTTTGCCGCCTCAAATCCCTGGAATGCGGTGACGAAATCCCTGGAGGATTTCTTCTTTTGCCGTGCAATGATGGCGGCGCCCAGGGCTCCCATTACATCGTGATGCTCCGGAATGACAAGCTTCTTTCCCAGGGCCCTTTCAAATGCAGCGGCAATGCCTATATTGGCCGCCACTCCGCCCTGAAAAACGACAGGCTCCTGGATATCCTTCCCTTTGGCAAGATTGTTCAGATAATTTCTCACCAATGCCTCACACAGGCCGTTGACGATATCTTCCGTGGAATGCCCCGTCTGCTGCTTGTGTATCATGTCCGATTCGGCAAATACGGCGCACCTTCCCGCTATCCTGACAGGCGATGTGGATTTCAGCGCCAGAGCGCCGAATTCTTCGATGGGCACGCCAAGCCTGGAAGCCTGCCGGTCAAGGAAGGACCCCGTGCCTGCCGCACAGACGGTATTCATGGCGAAATCATGCACCACTCCGTTTCTGAGCAGGATGATCTTCGAATCCTGCCCGCCGATTTCAATAATGGTCCTGACGCCGGGCACCACACGCTGTGCCGCAATGGCGTGAGAGGTGATTTCATTCTTAATCTCGTCGGCGCCGATCATCACTCCGGCCAGGACACGTCCGCTGCCGGTGGTCCCTACGCCGTCAATCCTGAGCTTCTCCCGGGACAGGCCGGCAATTTCCTTCATTCCTGAGATCAAAGCATTTATGGGCTGTCCGCCGGTCCGCAGGTACAGCTTTTTGACAATCTTTTCTTCATCATCCATAATTACCAGGTTTGTGCTTACAGAACCTACATCAACTCCCAGATAATATCCAATCTCCATTTGTGCTTTTAAGCTCCCTTCTTTTCCTCAGCAAGTCGATAAATGCTTCCACCCTTGTCATATAGCCGGCTTCCCCTGTCATTTCATCAATGATCAGCGTCAGCACCGGAATGCCGAAATCCGTTTCCACTTTGGGAAGGATACTTTCGGCGACGATTTCCGGCATGCAGGACAATGGGAATATCTGAATCACTCCGTCATAGCCTTTCTTTGAATAAAGCACCGTATGGCCCAGGGTTTCCTGGGCATGTCCGCCGATCATCGTCCCAAGATAAGGCTTTGCCTCCTTTGCATATTCCAGCTTGCGGGGCAGGTGGAAAGCCTTCTTCAAAATGTGCTCCACAATCCACCCGCTGACGGTAACCTGCCTGTCTACCTCGACTCCCATGCTGCCCAGCCTGTTTTGTATGTCAAAGCTGGAGGATTGTTCAATGGTGGTATATATTTCGCCCACAATCCCTATCTTCAAAGGAAGAAAATCTTTATCGGTTTCTACCTTCAGGAGTTCTTCACGGGTTCTGGCGATCAAGTCCAATATCTTCCGGCATCCCCGCTCCTGGAACGCTTTGCTTCTGAAATCCTTGTATAGGACGTCCGTACTGCCTTTGACTCTCTCTCTGGGCCGGATCTTGAAGGCCAGCATTTCGATTTCATCCACCTGTTTTGCGATCTTTACCATCCGGACTGCGGCTAACAACGCACGAAAGGGATTTGTGTCCTTCGCAAGCTTTTTTATATTTCCAGCAAGCTCTGAAATATTGCCGTTGATCAGTTCAAGGGTTATGATGTCCATCTCGTAGCCGATATCCTTCATAATTTCCCTGTGCATCTCGCAATAGTAGCCAAACCGGCAGGGACCGCAGCCACCCGCCATGAGAATGGTGTCTGCGCCCTGCTGGCAAGCCTGAATATAATTGCCGATATTGATTTTCAACGGAAGGCATGCCATTTCCGGCACGTACTTTGTTCCCAGCTCAAGGGCCTTATTATTATTAAAGGGCGGAATGACATAGGGTGTTCCAAGGTCGTCCAGCAATGCCTTTACACAGATATATGTATTGCCCAGATGCGGAAATGTTATTTTCATAAGTTTTTCTCCATTTTCATAGGGGACCTTGCCTCCTTAGCATACATTTCTTCCGTTTATTCTTATCATATCGATAAAGGCTTCCAGCCTGGTGTTGAGGCCGGCTTCGCCCGAATGCTCATCCAAAGTCAGCAGCATGAAGGGAAGATTGGTATTTCGCCTTAATCTGCGCTCCATCAGGTCGCTTACAAAGGAATCTATCCCGCAGCCAAAGCTCATCACATAGATGATTCCGTCGACCTCTCCGGCCTCAGCCAGATGGAACACGCTCCCTATGGCCTTTCTCCCGAAGTTCCAGAATATGGGCTTGTGCAGCAGGCTTGTGTAAAGATTGATGACATCCTCCTCCACCATATCGGGAGTTATTACCTTTACCCCGCTGTCTTGCAGCTTCTGGAGCATATTCATATTGATATGCGTATCATAGATATTGTAGGAATGACCGATAACCGCTAATTTAAGCAGCTTTTCCCGGGCAGGATTTTCATCCGGGAAATGCCTGACCGGCGCTGCAAAGGGTATCTCTCCCTGTTTGACGGTATTTCTGTATTTTCTGTATTCTATAACGGCTTTTCTAAAAGCCGCCTTAATGAGCTGCTTGTCGGAGGTAAACCATTTTCCGGTTTCCAGGGCCGCCTTCCATGAATTTGACGAGGATTTTCTCAAGTTCACCTCCGTGTCGATGACAGGAGGTAATTGCTTCAGCGTGTGCCTTACGGTATCGGGCAATCCGCCGAATTGAGGGCATACATATTCATTTTTTGAAATACTGGTGAATCTGGGGATAAAGAGGCAGTCCACACGCCCCACCAGGTTCAGCACATGCCCGTGAAAAAGCTTTACCGGCAGGCAGGCTTCATCGACGCAGGCCTTGACTCCCGCATCCAGAATACGCTTGTTTGTAGCATCCGATACTGTTATTTCGGCGCCCAGCTCTTCAAGAAATGTTTTCCAGAGGGGAAAGTATTTATAATAAAAAAGCCCTCTCGGAATCCCCACTTTTTTGTACATTGCCCACCACCACTGACTGAATTATTAAGCATTTGAAAAATACAATACTCGGAAGTATTATTGACCTCATCCATTGGATTTATTCACGATTCAATCCAGGAAAGAGAAGATTTTCCTGTAAAGGGACCCCGGTGGATACCGGGCGGAGGCAGCCGGGTTCGCGGCTGATACGGTGGCAAAAGTCCCTCCATCTTCAGAGTTGGGGGGACTTTTTTATATGCTTCGTTATATAAAACGGAGCCATCCAGCAAAGATAATGGCATCCTGCACGCCTTCCTGCAGCCAGAGACATAATCATGAAGAGAGCCGTAAAAAATATTGTAAAGAATAGTATCCCACATTTTTAGAGAAGCATAAAAGAGTAATCTCCATATGCTATTTAGAATTATCTTTCAAATCTTTTCACTAAATTAGAACAAATAAATAATAGCAATGAAAGTCCACAAACAAAAAGTGGAATCTTTGCAATACCCAAAATATCTATTGAATTTCCGATGACTAAAGGCATAAAAAAGCCTCCTAAGTAACCAATTATTACAACAAATGAACTTACCTCTGCTGAAATGCTGGAAAATCGAGTTGTAACTGAAGCCATAATTATTGGGAAAATACCTGAAAGAAATCCCCCTAATAAAAGTATTGCAATGATTGTAAATATCTTAAAAGGTACTATTACCCAACTTATTGCTAATACCATAGTCCCCAACGAAGCAAAAACAATGAATTTTGTAAATCCTACCTTATCGGCAATTTTACCTGAAACCAGTCTTCCTGCTGCTACCGAGCTCCAGAATATAATTGATACAAATGATGGTGAAATTAAACTTTTGGGAGAAATATATTGCCAATAAGTCGGGAGCCAACCGGATGCAGTACTTTCAATCCCAACATAAATAAAACAAAAAATACCTGATATCCATAAAAACTTATTATCTAAAAGTAATCTATGTTTTACATTATTGTTTGAATTGTTTGATATTTTCTTATCAATAGTTACTTGCCACAATATTAAAGTTACTATAATAGGAAGTACGGCTGTTATCCCATATACAATACGCCAGCTTTTTAATAAATCCAGGCATAAAGTAACTACAAAAGGTCCAATAATTGCACCTATGCCCGAAATATATTGAAAGAACTATTACGACATATCCATTTTGCATTTCTATTATTTCAAAATAATTTACAAACTCAGGTAGATTCTCTTTATTTATCTTTAGGATATCTGCAAGCTTGTTTTGCTTGTAAAAAATACAATTATCAATGACATCGAAAGGTACATCCATTTTCACTATCAGGAGGACATAATTTTCTGATTTTCTATTATAATCCTTAAATTCTAGAATACTCTCTTCGACTACATTATCCTCTATGATTCTTTTGAAAAACCTGTTTCTGATTAGATGGCGCTGAATTTGCTCCTTACTAATTTCTTTCTGTATCTTATCCAATTCTGATAACAGGTTTTGGCTATTTATTTCATGTTTGAGCAAATAATTGGATACTCCAAGAGAAATGGCATCCTTAACGTAGTTAAAATCCTTGTATGCTGTTAAAAGTAAGATTTTAACATTGGGATCTTTTGCTAAAATGCGTTTACATAATTCAATTCCATCCATTCCAGGCATTTTAATATCTGAAATGACGATTTGTGGGTTATATTTTTCAAATAACTCAAAAGCTCGGGTTCCATTGGTAGCAGTAGCAATAATTTCGAATCCGTTCTCTGTCCATGGAATTAAATTCTTCAAATCTTCAAGTACTATATCTTCATCATCGGCAATCAGAACATTATTAATTCCATACGGCTTCCTCATTTCTATATATAGAATTATACTAGTTATTGGTTTTAGTGGTTTACAGGAATTACATTTTTTATTACTCCCCTGCAATTTTGTCTTCTCAAAAAGAATAATATATGTTCTACTCTTCTACAAGGGCTACCCTCGCCGTTATGGTCAATTATATCACGGTGGTGAAACTAGGGCCACTTTTTTTGTGGAAGCCCCATCAGACGGGCCGCTTTCGCGTCCGTCTGTTAAGCGCATTTGCGCTAAAAAAGCGAGAATTTTTATTGCAAAAGTAATTATTATATGACACACTGTTGTCAGATTATATGCCTTATAATAGAAATGTCGAGAGCGATTCTTGATGGAAAGGTCAAAAATGATGATTAAGCGAATGCCGCCCAATTGCGGAGATGAAACCTGCCCGTCCTGTGTTGTTGCCGGAGATTACATATTTCTTGCCCATCACGGCGGTGGACAGGATGTAAAAGAAATCAAGCACCAAGTAAGGGCCATCTTTGAAAGTATGAAACAAACACTTGCGTCTGCCGGCGCAACGCTGGACGATATGGTGCAAATTCAGCTGTTCTTGAAAGACATAGGGGATTTTGATGATGCCCGTTCGGTATTTTTTGAATACTTTAAGGACGGATTCCCTGCCAGAATGACATCCACAACAATATTCCCAGGCGAAGCTTGTTTATGCCAGATGACTGGCATTGCGTACAAGCCGGAAATGAGGTAGACCTCATGACCGAAGATGAAATTCTTCACCGCCGTATGCATGGGCTGTATCTGTCGAGGAAGTGCGACGACCTTGAATTGCTGGCGCACGAGCTGCTTGGATTGCATTGCTGGTTTCACCGCAATGTAGTGTTCTCCGCCCTCATTCGCGGTGCAGATTTATGCGGCTGGAAAACGGCGCTGACCAAAACGTGGGTCCACCACGCGCTGCATGGCGTGGTCTATGGGGATTTGCCGGAATTGCTGACGCTTCACGCCCGTAACGAGCCCTTGAGCGGTTTTGAGCGTGAGGTTTTACGCTATATGGAGGACGGCGTTTATTCCCGCGCCGAATTCAGGCGATTGTTTGCGAGGCAGTATGACGAAGAATTTATTGAAAGAGCATTCAGCCCGTGGGGTGGCGTGTTCATAGGATTGTCGCGAAAGGGGCTTGTTGCGTTTAGGGATATGACCAGCCGCGACTTTGACCTGATCAGCGCCGAGCCGACGCAGACGCATGACGAGGTTCTGCCCGGTTTGCTCCGCCGCTATTTTGCCGCTTACGGCCCTGCGACGCTCGCCGATGCCGTTTGGTTTTTCGGTCTTCGGAAGGACGATGCCAAAAAGCTGTACACCCTTCCCCTCGACGACCTAAGCAGCTTTGACCTGAATAAAAAAACATACTATTATTACGCCGATACCGGTGGCATGGCCGATATTCCCGAAATCACACTGCTTTCGGGCTTTGACCCTTTGATTGTTTCATATACCGACCGAAGCACTGTTTTGCCGCTTGAATACAAGAGTAAAGTCATTATGAAATCGGGCATATGCCTGCCCACAATCGCCGTAAACGGACGTATCGCGGGCATCTGGAACATCAAAAAGAACGAGCCTGTCCTTGAGTTCTTTACTAAACAATCCAGGCATATAGAAAACGCCGCTTTTGAGTTGGTGGACTTAATGTGCTGGCGGACTAAACAATATATCTAAAATCTCAGCAATGAATTGAAGTTACGGTTCGGCAGTAAAAAGTTCATCACACTTTATGTCCGCGATGGATTTTTCAAGGCAAAGCAAGAAAGAGGCGCCATCCCTTGTGGGACAACGCCTCTTTCTTGCTTTGCCTTATCGGTTTGGGGTATCGTTCAATAAGTTCCCCTATTAAAAACGAGCCTTTCGGACTTCCCCTTTTTTTAATGAATTTCATTGTTCTGTTTAACTTCAGTAATTAAGCTTTGCCGTCGCAGCCCAGTACATTCACCAGCTTGTTCTTAACCAGATCCTTAATGGCAGCTCTTGCAGGGGAGAGATACTGTCTGGGGTCAAAATGGCTTGGGTTCTCAGCAAAATACTTCCTTATGGAAGCAGTCATGGCAAGCCTTAAATCGGAGTCGATATTGATTTTACAAACTGCCATTGCAGCAGCCTGGCGAAGCATTGCTTCAGGAACGCCCTGTGCGCCCGGCATACTTCCGCCGAACTTGTTGATCATTTCAACAAATTCCGGAATTACCGAAGAAGCGCCGTGGAGAACGATGGGGAAGCCCGGAAGTCTCTTCTGGATCTCTTCAAGAATATCGAACCTCAATTTCGGCTCGCCTTTGAATTTGAATGCGCCGTGGCTGGTTCCTATGGCGATGGCCAGTGAATCAACGCCGGTCCTCTTGACAAATTCTTCAACCTGATCCGGATCTGTGAAAGCAGCGTCCTTCTCGGATACATTGACAGCATCCTCGATACCGGCCAGCTTGCCCAGCTCGCCTTCTACAACCGCGCCTTTTTCATGGGCATAATCGCAAACCTGTTTGGTGAGCCGGATGTTTTCTTCAAAGGGATGGTGTGATCCGTCGATCATAACCGAAGTAAATCCGCCGTCGACACAGGACTTGCAAAGCTCGAAGGTATCGCCGTGATCAAGGTGAACGCAGATGGGCAGGCCGGTTTCAATAATGGCTGCTTCTATAAGCTTCATAAGATAAGTATGGTTTGCATACTTTCTCGCACCTGCGGAAACCTGAAGTATCAAAGGCGCCTTTACTTCCTTGGCAGCTTCGGTGATACCCTGGACGATTTCCATATTATTGACATTGAACGCACCGATCGCGTAGCCGCCCTCATAAGCTTTTTTGAACATGTCTGTTGATGTTACCAATGGCATAAAAACAACTCCTTTACTTATGTTTATTAATATAACTTCCTTTGCACAATAAATGTAATTGGATTGTTACAAAATTGTCATATTAATTTTATCAGATTTCAACTCAAAATCAAGGCTTAATTTGCCAAAGTAAATCTATTCCATGCAATAATTCCGCTTCCGGGCGTAAAATACCGGCGGCGCTCATGCAATTGCCCCTGTGGGGCTGTTTTTTTCCATCTTATGCCATGGGTGGGAGAAGCCGCTTTTTCTCTTTTGCACGCTTGACGGAATGGATAATGAAAACTGCAAGAGACGCTCCTGCAAAATCCACGATAACGTCGGTAAAAAGCGCTGTCCGGCCCCGGACAAAAAACTGGTGGAATTCATCCAGCGCAGCAACGCAAAAAGAAGCCGTTAAAACCGTATTCGGTATTTTCCACCGTTTGAATTTCATTTGGGTGAGGAAAAAATATAAAACGCCGGCCAACACAAAAAACTCCGTAAAATGAACAAGCTTCCTTAAAAATATATTAAAATTCGCTTGAAAAAACACCGGGTTGTCCTGCAATGCTCCCGCTAGGGCGATATGATTCCTGAAATACCTTACGATGGATCTGGAAAGTCCCTGGGACTGTGCCCCGTTTTGCGAGGACATAATGAAAATAAGGGCCAGGAGACCCGTAATGATCAAGCCCAGAAGCAGTAACGATACTCTATTTTTATTTGTTTTATTATTTATTTTTGTGTCCATAAATTCTTCTCCTCTTGCCGTCAGGAATATTAACTATTATATACCACTCCGGACACAGTTTATACCACGTTTCACCTATCTGCGCCCGCCTTGCGGCAATTGCTGCTTTTACACAGATGTTTGTTCGTCCGACATTTGAGGTATACTATAGAAAATTACACTTATCAGGCATGAATGTCATTCTCCGGGTATGTGAATTGAACAACGTCACAGTCCCTCTTCTCTAAAGTGGGGTTTTGCTGTAGTATAAGTGGAGAGTAGCAATCCCCAAGTGATGTTGTTCAAACGCAACGTTTAGGTGTAGCGCAGGGCGAATTGATTTCGCCCGCAGCGAGGAGGTATGGGGACATGCCTCCATTTGAAATTGAAAGGGTAAAGGTGATATTATGCAGATTTTTTCACTCATTATGGCAGGGGGCGGCGGAACCAGATTCTGGCCTTTATCAAGGCAATGTGCGCCTAAGCAGCTGTTAAACTTAAGCGGTAATGATATTATGATCAATGAGACGATTTTACGAAATAAGGAGATAATCCCGGAAGCCAATACATATATAATAACCAACAGCTGTCAGGGCGACCTGATGAAAAAAGTGCTGCTTGACGGCGTTAACCATAAAAACATCCTGATAGAGCCTGAAGGAAAAAACACTGCCGCATGCATCGGCTATTCCACACTTGTCATAAACAAACGCCACGGAGACAGCATTGTCTGTATTTTTCCGTCAGATGCATATATCGGCAGGGAAGATGAATACCTCCGGGATTTGAAAACAGCATGCGAGTATGTAAAAACAAATGATGTCATTGTAACCCTTGGCATTAAGCCTTCCTATCCTGCTACAGGATACGGATACATAAAATATAACTTAGACGGTGACGGCAGCGGTATTTTCCATGTAGAAGAATTTAAAGAAAAGCCCAGCATCGAAAAGGCGCGGACATTTATCGCAGAAGGCCGGTATCTGTGGAACAGCGGAATCATCATCACCCGTACCAACACCCTGCTGAAAAACATGGAAAGGTTTCTGCCCAAGCTGTATAAGCAGTTAAAAGGCTTCGAAGAATTTATCGACACCGAAAGCGAAGAGGAAGAAGCAGCCAGAATGTACTCCGCATTGCAAAGCCTGTCCGTGGACTTTGGGATTCTTGAACGTTCCGACGAAGTCATGGTCATCCCCTCCGGCTTTGAGTGGAACGACGTAGGAAGTTGGGATACGCTGGGCGCCATCTATCCGCCCGACAGCGACGGCAATATTATCAAGGCCGAGCATACCGGCATTGACACGAAGAACTCCATTATTTACGGCAGCAAATTGGTAACAACCATCGGAATCGACGGTCTGGTCATCGTCAATACGGATGATGCGCTGCTCATTTGTCCCAAGTCACGGGCCCAGGAGGTTAAAAGCATTGTTGAACTGCTGAAGAGGCAGGGCAAAGAGCAATATATATAAATTCCTAACTTTACTCGTTGAGAAGCAAAAAAACACAGGAGAGTGGAAATTTACTCCAACTCCTGTGTTTTCTATTGTAATGTGAGCATTCTCAGGTATTTGTTGTTGTAATGCTGTCAATCTCAGAACTATCAAAGCGACTCCCGGTTTTATCAGCCTCACTCTCGTCCCTGTCACTGAAATAGGTGCTCTTGTAGCCTTGCTTTGCGCTCCGGCCAGCCGTTGCCTCTTTATCGCTCTTATTCGCACTATTTTCCGCCGTCCTCTTCTGCGTCCCAATATAATCGATGAAGAGAATGATGGCTATTCCGGCCAGTAACCCGGCAGCAGCCGCCATGGCAGTATCCTTGACAGGCTGAGGAGTGACGGGAGACTCAGGAGCCTGCGCCGTATCCAGTATGGTTATGTAGTCGCTGCCCACCAATTGCAGAGACTGGTTTTCAAAGATTTCCGCAATTTTATTGGTGATCATGGCAGCTGCCTGCGCATCGCCGTCCTTCACCGTTAAGGTGATAATGCGTGTATCAGTTTTTACACTTACAGTGATTTTATCATACAAGTCAGTGTCCGTGATGGTATTCAGCCACGGTATCTGGTCTTTAAGCTCTGCACGCATCTTTTGCATGACGATGCCCGTTTTAATGATCTCCTTGTAATCCTGTACCAGCATTTCACTGGCCAGAAGGCTCTGGTAGGCGTTTTCCTCAAAGGTCCTGTCTGTCTGGGCCGGATCCGGCTTGTGCAGTACCAGCAAGGTGGTCTTTGCCTCGTAGACATTTTTTACATAAAACTTGTCAAGGGCATACTGTGCTCCTCCTACCAGTGCTACAGCCAGTACCACCACCCATAAATATCTGATAATCAGCTTGATATATTTGTACATAATCACTCCTCCTCAGTGATATACCGTGTCTCCCGCTTATTTCGAAAAAAGCCTTCTGTATGCTTTATACAGGTTCTCTTTTTCATATTCCCACTCTAATACATTCTTTACCCTGTTATACCCGTATTCACCCATTTCTTTTCGTTTTTCATCGTCGTCCAGCAACTGGAGTATTTTTTCACCCAGATCCACCGAGTCATTGGGTTTGGCGTAAAACGAAGCCTCTTCGGCCGAGAAACGCCCTTCCGTGAGGTCAAACTGTACGATAGGCAAACCCAGGGCCATACATTCCATTACCTTATTCATGGTAGACTTGTCATTCATTTCATTATATTCATCGGGATTGACACAAATATCCGAGGTGTTCAGCGCTTCCAGAAGCTCCTTGTCGGGAACTCTTCCGGTGAACGTAAAATAATCGGAAACAGCTCTTTCCTTTGCATAGTCGATAATATTCTGGAGCTCCGTACCGCTGCCCACACAAATGAAATGGACATCCTGCCGGCTCAGATCCTTCACAATGTGTTCCACTGCGTCCACCAGGTAATTCAAGCCCTCCTGCTTTCCGATAACGCCGACGTACCCTACCATATGCTTGCGGCCGTGCCGTAATTCGGGAACAGGCTCCACCTTCTTCAGTCTTTCCAGGCTGGGCCCGCTTCTGACGACAAATACATCCTCCGGGGATTTCCCGCCCCGTTCAATGGCAATTTTTTTGTAGGATTCATTGGTGGCGATGGATACTGCCGCGCAATGAAAGGTTTTTCTTTCAAAGTACAGCATCCTCCTGTAAAGAAAGTCCTTCCGGTTGAACTTGGCCAGGTAGAGCTCCGGATTGATGTCATGATGGTCAAAGAGAAATTTCTTGCCCAGCACCTTGAACGGCCGGGCCACCAGGTAAATCAAGTCCGGCGGATTGCAGGCATGGATTACGTCAAAGCCCCTGGTAAACAGGACCTTTACGGAAAGTACAAACTCCCAGAAGAGAGCGGTACCGTACTCCATCAGATATCCAAGGGCTCCGTCCGCCTCCTTCGGCAGTCCGTGCCTGTAGATGGCGATGCCGTCAATGATTTCGAATTTTTTCCCATAGCCCTTGCCTTTGGGGCAGATGATGGAAACCGTGGCTCCGGCGTCCCTCAAGGCGTTGGCTTCCTGCCAGACTCTCCTGTCAAAGGGCGAGGGAAGGTTTTCTACAATGATTAATATTTTCTTACCAGCAAATTCCTTCGTAGTGACATTTTGCATTTGTGCTGTCCCCCATCCTTACCAAATCATATACTATCTGATCCTCACGGCACTCTGCCAGCAGCCTCTGGAATTCTTTTTCCTTGTTCCCGATGACGATGACCTCCCTGTCGGCAATGAGCTCATCCAGGGTTTCAACCATTAAGGACGAGATATGTGGTATCCTGTTGTTGATATATTCCTTGTTGGCCCCTATCAATCTGGCCAGAGACACGTTTCTGTCATAAAGCTTCAAATCATAGCCCTTGCCTATGAGTGTCTCAATGACCTCAATAATGGGGCTTTCCCTCAGGTCATCGGTCCCTTCCTTGAAGCTGAAGCCCGCGATCCCTATTTTCTTCTTGTCAAATTCAATAATCCGCTTAATGGCGGAAAATATCTGGATGTTGTTGCTGGGTATCAGAGAATTCAGCAAGGGAGTCTCCACATCGTTCATCCTTGCAAGATAGCTGATAGCCCTGAGGTCCTTGGGCAGGCACGACCCGCCGAAAGCAAAGCCCGGCTTGAGATAAGCCGTGGAAATATTCAGCTTGGTGTCCTGCATGAAAATATTCATTACTTCATAGCTGTCCAGGCCTATGCTCTTGCAGATATGCCCGATCTCATTGGCAAAAGTGATTTTCAAGGCATGGAAGTTGTTATCCACATATTTGACCATTTCAGCCGTTTCAATGGCTGTCTTTATTTTAGCCCCGGGAATGCCGTCATAGATAAGGAGCACCTTGTCTGCGGCCCATGGGTCGCTTGCGCCTACCACCGTCTTGGGCGGATTGTTGAAGTCATATACCGCCGTGGATTCCCTCAGGAATTCTGGGTTAAAAGCCGTAAAAAAGTCCCTGTTGTTCTTCTTTCCCGAAGCCGCCTCCAGCCTGGGTATGACCAGACTCTTCATGGTTCCGGGGATCATGGTGCTCCTCACAACGATAATGTGAGGCTGGGTTTTATTTTTCAAGCTGGCGCCGATTTCCTCACACACGCTTTCCAGAAACCTGGTATCCAGACTGCCGTTGCTTCTGCTGGGTGTGCCTACGCAGATGAAGGAAACCTCCGAATCGGCGATCGCCTTATTTACATCAACGGTTGCACTGATCAAGCCTTTACTTTTACCATAAGCCAAAAGCTCCTGCAGATCCTTTTCAATGATGGGTGAAACTCCGGAATTCATCATTTCCACCTTGAGAGGATTCACATCCACGCCGATTACCTTGTGTCCCATTGAGGACAGACATCCGGCCGACACAGAGCCTACATAACCTAAACCGAAAATACTTATATTCATCATTTATATCCATTCCTTTCTCTATGCCATGAGGCACAAGATGCTGTAAAAGCCGGCAGATGAACTTGGATTCCTGCCGGTAATCAAATTTTCCTTACTCCCTGAAATCCACTTTAAAGGCTGTGTTGATTTGCATACTGCCGCTGATCATACCTTCAAGCTTTAAAACATATGTTTCGTGAAGGACATCATAGGAAGGTGAATACCAGCCGCTTATGGGGTCCGTTTCTCCCCTGTGTACGGTCAGCTGCATTCCCTGGTCAAGAACCAGGCTGCAGGTACCTTTCCCAAAATCAATCACTGCCTTGTTTCCTTCCGCTTTGACCCTGCAATGGGGATCTAACTGGAAATACAAGGCCACCCGGTGGCTTCCCTTGCATTGAAAATCATCAATGAGGTGCCAGGAGCTGGCGGCTTCATCAAACCGGATTTCGCGCCGGTGCATTACCTTATCCTTTAAAGCCAGATATCCGTCGTGGATACCCACTGCCCGCCTCATGTCTTCATAGGCGAGAAGCTGCGCATTTGCCCTTCTGCCCCACATGAAGCTGCCTGTGATATCCGACTGGTTTTTTCCGTCGACCGTTGCCGTATTGTGGGCTGCCGTACCTCTGAAATAATTGCGCCATTTTGCCTGAGTGTGGTATGCATAGGTGCCCGGGTCGATGAAAATCGGACTTCCTCCAGCGGAAAATACAAAGGAAAGCGCGTCGGCATGGCCATGTGCCGCTAATGAAAGGTACCCCAGAGGCCCGCAGTCAAAAATCAGCTTTTCTTCCCGGGCCGTACCGAAATTCCTGCCCAGCAGGTAATATCCGCCTTGCTCAAATTGCGAAGGAAGCCTGCCGCTTTTCCATTTTTCCCTTGCGATTGTGGAATTACCAATGTTCAACAACAGGGAGGTTTTCGTATCCTTTTGGTGATCCGCCTGCAGAAAATCTTCCCTGCCGAACAAATATGCCCCGGTATTGAGCAGTGACCCGTAAGCCCCGTAATCACGCTGTGTTAATTCCAAAACATATCCGTCGTCCTCGTCCCCCGTTTGAGGGAAGTTACCCGAGGCATCCTTGATTGTTAAAAGATATACCAACATTTTTTCGACCACAAACCAGTATTCTTTTGGAAATTCAATGGAATTGGCTTTTCCGGAGAGCCCCGCCGCCACCAGGAAATCAAGGACGAATTGCTGGTATGAGAGCGCCTGCTCCTTGTTGACGCCGTCTCCATGGTTCTGCTTGCGGCTTTCCCTAACCAGAATACCGTAAGCTCTTTTCCTCCACTTGGCCGTTTTACTAAACTCCGGAAGAGCGCAGCATGCTATAAACATGCCGGCGGCTTCACCGATGAGATGATTGTTTGCAGAAGAGAACAAGCTGTAATTCCGGTGGATAAACCAACAATGCCTGTAAATGGATTTCAGCCATTGGGCCTTGAGACCGGCGTTGACTGCTTCTCCGGCAAGATGCCAGCACAGGGTCCAGTTAATGAGCCTTATACCCAGCTCCAGGCTGCTGGCCCAATTGACACCCCGCATGAATTTGTTCTGCTCCAGCCATTCCGACAGGTAATATTCCAGCTTTTTTAAGTATTTGGCGTCCCCCGTGATTTTGTATGCCAGGGCAAGGGGTACAAGAAACAGGTGCCTGTTCAGCTCCCATATGTATTTGATATCTCCGATGGCAGCATCGTCCCTGTAGTCGATGCTTTTGCCAAAGACATCCGCCGGGGCCGACTTGCCGCTTTTATAATCCTTGTGGTATTGGATCGGCGTACCGATATCAAAACCCTTCAATGCAAAAATGTCCATTTTATTTTCGCATAAGCTGTCCGCCAGCCGGATCAAGCCGGTACTATCGGCAATCTCCGGAAGCCCTGAAAACAATTTGCCCTCTTTTCCGGTTGGCCTGTCTTCGGAATAGCCGGAAACAAGATTCCTTTTTTCAAGCTCGGAGGCCAATTTCCGTTGAACCCTGTAAAGGATTTCCGGCACTGACATCCGGCGCAGCCTGTTTATGAGAAATGTAGTTTTCATAAAGCGCTCACCTCTTTATACACCGACTCCAGCTTGCTGCCGATGCTTTCAACAGAGAATTTTTCCTTTGCTATGGCAAGACTCCGCCTTCCCATCTTTTCTCTCAGGACTGCATCCTTGAGAAGCTGCGTGAGTCTCCCGGCCAAAAACTCCACATCTCCGGGAGCGACGATATATCCGTTCTCTCCGTCAATGACTGCCTCCGGAATTCCCCCCACATTGGTTGATACCACCGGCATCCCTTTTCCGATGGCCTCCAGCACCGACATGGGCAGCCCCTCGGCATAGGACGGCAATACCAGCACATCGGCAGCATCATAAAGACGTCCTACCTCTTGATGGCTCACCCAGCCGTTTACCTCTACCGAAGCCTGCAATCCGTTGTTTTCAACAAAACGCCTGACTTCCTCCGTCTCTCCGTCACCGTACATTTTCAGGGTAAAACTGTCGGGCTCCAGCTTGGCTGCAGCCTTCAGCAAATCATAGGTCCCCTTGCGCTGTCCGAACCTTCCCATGAAAAGAAGCACCGGCCTGGGATTCGCCCTGGAAATGTAATTCCCGTCATAGGTGGAGGAAGGATTGTAGACCACCTCCAGCTTCTCCGCCGGCAGAAATCTGCGGAAATACTCAAACCAGCTTTTTGAGAGCACAATGACCTTATCGGCCCTGGAAAGCTTGCGCAGAATGCTTTCCATTTTGTCCCGGCCCCCCTCTTCCATAAACCGGTCAAACATCGCGCCGTGGATGTGATAAATAAATTTTCGTCCAAAGGCCGCCGGAAGGGCTGCAATCAATGACTTTCGCAAAAAGCTCCCTTTGGAGGCGGTATGTATATGAAAAATACTGTTTTTTACAAATACCGATAGCATTAAAATACGTACAAGGGCCAATGAAAAAAGCATTCCGTCCATTAGCCTGCTATTGCCGGAGTAGGTGGGAATGAACACAAGCCTGAACCTGTCCGGAAAGCTGCTTTTATAGATCCCGAGCACCGAGGAGATACCCCCCTGGGTCTTGAATGAGGGACCTACCATATAAATTGTAGGGTCAACTGTTTTTTCTTTCAGAATAATCTCCTCCCTTGAATTTCCAATGGGGCATGCCCCCATACCCCCTCGCTGCGGGCGAAATGAATTCGGCCTACGCTGCACTTCGTGCGCCACACCTAATCGTAGCGTTTGAACAACGTCTGTTGGGGATTGCAACCCTCCTCTGACTGCTTTTTCATTCGGTAACCCCCACCTTAGAGGAGGGGGACTATGACGTTGTTTAGAGGTTTCTAATTATATCCCCACAGTATACGACACCCTAACACGCTTTTCGCAAACAGACCAAACTCACTGATTGGGCACAAAGGGCCGTGGTATGAATATAACGAGACGGAAGTTTTTCTATAACCGAGAAGTTTCCTTCCGAAGCTGGGCGTCATAGCACTTAGGAGGTCTGCAACCGATGATTACAGTCAACCGCAGAAAAAAGAATTTTTTAACGCTTGAAACGGCATATTATCCGGAGGATTATACGAAATACAGTTCCGACGCCGATATTGTGCTGTTTTACTTTTCATCCCGGCCGGTTTCCGGAGCCAGAGAATTTAACACCCTGCAAATTGATCTGACAAAAAGCGAAGATCAGCTTATGAATGAATTGCACAAATCCACGAGACACGATATCGTCAAAATACAAAAAGAAGGCCGGGTAACGATACGCTTAAATGAAAGCCCTACCGAAACAGACCTGGCGGAATACTGCAGGAACTATGATATTTTTGCGGAAATGAAAAGCATTAAAGGGTCCGACCTGTCATTGCTGAAGCAATTTGCAGAACAAAAGGCTCTTGAGCTCAAAACTGCTTACGATGCGGACGGCAATATTCTCAGCAGCCTCTGCAACCTGCATACCGGCCATACTGTTCTTGGCTTTTACGCATATTCGAACTTCAGACTCTATGAGGACAAGGACATGCGCAGGTTTACGGCCAACGCAAACAAATATCTTTACTGGCAGGATATCCTCACCGCAAAAGCCCAGGGATACAAGATCCTCGATATGGGCGGTCTGGGTCTGGGAAGGGAAGGCGCGGGCATGGATCATGTAGATGAGTTCAAGCAGGGCTTCGGCGGCAGCATCGTTACACTTTACCAATTCTACCATCCCCTTACTTATCGCGGGAAAATAGCTGTTAACCTCCTGAAACTAAACAGACGGATTGAATTTTAAATAGATGGCGGCAAGCTGATGGCCGGCGGTTTCAACGGAAAATTTGCTTTTGGCCGTTTCCAGCGCCGCCCGCCCCATTCTCTCACGCATCCCCGTGTCTTCAATCAAGCTCTTCAGCCTGTCGGCCAGAGCATCGATATCCCCGGGCTTTATCAGGAAACCATTGACTCCGTCGGCGATGATTTCCGGAGTTCCCCCTGCAAAAGTGGAAATTACCGGCAGTCCTGCGCCAATTGCCTCAAGCACCGACATAGGCATTCCCTCCGCATAGGAAGGCAATACCAGAAGGTCGGCTTTTGCGTAGAGAGAAAAAACGGCATCATGGGATATCCACCCGTTGACTCCGACCTTATCCTGCAAGCCCTGCTCCAAAACAAGCTTCCGGATGAGGTCAACATCGCCGTCACCGTAGAGCTGAAGGTTGAAATCCAGATGCCTGAGCCTGGCAGCCGCCTCGATAAGGTCATAGGTCCCCTTCCTGCGGCCCATCCTGCCTATAAACAGCACAACGGCCGCTGGATTTTGCCTGCTTCTGTATTCTTCTGCGATGGCGGCACAAGGGTTATAAATTACTTTTATCTTATCAGGGGATATATATTGTTCAAAATATTTCTTCCAGCTTTCCGACAGCACGACAATCACATCCATCTTGTTCAGCAGCGCTATAATATCCTTCTTTGAGAACCTCCCGGCCTCCTCCAGATATTCGTCGAAATCGGCGCCATGGATATGCAGCACCACATTTTTCCCAAAAAGCTTGCAAAGCCTTGCGATTATGGACTTTCTTATGTAGCTTCCGCCCGTGGACATATGGATATGGAAGACAGCCTTCTCGCCGGTAAGGCAGATCAAAAGCACTCTGATCAGCGCGGTGCAGAAATAATAAAGGTCGTAAATCCTGCCATGCCCGGAATATGAAGGGATGAACTCAAGCTTGAGTTCAGCGGACAGTTGATTTTTATAAATGGATAAAACGGAGGATATCCCTCCCTGGGTTTTCAAAGACGGACCTATCATGTACACTTTTCCGGTTTCCATATGGTATCCTCTTAAGACAGGCACCGCAATAATGAAGTTTGCGCCGTAGTATCAGTCATCGCCGGGAATATCGATAATGCTGTTTATCACCTTCCCGTTTGCCCCTCTGGGGATGCTGTCAACCTCATTCAAAATTACCGACATGTTCATAGAGGTGTGCTCCTTGATGGACCGGATGATCTTTACCCTGTCTTTTTCCGTAAAATTTTCAGTCTTCACAAAATTAACAATAAGCTCGCCTTTTTTTACCTGGACAAACTGCACCTCGCTGATATTATCCTCATAGTCGATGCAGTCGCTGGCCAGAAAAAGAGAAAGCCGGTTGCCCTCGGGGGAATAGATGTAATTGAGTCCTCTTCCCTTGATCTTTTCCACGACCCGGAAGTTTCTGCCGCACTTGCAGTGTTCATGGCCTAAGGTAACCATGTCTGCCGTTCTGAAGCGGATTAACGGCATAATATAGTTGCTGAGATTGGTCCCGACAATCTCAAGGCCCGCATCCGTTTCGACGGTTTCAGTAATGGAATAGTCTTCAATAATATGATAGGTGCCATATTCACACTGGCCTATGGCCGATACTCTTTCCACCTGCCCGTACCAATCATATACTTTGCAGCCAAAGGTATTTTCCATCAGCGTCCGTTGATTGGGCAAGACAGATTCCGAGGACGTAAATATGGCTTTCAGCTTGATTTCCAGACCCCTTTTTGCGATCAATTTTGCCAGCAGGTACACCGAAGACGGATATCCATAGATGATGTCCGGCTTAAAGCTTTTTATTTTTTCCACATAGCTGGATATGCTTTCATCATTTAAGTGATAGGAAGACATCAACAGCTCTTTATTCACGGGATTGAACCTCCAGAAAGGCGGTTCCCTTTGCTCTACCGGAACAATGACATCTCCGCGCAAAATGATCTTTCTTACATTATTTCCGCCCGCGACCCTTCTGAAGCGCCATAAGGCAGCATTTTCAAAATTTATGGAATAATGGTCCCTCAGAAACAGCGCGGGCTCTCCCGTGGAACCGCTGGTCTCAGCCCTGGCGGCAAGATACCGGGTCATATTGCGGGCGAGGAATTTATCGAAATTGTTTCTAACGGTTTTTTTATCAATTAAGGGGAGCTTCTTGAGGTCCTCTTTCGTCTTTATATCCTCCGGAGTCAACTTCAGGCGGTCGAAAAGCTCCCTGTAAAAAGGCACGTTTTTGTAGCAATGCTTGACCAGCTTGCGCAGCTTTCTGTTCTGCAGCTCCTCCAGCTGCTTTTCCGATTGAAATTCGGAAGCGTCCAACTGGCGCAGAATCCTCCTGAAGGTTATCCCCTGCCTTATGAATTTATCCAGCAATGATAATGCAAATCCCGACATATGTCACCTCTATTCCGGCTACAACTTACCCGAAGCTGTGTTACGTATGACTTTTTATTAATTTGATACCCAACCCCGCAAGGTACGAAACGGCTCTTTTAATCTCACCCCGGTTGAAGCCTGCCAGCCAGTTTACTCCCAGATAGGCAAGCAGGAACAAAACCGACGACAGCAGTATGAAAGCAGCTTTGTCTGCAAATCCGCCGCCGGGCTGCATTTTAGGTGAGATATAAAAGGCCGCGGCAAGCAAAGGCAAATTGATGGCCAGGTTCCTGCCAAGAAGTGAAAGCACCTTTTTGGCGTCAATAAATTCAAACTGCGATTTTACTAAAAAATACGAAAGTACGGATACATAGAGGACTGTGGCCAGCAGCACGCCCAAGGGATAGCCGTAAAAGCCGTATTTCCCTACCATAAGCCATATCAGAAGGATGTTGAGAAGACTCTGGGATATCTGCCACAGGAAGGCTACCCGCTGGATCTGCTTGGCTATGATCAGTATGACGACAAAGCTGTTCATGAGCTCAAAGGGCATGGTCAGAATAAACAGCCTCAGGAAAGTCCCTGTCGTCTCCGCAGCCTGGAATGAAAAGCTCCCTCTTTCAAATAACAGTGAAATCACAGGATAGGCATTGAGTGAAATAACGGCAGTCACCGGAAATACCGCGAAAAAGCTGAATTTCAGGTACTTCATATAGGTTTCACCCAGCTCCTTCATTTTTTTCATTGAATGAAGCTCCATGATGTTGATACCTACAACCGTTGATATCTGGCCGATAATGACGGAATTCACAACGGCGTCGATACGGAGGGCATAGTCCATGGCGCTGTATATCCCTTCCGCAAAGCCCGACATCAGGTACATGATAATGAAATCATTCAGAAAGGTGGCCGCCCTTCCTGCCAGCACATAAAATATGTTTTTCCGCACGGTGCCGCTTAATTTGAAAATCCGGAATACCGGCCTCCATTTCAACACCCGGAGCAGCAGGAGGTTCAGCACGACGAACTGCACCAGATTACCCGCCAGTACCCCGGCTGCAAGGCCGACCACCGAAAACCTGCCTCCAAGAAGGATTACAAAGGCTATGATCAGCGCATTTTTCAGCATATCCAAAAACATGGGAAGGTTGAAAAACCTGTAGGAGGTGAAGATATCAAGCAGGTAGGTGTTGATGATGATTAAAAACATGGCTGGCACAATCAGCCGGATAATATCGAGGTTTTCCGCAATCTCAGCCATATTGAACCTGGATATGGCCCCCAGCACCTTTCCGGGGGAAATGAGCAAAACGGCGGTACCTGCCATACCTGCCACGAGATAAAGCAAATACATGGTAGAAATGAATCCCCGGGTATCCTCCTCGGAAGAAACACTCTTGATCTCAACAAGGTTCGGCACCACAATCTGGCGGTTGACAGATTCCTGAAAGGTGGTCAGCAGAACGATCAGCGACAGGGTGTAAAACAGAATGTCCGTAGCGGTATTGGTTCCGAAGGCATAGGATACCACCACCGACTGGGCCAGGCCTAGAAGCTTGGCCAACAGGCTCAGGGACATGGACGACATTATGGCATTGTTGGTATTCTTTACGCTTATGCTGTTGCTCTCCATGCCGCTACCCTTCCCTTTCCCAAAGCATCATTCGCTTTCGTTGATTAAAAACCTGAATTTCCCCCGTGAATCCCGCTGGATCCTGTCAACATAAACCACTTTGCACAGGTCCTCCGGCAGGGTGCTGTAAATGGATTTGAATAGCATTTTTTCATCCTCCTCGCCATAAACAGCCTCCCTTACTACCTTTACCGTAATCTTCAGATCCCTGTGCTGGATCACCTGTGCCTCCCGGATGTTTCGGGTAGGCTTGAACATGATTGCCATATTGGTCTCACTGAGCTTTCCGTTGGGCAAAAGGACATAGCTGCTCTTTCTCCCATGAATGCGGTTAAGGACGGGTCCGGAATTTCCGCAGCCGCACGGCTCCCCCGAAAGCTCCATAAGATCGTCCAGCCTGTAGCGCACCAGCGGCATGACCTTGTTATGGAGCGAAGTCCCCGCTATTTCGTGCAAATTATCGTAGGAAGGGATATATTCCACGTGGGAATACCCCTCCACCTCGTGATATTTTCCGTTTTCACAGCGGTAGAATGCCGCTACCCGTTCAGCCTGCCCGTACCAATCCTTGATCTTTTTCCCAAAGGCCTTTTCAATGGCTTTTATCTGAAAGTCGTACAGACTTTCCGAAGAGGTCGCCACAATATCGAAATCGAGGCGGACATTGTTGCGCAGGCAATATTCCGCCAGCAGATACGCTGCCGAAGGATATGCCCAGAGGCACTTGTTTTTGATAGCGGCCAACTTTATGACAAGGCGTTCAAAGGTTTTATCCGTCAAATGAAAGGTGGATATATACATTTCCTTGATGAAAGGCACGATTTTGTAGATGATATCGGAGGTATAACCGACATCAAACAGTCTCTCTCCCCGGAGCACCACCATATATTTGCCTCTCCAGCCGAAGTAGCGGTTTTGCAGGAACTGCTCCGCCGCCATTGACCTGAAATCGCGCAGGAATTTCCCCGGAGTCCCCGTAGTGCCGCTGGTATAGCCTATATTCCTGATTTTTGTAGCAGGATTTACGAAGCTATCAAAATTGTCAACAACCGTTTTCTTGCTGATATAGTCGTAATTCTGGAGAAGCTCGCCCTTTCCGCCGTAGTATTTGATATGGCTTGAACAGAACCGGAGCATCTCCCGGATATCAACCTTTTTCAATTTAAAAAGCAGGGTATACAGGCTGAAAATTTTCCTTATTGCGTAAGCTTTATATTTCGTAAAGTAAAATATAACAATCCCTCCTTTCTATGCGCCGAGAATATCCATATAGCCCTTGACCATGGCCTCCCTGCCGAAATGCCTGATTGCTTTTTCTCTTGATCTGGCACCCATTTCATCATACAGTCTGTTATCGATGATATGCCGGATTGCTTCTGAGAGCTGAGGTATACTGCCTGCTTCATAGATAAACCCGTTGGAACCGTGGTCCACCAGCTCTCTTGCGCCGCCGATGTCCGAAAGCACCACCGGCCTGGCCATTGCCATAGCTTCAATGATGGCGATGGAGAGCGTTTCAACCGCCACAGACGTAAGCAGCACAATGTCCATCGCAGCCAGATAGGGTCTTACATCACTTACCAGGCCGGTGATCCTTACGATTTCATCCAGCCCTTTTTTATGGATATACTCCTCGATGTAAGGCCTTCTCACCCCGTCGCCGACAAAAAGCACCTTGATGGGATAGCCTTTCTCCAGAAGAATGGCAGCCGCCTCAAGAAGGTCCTCATGCTTTTTTTCGGGCCTGAAATTGGCGCTGATACCAATAACAATGTCCTCACTGCCAAAGCCCAGATCTTTTTTCACTTCTTGGGCATCCTTCCGGAAATTTAAAAATCTGTCCAGATCAATGCCGTTATATACCACTCTTGAGATAGCCGGTTTAATGCCATATTCTTTCACCCAATGCTCTTTCTGCGCGTTGCAGACGAAAACCACATGAGCCATGCGGTTGAAAATCCGCCGGTAAAAATGGTTTTCCATCCTGTCAATGAAGGCAGTGACCAGCGTTGTATGCTGAACGGTCACCATTTTTATCCTTTGTCCTGAAAAAATACGGGCAAAATAGCCGTACATCGTGGCATAGGAGTTCACCATGATCATGCCATGGGGTTTAAAAGCGCGGATAATTCCCAGAAGCCGCTTAAACATCTGCAAATCAAGAAATTTACGCTTGTTCAGTATATGTACCGGGATACCTTCCTTTACCCTTTCCTTCACTTCCGTCACGGGATCAAGGCTTACAAGAACTATATCCAGGCCTTTGGCCCGCAGGCTATTGGCCAGCTCCACCGTCTGGATTTCCGCTCCTCCCATTTTGAGAGTGCTTGTAATGATTACTATTTTTTGCATGTCGCTTTTATTTTTCTTTTGATTCATCTCTTTCATTTCACTCACCCTTTCTATCGGTTAGGAGTACTGAAAATATTGCTCACCTGTGCTTCCTGCAATCCGTCCTTATTTTTGTACATATACGTGATGGAAAGACCAATGGCCATAACGATCCACAGATAAGTATTGGTAAGGGCCGGAAAGAAAAAGCTGTCGGATATTCCACGGAACATGAAAGCAACCATGGAGATCTCAACCCCATACATGATATGGAGAAAATTCCTGTCCTTTATCTGCGGGTGGGATTTCACAAAGCCGTAAAAGATCAGGGCAAAAAAGATCAGGAAAAATGCCAGTCCGATAATTCCGGAGTCCATAATCATGTCCAGGTACATGCTGTGGGCATGGTTGACCCGCAAGATCACCCCGTCGATGAAGGCGTCGGTACTCATGATGCCGTAGCGGCCGGAACCGAAAATCATTTTCAGGGGCTGGCCCAGGTATTCATTCAGCAGCGGAGCCCAGATATCGCTGGTCCTCCCGGCGGACACGTCATTGAGGTTGGTGCTGTCCAGTCCTGTTAAAGCACGTTGAACGATACTTTGCGGAATGAGGGAATATCCCATGAATACCGCTGCCGAAATCGCCGGAATCCATACGGCTCTCCGCGACACGAGAAAGAACAGTGCCGTGCATACGATAACTACTGCATAAGCGCTTCTTGAATATAGAATTCCCACTGTAACCAGCGACAGGACCAGAGCGGTTATCAGAAGCAAATTCTTTTTCGCAAAGGTATAGGCCAGTATCAACGGATAGGTGGCAATATAAAAATCCGCCAGATTATTTCCATGGAGCCCCAGAACTGCGCCAAACCCCATTCTCACCGCTTCGAAATTGGATTTGTCCGGAGTGTCGAAGAAGTACAGGTATAAAATGAAAAGGGACAGGGCAATGACGGAAACCACCAGGCAGTTGATTATTTTCCGGATATCTTTCGCATTTCTTATATAATAAACCATCAGGATGAAGGGCAGAAAAACCAGTAAGGGCTTCACAAGATACGAGAGAAAGAATTTACTCACACTGTATTCATCTGTCCAGATCATGTTATAGCTTTTCTGTATAAAGGTAGTCGACCTGATTACCGCTATAGTAAACAGTAGAATAAGGCCATAGATGAATTGCTTGTCTCTAAGCTCCACCGGCATGGGCTTTTTGTATACCACGAAAAAGAACAATACTGCCGCTGCCAGCAGGTTAAACAGCTTCAGTCCCGGGATTCCCAGCAGCTGCATGTTCAAAATCTCCGTTCCGGCAAAAGGCGCGATAACGATTACCATCAGCAGTCCATACACAGGCTCCCTGGCCAGAATAACCGCGGCGATGGCTGCGCCTGCGGCGACCAGCGACAGGACCGGGTCCAGCAGATTCAGGGCAACCAGGACAAAAGCCGTAATGACGACTGCCGCTAAAATATTTATACTGAATACTTTTTCACCGTCCATCGTCAAAACCCCATTTCAGTGAATCCAGTTCGTTGTTGTAAGCCTTAACCACTATTTCTTCATAGATTTTTGCAAGCTTTGCCATATCGTGGTTTTCCATGACATACCGGAAAGCGTTCAGCCCATAATGCTCCATCTGTTCACGGCCCAGGCGGCGTATAAAATCCACAGCGTCGTCCATATCATTGCGGCACATCCGGCCCAGGTCATGTTTGTCTATGAAGCCGTCCGGATTGACATTAAAGGACAAGATGGGTGTTCCTGCGAGGCAGGCCTGTACGAAAGCATTGGGAAAGCCTTCGTATTCCGAGGTATTGACAAAGAGCCTTGCTTTGTCGTAATACTGCTGAACCTGGGAAAAAGGAACATAGTCGATGAGCTTCAGATTTGACAGTCTTCCGGCCTGCTCCCTGATTTTTTCCTTCACTTCGTTTTCGCCGGGCATGATCATGACAAATTCCTCTTCCGGCAGCTTCCGTACCAGGTCGATAAAAATTTCGGGCCTTTTCCAGTCCTGGGCTCTTGCAACCCACAGAATAAAGGATTTGGCCTCGAAGTCCGGGACTTTTTCTATGGCAAAGCCGTTTTTAATCACCATGCTCCGGAGCTTGAGATTGTCGTAAAGCATTTTCTGCTGTATGCCGGTCTGGCTGATGATAACATCGGAATTCAAAAGGCCTGTTTTATACAGCAGGTAAGTTTTGATGCCCTTTTGCCTTACATCGTCAAAGGCTGTATCCAGGTCATGGGCCAGCCGGAAAATAATCCTTTTGCCCTTGAGCTTTTTCGATATGATGGCCATCCATCCCAAAACCTCATTGGAAGCCTCGGTGATCAGCACGTCCGAGTCAAGCTTCAATAGCCCCACCCACATGGCGATGTGCCTCAGCAGCTTATAAAAGGCGCCTCCGTATTTTTCCAGATTCATATAGGCAAACTTTACCACCTTGATCCTGTCATAGGTCTCAACGGATTTTTGCCCGAAATCTCCTGTAATGAAGGTGATATCAAACAATTCATTTTCCGACATTTTTTTAGCCAAATTGTAAAGGTCTATCTCCGCACCGCCAAAAACCGCATTGCTGTCCTTGTTGAAAAGCGGGTAGGCCAAAAAGGATATGAAACATACTTTAATTTTTTTATCCATGCGCACTCACCCTGCCCTTTTCTTTTTTTAATACCACCTTTTTGCGGAGGGCGAAACACAATTTATCACGGACGCCGGCGATCACCTTCCGGTTAAGGCCCGTAAACCAGCCGGCTGCAAGATACAGCCCCATGTAGACAACGCCTGAAGCCGTCAGAAATGCCAATTTATATACTACTCCACCGCTGCCCGGAAGCAATGCCGACAATGCTGTAAGCCCAAAATAAATGAGAAGGTTCAACACTGCATTGGCAGTAAAAAACTTAATGATTTCCATCCTGTTGATAAATTCAAACTGCCGGCCCACCAGGAAGTAGACCAGAACGTAGACATAAATGTAGCTGGCGGCCACGCTGCCGATGGGATAACCGTAAAAGCCCAGAAAATGAATGGCAGCCCAGATGACAACCACATTGAATATGCTCTGGGAGGTCTGCCAGAAAAAAGCGGTCCGTTGAATCTGCTTGGCAATAATCAGCCTGACGACGAAGCTGTTGATCAGGACATAGGGCAGCGTCAGGGCAAAATACCGGAGAAATCCTCCGGCCCATACGGCGGCCTCCCGGCTGAACCGGCCCCGTTCAAAAAGGATGGAGATGATGTTCTCCGAGTTCATGGAAATGATAAAGCTGAAGGGCAGCAAGAAAAACAAGCTGGACTTCAAATAGGCAAGGAAGACGGTATTGAGCTTTTCAAAGTCCTTCCGCGTATATAACTCCAGGATATTGATCCCTACCACCGTAACGATCTGGCCGATGATTGCCAGGCTGAAAACGGTATTGATCTTGACGCTGTAGTCCATGGCGGAATAAATTCCCGCTTCGAAGCCCGACATCAGGAACATTACCGCAAATCCGTTCAAAAAGGTTGTTAGCTGTCCTGCAATGACGAAGCCGGTATTTCTTTTGAGCTTTGCGCTTAAAGGGTATTTTTTTATGGAAAACCTGCACTTTAAAACACGGAAAAGGAGTCCGTTCAAAACAAGGAATTGCAGTACATTTCCCGCAAGCACTCCCATGGCAAGGCTTACCACCGACATTTTGCCCTTGAACAGGAGGACAAAAGCAATGATCACCAGATTTTTCAGCATGTCGAGGACCATGGGAAGGGTAAAGTATTTATAGGATGTAAACACATCCATGATATACGTATTGATGATGATCAGGAGAAAAACAGGGATGATAAGCCGGATGATCAGGATGTTTTCCCGGATCTGGCCATAATTAAGCTTTGACAGGGCGTTAAGGATGGAATCCGGCGATATGGCAAGGACGGCTGTTACAATTATACCAATCAGCAGGTAGATGGAATACACATACATGATAAATTTTTTCGAATCCTCTTCGGAAGTATTGTTCCGGAGATCAATTGCATTGGGTATGATGATCTGCTGGTTGATGGAACTGAGAAGAGTCGTAAGCAATATTACCATGGACAGTATATAAAAAAGTATATCCGTGCTTTGATTGGTCCCGAACGCATAGGACACAACCAAGGACTGGGAGAAATTAAACACCTTGCCGAAGAGGCTGAATCCCATGGAGAAAGCGATTGCTTTGTTGATATTTTCGATCTTTGGTATGCCATGTTTCATTTTTCACCTCATAAGTAATCCTCTATGGTCTTGCCTGTTTTAATGATCTTCGCAGGCATTCCCGCCACCACACAGCCGTCGGGAATATCATGAATCACGACACTGTTGGCCCCTATGACGACATTGTTTCCTATCCTGACATTGCCCAGCACCCGCGCGCCCGAAGCAACATACACCTTGTCTCCCAGCACGGGAACCTCGTAAATTTTTGACCTTCCGCCGATGGTAATCCCCTGTCCAAGGACGCAATCCTTTCCGATTACCGCTCTCGCGTGAATCACGACGCCTACTCCGCCATAGGAGCAGTAAGTGCCCTTTCCGATTTGCGCCGTATACGGAACGACGCTGTTAAACAGGAGAAACTGCAAAAAATATATAATTTTGGGCAGCAGCGGTATTTTCATCCGGTAGAGCTTGTTGGCTACCCTGTAAAACCCAATGACATTCATAAAAAACACCTCAAATTATCTGATTTTTTAGAGTTTACCAACAGATGAGCCGGAACAAACAAAAAAGGATTAGAATAAATAGGCTTCCAGACCTATATATAATAATCCTGTATATGTATTGTAATGTCTGCCCGTATATATTAAGATATATATGTACCAAATTTTTCATTGGTATAAACAAAAATTTTATAGAAGGAGAAAAAAATGTTACACAAAAAATCTCGAATCATTGCACACATCGTACTAACTGTTTTTCTTATTTGCATCATGCTGCTTCCAGCCGCTGCACAAGCCGCTCCCGTCCTTACAACTTACACACCCACCGAGATTTCAACCGTATTGAACAACCCCTATATGGGCTGGGCCCCGTGGGCAAATGGCGGTCCCTATACCCAGCCTCACAGACTGGTATACATAAATGCCACCTGGAGTGAACTGGAGCCTGCAAAAGGGAATTATGCCTTTGACTCCCTGGAGGTAAAGAATAAGTTCTCCTACTGGGACAGCAAAGGAGTAAAAATCATTCTCCGGATAAACATGGATTACCCCAGCACGGTTTCCCATAAAGACATACCTGACTGGCTATACAATGAGATTAACGGCGACGGTACATGGTATGATATCGACTGGGGCAAAGGCTTCAGCCCCAATTACAGCAACTCCAAGCTCATTGCCTATCACAAAGCATTGATCCGGGCCATGGGACAGCGTTACAGCAATGACGACAGAGTTGCCATTATAGCCCTTGGAAGTGTAGGTCACTGGGGAGAATGGCATACCAAGAAGAGTACAAGCTTTACCATCCCCTTTCCTCCCAAAAGTGTGACCGATCAATACATACAGCCTTATATTGACGCCTACCCGAATAAACAAATGGTTATAAGAAGACCCATTGAACTTGCCGGAAATAACAATTTCGGATTTTTCAACGATTCCATGGGAGATTATAACCAGACCTATCCTTGGTTTCTGGATTATATCAATAATGGCTATACCGACTGGCTGACAAACACCAAAATTCCGGCCTATCCCGATTTCTGGAAAACTTCCTTCTCCGGAGGCGAATATGCCGCTTATCCCGGATTGGGCTATTTCCAAAGCAGCACCATCCAGTCAACCCTGCAGCAAATCAGGGATGCCCATACCAGTTGGGCGGGGCCCTGTTCACCTGCTACCCAGCCTGCCGGCACGTCGCTTCAGGCAAATTTTGATGCCGCTTTAAAAACCATGGGTTATCGGTTTGTCATACAATCCCTGTTCTATTATAATGAAACGGCTCCCGGCAGCACCCTGTCTGTTACCATGAACTGGGCCAACAAGGGAGTGGCGCCTTTCTACTATCAATGGCCCGTTGAGCTCTCGCTGGCAGATTCCGCAGGAAATATCGTGGCCAAAAAAACACTCCAGGAGGATATCCGTAAATGGCTTCCCGGGACTAAACCGGTTACCGCGGGCATCAGCATCCCGTCAACCCTGGCAGCGGGCAAATATACCATTTGCGCAGCCATACTGGACCCCAAAACAGCAAAGCCCGGTATAGAACTGGCTATTTCCAATAAAAGGGCAGACGGCAGATACAGCCTCGGACAGGTAACTGTGACAAATCCCAATATACCCGTTGTCACATCTGCTTCCATTAAAGGCTCAACCTATATTCAAATACCAACCAAAGGCTATACATATTCCGATTATACGGCGGCAATAACGGATCAGTTTTCGAAAACCATGGCAGGCGAATCGGTGCAGTGGACCCTTCAAAATCCGGGGACCGGCATAACCATATCTAATGCGAAAGTGATTGTGGACCCGAAGGCAGCTCCCTGCAAGCTTATATTGAAGGCAGTATCCAGCAGCAAAGCATCCGTTTATACAACGAAAGAGCTTATAATTATCCGATAAAAAAGCACGCCAGACTGCTGCTGAAACACTTGCGTAGGTAAACCGGCTATAGGCAGCCGGCTGCAAAATCAGCCCTTCCATTGGACGGGCTGATTTTTTATTGTGGGCCGATTCCATATTCCATATATACCAGGTTTACAGCTTCCTATTCCAGGCCTTTTGAGACTACCTCCGCTTCATTGCATTTGCTCATGATCCATACTACAAAGCGGCATACCTGAAGTTAAAAAGATGTAGCGGCGTTCATTGATCGCCATCCAAGGGCTCTCCAGAGCAGGCGACCAGCGGTCGCCCCTACACTCGATCCCTTTTTATCCCCAAGGTCCAAAATTCTCCTGTGTTCTGCAAAATTATGGGTATATATAAACTACAAATAATTTGCCGACACCCTTTCATCAGCGCCGGCGAAAATACAACTTTCCGGATAGGTTTCTGAAAATACAGTCCCCGGGGGGGCGTTTTCAGAAAAAGGAGGCGGTATTTTCAGCGCTTCTGGGGTGAAGGCACCGGAAGGCAGGAATAAATATGATTGCAGGGATAAAAAAATTAACAAGTTTATTGATATGCGGAATACTGTTGCTGTCCGGGCCTAAAGATCCCGGCACCTCCAATTCCCCATTCTTTGCAGAATTTCATCCCCAGGAGACCGGCGAAGCGCTGGCAAACCCTTATATGGGCTGGGCCCCCTGGGCCAGCGGGGGGCCGTATTCAATCCCCCACAGCCTTGTCTACATCAATGCTTCGTGGCGTGAGCTTGAGCCCCAAAAGGGTGTTTACCGGTTCGACCTCCTGGAAAAAGAAAATAAGTTTGACTACTGGGCAAGCAAAAATGTAAAGATCATCTTGAGGATCAACATGGATTACCCGGGCTCTTCCAGTCACCTGGACATCCCCGACTGGCTCTATAATGAAACGGGAAAGGATGGAACCTGGTACGACATCTCCTATGGCAAGGGCTACAGCCCCAATTACAGCAACAAAACACTGATCGGCTACCACAAGCTTCTGATCACAGCCCTGGCGAAAAGATATAACCCGAATGCGCAGATTGCTTTTATAGCCGTCGGCAGTCTCGGACATTGGGGAGAATTTCATACTTGGAAAAGCGACAGTTACGTAATTCCATTCCCGGGAACAAATATTACGGACCAATATATCAAGCATTATCTGGATAATTTTACCGAAAAGCCGCTTTTAATGCGAAGACCCTTCACAATTGCAAAAATAAACAATATCGGCCTCTTCAACGACTCCTTCGGAGATGAAAGGCAGACGGTATCGTATTTTCTGGATTACATAGGCAAGGGCTATAATGACTATCTGACAGGAGAAACTCAGCCGGCAATGTCCGACTTTTGGAAATACGCTCCTTCCGGCGGTGAATTTGCAGACTATCCCGGCACGCGGTACATGACCGACAGCCGCATAGCCCGGACCCTTGAAATGGCAAAAGAATCGCATCTCAGCTGGCTTGGACCTTCAGCGCCTATCTATGGCGGGTACAGCGGCGAGATCAATCGCAATACCGACCTTCTGCTGAAAACCATGGGCTACCGCTTTATTCCCTTATACATGGGAATTAAGGCCGATACCTTTTCCAGCGACAATACCTTCACCCTCCAGATGGCATGGATAAACCGAGGAACCGCTCCCTTCTATTTCGATTGGCCCATGGAATTACGGGTAACGGATGAGAATGGCAGGCTCCTTGCAAAAAAGACAATCCAGACAAATATAAGATCCTGGCTGCCGGGAATTGAAAAAAGGCTTCCGGACATCAAGCTCGCTATGCCGGAATTGTCCGACGGAGCTTATTCCTTCAGCGTGGGCTTCCTAAACCCCGCAACGGGACATGCCGAAATCAAGCTCCCAATCCGCGCCACGGTATCCGGCGGCTTCTACCAACTGGGCAAGCTGTACATCCAGGACGGCAAGCCGTCAGTATCGCCCTGATGAGGGAGCTGTCTCAAAAGTAATATTTTGAGGCAGTTCCTTTTGTTTTGCAGTAAATAAAAAAGCGACTCCCGCAAGAGCCGCTTTTTGCTGTAGAATTAAGTTTGTATCCGGCCTACTCCCCCGCAAGGGAGAAATCCCGTCAAAAGGCTTTGCTGTCTCCCAGCAGCACCGGCAACGTTTTGAAGATAATTTGCAGGTCATAGAAAAAACCCCGTTCCCGGATATATTTCATGTCCAGTCTCACCATCTCGTCGAAGCCGATGTCATTTCGTCCGCTGATCTGCCACAATCCTGTCATACCAGGCTTTACCGACATCCTTAAATTATGCCAGATGCCATAGTTCGTCACTTCCCTAAGAATGGGCGGCCTGGGGCCCACAACACTCATTTCACCCTTTAATACGTTAAACAGCTGCGGTAGTTCGTCAATGCTTGTTTTGCGTATAATTTTGCCAACCCTGGTTATCCTGGGGTCCTGCTTCATTTTAAACATATGGCCCTTTACTTCGTTCTTGCTCTCCAGATCCTTTAGCAGGCTTTCCGCGTTGCTCACCATGGACCTGAACTTAATCATAAAGAATACCCGTCCTTTATGCCCGATCCTTTTTTGCATAAAAAATACCGGACCCTTTGATTCCGCCTTTATCAGCAGCGCCACCGCCAAAAACAGAGGCGAAAGCAGAAGGATGCCAAAAGCCGATGAAACAATATCAAAGCTCCTTTTGGCAAACAAATATGTGAAAGGAACATTATTCACTACTTCGCGTTTTTGCACCGCTTCCTTGACAGAAGCAATATGCTCATAATTTTGCATAATTATCACCGTCCTTTTTAGATCATTTCATAAATACTCTCCTGTACATTGTTAAGAATCATTTGCGCATTCTCCCGGTACAGTTTATCGGCATACTCTTGTCCGGCTATGCGCTTCACCTTTTTATAGGCGGCCAGATACCAATTGTCATAATCCGAGGCAAAATGGGCATCCGAGGCAACAAAATGCGCCAGATTAAGCTTGATCAGCTTTTCGGAGAACTCCTCCACCTGACGGCCGTAAGCCCCCACAAGGCTGCCCGCCTCTACCTGGACCAGGCATCCCCGTTCAAGAAACCTTCCAAATTCCACAAAATTCCGGAGAAGATTGATGTTTCGTTCGGGATGTGCCAGGATGGGAAGGACTTTCAACATCTGCAGCCTGAATATGATTTCATAGGTATAGATGGGAATAGCGTCGTAGGGCAGCTCCAGCAGAAGATACCTCGATTGGTCCAGCGTCAGGCTGTGGTCCTTTTCAAGCAAATCCGGCAGAAAGGGATTGATAAAAACCTCTCTGCCCAGCTTAAGGGATACCTCGATCTTTTCAGCCTCTGCCTTCAGCTCTTCAAAATGCCGGTAGATGGCATCGGTTTCAAAAAGATTCTCCTGGTAGTGAGGAGTGGCTATGATGGTCCCGATGCCCAGCTCCTTCGCCTTATGCAGCATTCTCACCGACTCTTCCAGTGAAGACGCCCCATCGTCGATATCATGAAGTATATGGCTATGTATATCAATCATTATGACCACTGCCTTTCTTGATTTTTGCAAACCAGCCTCTGCTCAGCTTCCTGGCTGTGCCATGATCGCTGTAGTGGCTGGTGTATTTTTTATAATAGGACCTGTGCATGCCGTTTAGTACCAACCCCAGCACATTGGCGTTGACTCTGGCAAACTGGTCAAGGACCTGCTGCACCTTCTTATTGCTTACCGCGTCTGTCCTGACAACAACCAGTGCCCCGTCCATGTGCTTGGTGACAACGGCGCAATCGATGACCTGCCCCAGGGGCGGACAATCGAAAATGACCATGTCATACAGCTTTTCGATTTTTTCAATAAACTCATGGAACCTTGAGGATTCAAGCAATTCCACCGGCTTAACCGGTTTAACGCCGCAGGCGATGAAATCCAGGCCGGGAACGGTGGTTTTGCTGATGATGTGCGGTATTTCCTCATATCCGGCCAGATAATTTGAAAGGCCGGTAAAATTGTAGCTTCCGAGCCTTTTCATCACCATGGATTTGCGCATATCCGCATCCACCAGCAGTGTTTTGAGCCCTGTTTCCGCCATGGAAACCGCCAGATTTATAGCGGTGGTGGTCTTTCCTTCCCCGTTTTTATAGCTGGTAACAGACAGCTTTTTGATCTTTTTTTCCAGCCCCATATACTGGATATTGGTCCTCAATACCCTGTAAGCTTCCTCCAATTGCGGATTCTCGCTGGCATAGACGTTATACAGCCTTTCTTGCATCATGTCCGCTCCTTTCCTCCTTAATCAGGGGTATGACACCCAATACGGGTATATTGAAGTGTTTTGCAGCGTCGTCGGCAGATTTTACCGTGTCGCTGGATTTTTCAATGATTACCCCCAGGATGGTTGAAATAACCAGGCCGCCAAGGAGGCCGCACAATATGACAAAGGGCAGGAGCCTCTCGTCCATGGCTTCCTCGGATTGAATCCGTTTTATGACCCTGACGTTCCGGGCTCCTGTCAAAGAAGTGAATTTTTTTATCATGATCCCGCTTATGGATTCAAGAGATTTCATTGCTTCGGCTTTTGCACCGTTGTACAGTGTCATTGTCACAATGCCCGTATCTTTTTTTATTTTTATCTGCACATTTTTTATCAATCGGTCATATTGGGTGCCGTCCATCTTCAGACCCGCCGTCAAATCATCGCGGTACACCCCGGAATAGAAAAATATACCAAAATATTCCGCCAGCCTCTGACTGGCCAGAAGATCTTCATAGGTGCGGTTTCCATCAGTCTCTGAAGTATTGTCAATGAGTATGACTGCAGATGCTTCATACTTGACCGTAGTAACGTTTATGTACAGTAGCACTGCCGAAACGACAGTCACTGCAGTTACTGCAATCAATACCCGGATTCTTCTTGTCATAATTTGCATTACGTTGTTCACACTATTCATTCCCCTTTTGTAAGGCTTCATCCTCTGCACGGCTCTTCTGAGACCTTACTGATAATCTTACATATAATATTGATTTATACCACTGGCCTATGAAAGCAAACACAAAACCCCTCCAGCCAAGTTTTTTGATTGAGAACTCCCAAAACAAGGAAAATAATAAGCACAAGGTTTTTAAAAAGGAAGGGAAACATAGGCTTAGGAGGCGAATTCCATGAATAATCACAAGAGTTTACCTGAAAATCCCAATTTGGGCATAGACTACACAGGAAGGACAGTAAAGGAGATTTGGCTGGCAGGAGGCTGTTTTTGGGGCGTTGAAGCATTTATGTCCCGGATATACGGCGTGGCTGACACCGACGTCGGATATGCAAACGGCGCAACGGAAAACCCGACATATTACGATGTGTGCCATAAAAATACGGGGCACACCGAAACCGTATATATAAAATATGACCCTCTGCGTATCGAGCTTAAGACTTTGCTCGGTCAGTTTTTCAAGATCATAGACCCCACTACGGTTAACCGCCAGGGAAATGACACAGGCTCGCAATACAGGACGGGCATATATTACACCGATACCGGAGACCTTGATGCTATCCGGTTTGTGATGCAGGAAGAGCAGAAAAAGTACAAAAAGCGCCTGGCGTTAGAAGTACTGCCACTTAAGGGATATTATCCCGCAGAGGAATATCATCAGGATTATCTGGAAAAGAATCCGGGCGGATACTGCCATGTGGACTTTTCCTCTTTAGCGGAGCCCCGGGGAATAAAAGTAAAGCAGGACCCGTATAAAAAGCCGGCTGACGCTGTATTGAAAAGTCAACTAAGCGATGAGCAATATGCCGTCACACAGCAGAATAAAACCGAAAGGCCCTTTTCCAATGAATATTGGAACCATCACGAAAGGGGCATTTATGTCGATATCACAACCGGTGAGCCCCTTTTCAGCTCTACGGATAAATTTGACTCCGGCTGCGGCTGGCCAAGCTTTACAAGGCCCATCGACCCGGATGTGGTCAGAAGCAAGGCAGACGGCAGCTTCGGCATGGCGAGGACCGAAATCAGAAGCAGGGCGGGTGACGCGCATCTGGGACATGTCTTTGAAGATGGCCCTCCGGATCAAGGCGGCTTGAGATACTGCATCAACAGCGCGTCGCTGCGGTTTATTCCCCTGGACTCCATGGACGCGGAAGGCTATGGCGAATTTAAACCCCTGGTGGAATAGGGCCATAAAAGTTGAAGAAATAAGGACATAAAAACTTAATTCAGTCCGGATAGTATTAATTTTTGTATTGCTTCGAACAATAATATCAGTACAATGAAGGAGGCATGCAAAAATTATGCATACGATGTGGAAAGGATCCATCAGCTTCGGTCTTGTCAACATCCCCGTCAAAATGTTTGCGGCAACGGAGGATAAGGACGTCAGGTTCAGGAACATCCATAAGGAGTGCCATACACCCATTAAATATGAACAAACCTGCCCCACCTGCAACAGGAAAATCACCCCGGAGGAGATCGTAAAGGGCTACGAATATGAGCCCGGCAGATTTGTTATTATTGAAGATTCCGACCTGGATGCCATCAGGCCCGATGCTACAAAGTCCATTGAAATTGTTGATTTCGTACTTCTAAAGGATATCGATCCGATCTATTATACGAAGTCCTACTATCTCGCACCTCAGGATATCGGAGGCAAGGCCTACAATCTGCTGAGAGAAGCCATGAACAAAACCGGCAGGATCGCCGTTGCAAGAATCGTCATTCGGGACAAGGAATCTCTGGCCGTCGTGAGAGTCTACAAAAACCTGCTGGTACTGGAAACCATCTATTACCCCGATGAGGTCAGAGACACAAAACAGGTGCCCGGAATTGTTGAAAATGCCGCTATCAACGATGCGGAGCTCAATATGGCCACACAGCTCATTGACAGCCTTACACATGAGTTTGACCCTGAGAAATACAAGAATGAGTACCGCGACAAGCTGCTGGAGCTTATACGCAAGAAGGCGGAAGGCGATGAAATCGTCGCTGCGCCGGAAGCGCAAAAGTCAAATGTCGTAGACCTGATGCAGGCTCTCCAGGCCAGTCTGCAGCAAACTCAAGCCAAATACAAGGAAGAGTCCAAAGAGAACCGGGCCGGTAAAGAGCAAAAGGATGAGGAAAAGCCTGCCGCCAAAAGAAAGAAAAAAGAAAAGACAACCGTATAACAATAATTCGGGACGGCGAAACTCAAGAAAGCTTTCGCCGTCCCGCTCATGGTCTTCATCAGACCTGCATTGCTCATTTTGTGGCAGTTTGCAATAAATTACATCGCATGTGTCGTTTAAAAATGCTTTAATCTTACGTCTTCTACTTTTAAATTTTATCGGTTGATTTTTAATAAAATAGTTGCGCAAGTTATTGATTTATTATAAACTATAAATAACAACATTTGCTGCGATTATTTTCCGTTCGCGCTTTTCACGCCAATTCCCCCAATTTTATTTAAGGAGGATCACCATGCCTAAAAAGAAAAGTCTCATTCTTTTTATCCCCGTTTTACTCTTACTGGTAATCAGCATTTCCGTATTCGCCATAAAACAGTTGCCGGACAGAAAGCTCGCAGCCCACGCCATAAAACCCGGACAATCCTATGACAATAATCCCTTAAAAGGGTTCATGCCCTACTCTTATGCCGACACCGACTTTCCCCACAGCCTTGAATGGTTTTACATCCCTATGAGCTTTCTATATCCTGACCCGGCTTCCACTCCCGAGACCAAACCTACATGGACAAAACTGGAGAAAGAGCTGAATACGGTAGCAGAACGCGGACATCAGGCCGTATTCCGCATTGTTATAGACTATCCGTCAAACAACGAGGAGGCTCATCCTTTCAGCTTACCTCAATTTTTGCTGAATGAAAAATTCGGTCTTAAAACCTACGATTATACCGAGTTTGACAATTTTGTAAGCAAAATCCCCGATTATTCAAACCCTGATCTTAGAAATACAATAAAAAACTGCATAACCTCTCTTGGTGAAAAGTACGACGGGGATAAACGCATTGCTTTTATTACAGGCGGCTTTCTGGGCTTTTGGGGAGAATGGCATTGCTGGCCCTACGATGCGGATACAAACGACGGACTGCCAAATTACGAACCAACCACAGAAGTGTTCAACGAGGTCATTGCTGCATACGAAAGAAGCTTTAAGAAAACCAAAATACTCTTCAGAACGCCAAAGGGAAACAGTCCGAGCAAGACCCAATTCGGGTTCCACGATGATTCTTACTGCTACTCCACAATGTTCAAATCGGAAAAGGGAGGCAATGATTGGAATTTCGGGGAGCTTTTAAGGAATGCAAAGCCAGGCTGCGAAGACCGGTGGAAAACGGCTCCGATAGGCGGAGAGCTAAGGCCCGAGCTCCAGGCAGCCATTTTTGAAAAGAATGAGCCCTGGGAAGCAGGCCCAACCGCCCCCGGAGAGAACTGGAGCGATAATTTGAAATCCATTCACCCTTCCTGGATGCTGAACCAGGGCATCGTGGACTATACCGGCAAAACAAGGGAGAATGCCATTACTGCCGGAAAGCAAATGGGTTATGATTTCAGAGCTGCTACTGCTTACTATGCGGATGATTTGAACAGTACAGATAAAATCAAGCTTGGTGTTGAAATAGAAAACATTGGTGTCGCCCCATTCTACTACAACCATACAATGTGGCCCGTCCAGGTCGGAATAAAGCAAGACGATAAGGTGGTGTCCTCCTGGACAACTGACTGGGATTTGAACAAGATCGAAGCAAATGGCAAAACAATCAGGTTTAATTCTGCCGCACCGGATAAAAACAACCTCAAGCCCGGGTATTATACTATTTGCATAAAAGTTGTGAATCCGCTTCCCAACGGGACAATCCTGAGTTTTGCAAATGAAGCCCAGGGCGGGGACGGCTGGCTGGACCTCGGATTATTCACCATAGATAAAGGAGGCTCAATGCCGAAACCGGTGGCAAAGCCAAAGGCGGCGCCGACGCCTGAAACAGAAAAAACCTCCGATGTCCTTCCGGTAGGAACAACCTACGAAGCCGAGGTATCCGATTATTATAACGGATTCATACAGATATCCGAGAATCCGGCATACTCCGGCGGGAGAAAAATCGGATATATCGGCACGGATGGCGGCTACCTGCTCTTTAACAATATTAAGGCGTCAAAGGCCGGAGAGCACGAAATGACAATTTTTTATACGACGGCATTGGAAAGGTCCGCTATGATCAGCGTAAACGGAGAAGCTCCTGTGAAGGTTGATTTTAAACCGACGGGGAGCTGGACCAAAGTAGCCCAAAAAAACATTTCCGTCAATTTAAAAGCAGGCGATAACACGATAAAGCTGTATAATGACGAGTTCTGGGCACCGGATATCGATAGAATCATCATCAGCGATTAAATCCATCGCCTCTTGACAGGCTCATTTCATGAATCTATAATTAAACCAGTTGCGCAAATATTTTAACTAACAGCTGGTGAAATAATTAAAGAAATACTTGCTTACTTTACTCTATCAATTGCCATTGCTTAAGAAAACAGATAATGATAGTATTATTTTGTGTGTAAATATTTGACCCTGGCCTGTTGAGGATATATTTATGATAAAAATGCGAGAAATTGCCGAGCTTACCGGTTATTCCCTGAGTACCGTATCAAGAGTATTAAACAATAAAGGTGACTTCAGCGAAGAAACAAAACAAAAGATCCACCAGGTGGTAGATTCCCTGAACTATAAGCCCAGGGCCATTGAAAATATGATTTCCAATACCTCCTATACCATAGGTCTTTTTATACCGGAAAAAGATGCGTTTATCAGTAACGACCCTGCGCTTTCCAGCGACCTGCCGAACCTGAAGGAAGAAATCGAAAAGCTTGGCAACGTGATACTTTTAGCAACAAACACGCAAAGAACCGGACATGAATCCATCTCAAGCAAGATAATAGAGGAAAGGAAGATCGATGCCGCTATCGTCGTCGGACCTTATGTTGATGATAAAATAGTCCAACTGATTATTCATAGCAAAATACCCTATATCGTCACAAACGGAAGAGATTACGCCGAAACCTGGAACTTCATTGACTATGACAACTATGGCGCCGCAAATGCGGTTATCGAATACTTATATACCCTGGGTCACAGAAATATAGGCATTATAAGCGGTCCTCCGAACCATTTGGTAAATAGAAACAGAATGGATGCATGTAAAAATTCCTTTGAAAAGTATGGGCTGGAGCTTTCAGAGGATAGGGTTTACAGCGGTCCCTTCAGCCATGAAAACGGTTATACCGCAGCAAAGGCATTATTAACTAAGAATAAAGGCATAACGGCCATTTTTGCTTTTGACGACGTTATTGCCCTCGGAGCCATAAAAGCCATTAACGGACTTGGCCTTAAGGTGCCCGACGACATCTCGGTCGTAGGCTTCGATGATATCGAAATGTCCCAGTATTCAATCCCCTCCCTGACCACTGTAAAACGGTTCAAGTATGACATCTACCAATTGGTGGCCCGTTTGATCATTGATATGATTGAAAACAAATATATAAAAAATATTAACATAACATTAAATACCGAATTGATTATCAGGGATTCCTGCAAGAAGCTCTGATAATCAATTCATACACCTATGCGAACGCATAAACCCGTAGTTTCCACCCAGTCAACAAATGCACCTACTATATAACAAAGGAGTAGTGTCATATGTTAAATGCCAGCTCATTTTATGATCGTATTAAATCAAAGAACTTACTGATCAAGCTTTTCTTGAGCTATTTAGGTACAGCCATATTGGCGGTCATTCTTATAACAACGTTTCTGACATACAGGATAAGAAATGAAAGTATCAAAGATATCAATAATATGACCGAACTTGCTCTTTCAAATATTTCCATGCTGTCCTCAAACGTATTTGAAACGGCAAGTAAAACTGCTTATGAAATATTTAATAATTTCAGCGTAAAAAACATACTTTATTCTACGGATAAGAACAATTTGGATAAGGTATATGCCGCCATGTATATCAATAATCTGATAATATTAAACCCCTTTATCTATTCGGTTTATGTATGTGATAGCAATTCCATCGTCTTTAAAACCTCCCAGGATTATAATTTCGAGGAAGACTACAGGCAGCTATCAGGCTTCCTGGAAAAAAGCAATGTATTGACCCCTATCCCCAGGCAATTAAAAAATAAAAACGGTGAGGTTCTCGATATTTACAGCGTCATATTCCATGCAGGCAATGCAGGTGACAAAAATATTGATGCTGTTGTCATTGTAAATATCAATGCTTCGTACCTTTACAAACAGATTTATTCTTCCAATTTGCGGCCCAAGCAGGACATCATGCTGGTTGATAAGGATGGGACCATCCTATTGCATAATGACATGACTTTGTTTACCCATAAGATCTCAAATGAACAATACTACCAAAATGCGATAAAATCCGCTCCTGGCTCAGGTTATTTTACAGTAAGCTCAAGCGGGCATAACCTCATCTACAGCTATGTTTTTGATGAACAGAGAAAATATATGGTCTTATCTTCAAGTGAATACGATGCTTTCTTCAGTCAAATTACAAAAATGCAGCGTACGGTAATATTCGTCTCTATGATCATCCTTGTAATCATTACGCTCCTATCCGTCTTACTATCCTATAAACTGTTTAAGCCAATAAATAATGTATTTCAAAATGTCAGGACGCTTTTTAAGAACTCTGCGTACAACGAAAAGCAAATGACTGAGGTAAACCTGATTTCACAAGCTTTCAGCGGCCTGATAATGAAATTGAACAATCTGGAAAGTGACAGCATTACTAACTTTACCCTGCAGCGTACGGATTTTATAAAAACTCTTTTAACCACAAACCATCAGCTGTCGGAATCCAATATCACTGAAAGCATGGTTAAGTACAAGATCCTGGAAAATACTGATGAAAGCTATATCCTTGTCATCTTCAGAATCGATAACTTCAAGCAGTTCACGGATAATAACACAAAGGAAGCTATCGATTTTCAATTGAGCTCTATTGGAAATATCGCATGCGAAAGCCTGAAGCCCGACTTCAAATGCGCTGCCTTTGAGATATACCCGGAACACATATTGCTCATAGTAAAAGCCCCTTTACAAAAGGAGCATCCGGAAATCGACAATAAGCTGATGGAGCTGATAAAAAGGTGTCAGAATACAGTCTACCAGTTATTAAACATCGAGATAACCGCAGGTATCAGTGATTGCTCCGGAAACATTTCAGATATTCGGGAAAGATATAATCAGGCATATGGTTATACAAATTACAGGCTGTTATATGGCAGGCGTTCAATCATTCATCCGGGAACCGTAAAAACGGATGATCCCAATAGTAAAAAGCTGGGGTACCTGATGGATTCGGCAGTAAATGCAGTGAAGAGCAATGCTTTGGATTCTTACCGGAATTATCTCGGTTCTCTTTTTATGGCCCTCAAAACCTCCAGCCATGAGATAATTGTAAAAAAATTCTTCCAGCTTGCAAATTCCATTCTTCGGATTCCTATGGATTTTCAGGCAAATCCCCTGCAAACCGCTGAATATGATTTGGAAAATATCAATGCAAGGATTAAAAGCTTTGAGAATTATGAAGAGTTGGAAGCATGGTTTATCGATTTATTCCATCAAACCAACCGTATTATTTCGGGGATTAAAAATATAAAAACCCCCAATTTTATCGACAGCATCATTGAATTCATCAGTGAGAATTATGCCGATAGCAGCCTGTCTGCAAATCTTATGGCAGAAAAGCTTTCTTTCACCCCGCAGTATTTCAGTAAAGTGTTTAACGAGTATACCGGCATCAGCTTTCCTGACTATGTTAACAATGTAAGATTGGAGAAAGCAAAGGAATTGCTTTTGTCCGACCCCAGATTAAGCTCCGTCAAAATATGCAATATGGTAGGATATAATAACAGTACGTATTTTACCTCTTCCTTTTCAAGAAAATTCGGGATTTCCCCCGGAAAGTTTAAAAATAGCGTAAAGTATGAGAATTTGCAATAGCGGAAACGCGAGGCAGTTTTATGAAAAGGCAGTCCTTCCAAATATTATTTGTAAGGACTGCCTCTATTATTGTGCTGAGGGTACTATTACATTATTTCTTACTGGCCAGGAAGGCGTCAAACTGCTTCTGGCATTCTTCCTTATACTTGTCGATACCCGCTTTTTTCAATCCGTCGATGGCTTTTGCATAGTTCTCATCATTGTCGATGAATCCGGTTGCAATCGCCTGAAGCTTTTGACCCACTTCCGCAATCAGCTTGGCTTCCTCGTTCTTAACGGAGGAAGTATCAAAGGTAAATCCGAAAGTATTTGCATACTTTGCGCCGTCATCCCAGGCCTTGTAAGTATTTATAAAATCATCATCTACGGTATCCGGGAATTCCATGTAATTTACGTTTCTGAACATCCATTCGTAGAAGAACACGTCATTGGTAAGAAGCTTAAGCCGATTGTTTTCCATCTTGTAGTCTTTATCATTGACTCCGTATAAAGCAAAATTATAGTTGTCCTTACTCTGATATATCCAATTTAAAAACATCATGGCTCTTTCCGGATATTTACTGGTGGAAGAAATACAGATGACTTCATTCCCGGGTGTTGTTATGTACTTGGGTTTGTCAGCACCAAGCATATACGTCTTAAGCTTTGCATCCGGCGCATTCTTCCTTACATCCTGGATTATTTCCATAGGCTTCGCTATAGAACCTTCTCCCCAAATGTATTTGCCTGTTTTCATTCTTGCATCATGCTCATTATACTTGATCGTCACTTCATCATTGTAAAGCTTTTTCAAATAAAGCTCCCGATTGAATTTTGCCACTTTCTTAAAGGCATCCGTCTCATAGTAGCTGTACACTTTATTGTCATTCTGTCCTACCGCCAATAGATATGAATCTGTTATAAACACATAAACCTGGTCTGCAAACTCCCTTGTCAATGCCGGTAAAAGATTGAAGGACCCGCCCAGTGTATCCGGATATTTTTCCTTGGTCTTAACAACAAATTGTTCCAGATCTGCCGATGTCTTTATATCCGTCATTCCGACGCCTTCCAGCAGGTCCTGCCTTACATCCACCAACTGCAACGGAGCGGCAGATGGGGCATAGCACGAAGGAATTCCCATGATTTTGCCGTTTATGGTAGTCCCTTCAAAGTTGCCTTCGGGGATCACTTTCTTGAGATCTGTTCCATATTTATTTAATACATCGCCAATATCCATCACTTGCTTCTTTGTCACCATTTTATTGAGGTTTGTAATACCGTCCCAGAACCAGTCGATCTGCTCGCCGGCTGCAAGCATCATATCTTTTTTGTTCCAATACTGGTCCCATGGAGAGTAGCTGACTTCCATCCCCAGGTTCAGCTCATCTTTCATCTTTGCTTTGAATTCATTGTCCAGGAAATCCTTCATTCTTGCCGACATATCCCCTGGATATAAAACCTTTAAAGTTACAAAGTCTTTTATTGCACTGTTTTCTTCCGTAGCTGCGCTTGTAGCTGCCTGGGCCGTACCCGGCTGAGTGGTATCCTCCCCCGGTTTTGCGCCGTTTTGGGTACCGCACCCGATTAAAGCTGCCATAATCATTGCGGCGGCAAGGAGCACTGCAAAAAGTCTTTTACTGTTTTTCATCGAACTTCCTCCTCAAATTTTAGTAATTTGCTGTAATACTTATAAACTTCAGGATGTTTTATTGAATAAAATTGCCCTTTGCCTTAAAACACTATCGGCCGATTAGCATCGTAAGCTATAAGCAATTTGATTCCCATGAAAGAAACCGGATAAACCCTAGCCTTTCACACCTCCAACCATAATACCTTTCACAAAATACTTCTGAATAAACGGATACAGGAAGATTATAGGCCCAATGGCTACCACTGTAACCGCCATTTTAACCGTTTCAGACGGAAGCGCCACTGAATTGGCGGCACTTGACGATATCTGGCCGCTGGATAGGGCCTGAACATTGGAAACGATGGTATAAAGGTAGTATTGGAGCGGAAAGAGCTCCTGCTTTGATATGAACATAATGGCCAGCCACCAATCGTTCCAGTATTGGAGAGCATACAATAAAGCAACTGTCAGTATCGATGTTTTGGACAACGGCACTGCGATTTTATAATAGATATAGAAGTAATTGGCGCCGTCGATTTTGGCAGATTCAAAAATTGCATCCGGTATGCTTCCAAAGAAGTTTCTTAACAGGAACAGGAACCATACGTTCACAAGGTAAGGAAAAATCAGCCCCAGCAAATTGTCTCTGAAATGCAGAAGGTTAACGCAAATAATGTACCAGGGAATCATCCCCGCGGAAAATATTACAGTAAAATAACTGTATAATGCGATAAGATTTCTGTATCTTAGATTTTTAAAAGAGATTGAATATGCCATCATTGAGGTAACAAACATAGCGAGCAAGCTGCCTGCCAAAGTTACAACAACCGTTACTCCATACGATCTCGCTATTCTTTCTCCGTTTTGATGGAATAAATATTTATAGGTTTCCAAGGAAAACTCTTCCGGTATAAGCTTATATCCGTGAATTTGGACAAGGTTCTCATTCGAAAATGAAACACCCAGGGTAAGGAACAAAGGATATAAACAAAGTACTGCAAATATTGCTACAAACGCATAAGAACTGCCTGTAATGATTTTATCTGAAATTCCGCTTTTCACAGCTCACATCCCTCCTTAAAACAGCCCGGCGCCGTCGTTGATTTTTTTTGCCAGCTTATTGCTCACAAGTATCAGTATAAGGCACAGAACAGATTGCAAAACACCTATGGCCGCTGCTCCGGAAAATCCCAGTGTGGACCTCATTGCCATAAACACATAGTTGTCGATAACCTCTGTTGCTTCCAGCAATATTCCGTTTTGCCCTACTATACCGTATATCATGCCGAAATCTCCATAAAAGATTCTACCTACTGAAAAAAGTACCAAGGTCACCGCAGTAGGCTTCAAAAGAGGTAATGTAATATGCTTGATTTGTTGAAACTTAGAAGCGCCGTCAACAATTGAAGCCTCATAATAGGCTGAATCAAATCCGGCCATTGCTGCCAGGTATACAATAGAGCCATAGCCGGTCCACTTCCATATGTTTGCACCCGTCAGTATTGCTTTCCAGTACTGCTTCTCTCCATACCAGCGGACCGGTTCCAATCCTATGGATTTAAGAAAGGTATTGACTACGCCGACATCCGATGCAAATATACTATAAATAATAGACCCTATTACAACCCATGAAAGAAAGTAAGGAAAAAACATCATGGATTGACTGACTTTTTTGAAAAACTTATTCTTTATCTCATTCATAAATAATGCGATTCCTATTTGGAAAAACAGGCCGGTGACGATGAATAAGGAATTGAGTATTACAGTGTTGCCAACCACCCTCCAGGCCCTTTCTCCGTCGGTGACAAAGAATGCAAAATTTTCTAGTCCTACAAATCTGCTTCCGAAAATACCGTCTTGAATGTTGAAATCCGTAAAAGCCATGTATATGCCTGCCATAGGCAAATAACAGAAGATAAAGAGCAATATTATTCCCGGCAGAGTCATTAAATACAGTATTTTATTTTGATATAACTCCGCGAACATATTGTTTCTTGATAGCTTATGCTTACGTATTTCTTTTCCGGTCGGATAATTGCTCCTATTGTTTGCTACCTCCATAGTATCATCCTTTATGTAAGTTTTTGTACCGCATCCATAAGCAAAGTGTAGCACGAATTTCAAGAGGAAGTAAATTCAAAATAATTCTGATGTATTTCAAAATTTAACGTACGAATCCTTAAATTTTTTAATTTCTATTCACTTAATTAACTTGAGCGGTAAAATTTATAGCTCTCAGGCAGCCTCCTCCCCGTACAATAAAATTGAAACGAACAACGCTTCGGCCCGGCGGCCTTCATTGAAGCGAAGGCGTGACTATACACATACCCCCATACGGCAGAAGGCAAAACCTGTGTCATTGCGAGCGCAACGCAGCGGAGCACGGCAATCTCAAAATGCCGTCCCGTTAAGATGCAGAGATTGCCACGCCGCTCCGCTTCTCGCAATGCCAACCGGATACCTGAATAGTCACCGCAAGGCTGTCTAATTGATAAATTTTTGTCGAAGTTGAATTGCATTTTGACTTTTCTTATGTTATATTTTTATATGATTAGGCTTGCACAGCTTAACCAATAATAGGGTAAATACATAGTAAAAAATAAATTTATCAATTTTTTCAGGAGGCTTAAAATGAGCGAATTAAAAGGTGCATGTATTTTCGGCCAGTCAGGCGGACCGACGTCCGTTATAAATGCCAGCGCGGCAGGCGTTTTCACCGAAGCGCTTAAGCAAGGCAGCATCACTGCGGTTTATGGTGCAGCACATGGTATCCGGGGAATACTTGACGAGAAATTCTATGACATGAGCAAGGAAGATCCTTACGAACTGGAGCTTATGAAAACGACTCCTTCTTCCGCACTGGGGTCCGTCCGTTACAAGCTGAAAAAGGCCGAAGAGGACGATACCGATTATAAAAGGCTTCTGGAAGTATTCAAGAAGTACGACATCCGCTACTTCTTCTACAACGGCGGAAACGATTCCATGGACACCTGCAACAAAATCAGCAAGTACATGCAGAAATCAGGCTATGAATGCAGAGTCATGGGTGTTCCCAAGACTATCGACAACGACCTCTGGGGGACCGACCACTGCCCCGGCTTTGCAAGCGCCGCCAAATATATCGCCACTTCCACCATGGAAGTTTACCACGATGCAAGAGTTTATGACAAAGGCATGATCACCATCCTGGAAATCATGGGCAGAAACGCAGGCTGGCTGACAGCTTCCGCCGCTCTGGCTTCCTATATGGGTACAGGTCCCGACCTTATCTATCTTCCCGAAGTCCCCTTCGATATGGACAAGTTCCTTGAAGAAGCAGCAGCAATATACAAAAAGAACGGAAATGTAATCGTAGCAGTTTCCGAGGGTATCCGGGACAAGGACGGCAAATATATCTCCGAATACGGTTCAGATCTTGCACAGTGCAAGGATGCTTTCGGACATGCTCAGTTGGGCGGCCTTGCTTCTACGCTTGCCAATTACGCCAAGAATAAAACCGGCGCCAAGGTTCGCGGCATTGAATTCAGCCTGCTCCAGAGATGCGCTTCTCACTGCGGCTCCCTCACCGACGTCAACGAATCCTTCCTGGCAGGTCAGATGGCCGTGAGATTTGCCGTAGAAGGCAAAACAGACTACATGGTTGCATTCGAAAGGGCTGAAGGTTCTGAGTACAAATGCAATATCAAGCTGATCAATCTCAATGACGTTGCAAATACTGAAAAGAAGATTCCGCCGGAATGGATCAACAAGGAAGGCAACGGGGTTACCCAGGATTTCATCGACTATGCCCTTCCCCTTATCCAGGGCGAATCCAAGCCTCCGCTGGAAAACGGACTGCCCCGGTTTGCGAAGCTTAAGAAGGTTCTTGCAACAAAGTAATGTAACTATACCTGATGTTAAAAACCGGAGGATGCTGAATTCTCCGGTTTTTGCTTTATGGAAAAACAAATACAGTGATACTATTTAATAAAGGACTAACAACCATGCCAAATGAGTATATTCTAGTTGCTTTACTGCTGATAAACCTTGCGGGTCTGGCCGTTGTCGCTCTGGATAAGCACAAGGCCCGGAAGAGAAAATGGCGCATCCCCGAAAAGACTTTCTTTCTCCTTGCCTTGCTGGGCGCAAGTCCCGGAGTATTTGCCGGAATGCTTCTATTCAGGCATAAGACCCGTCATTGGTATTTTATGACGGGAATACCGTTGATTTTGTTATTGGAGATTGCAGCGGCCTGTTTTATACTCTGGAAAAGATGAATTTGTCCTCCTTTTCTGCAGAGGTTCACTCGGTGAAAATCTGTTCCAGTGGCAGCTCCAGCCCGGGAAAAACCGCTGATTTTACTGCTTCATTCTCCTTATAGGTTACGTAGGCATCTGTTTCATGCTTTCCGTTCAAATAAACAAGCACATTCCTATTAAAAGGGTTTACAATCCAGAATTCCTTTACTCCGCTGTTCAGGTAAAGATTCGCCTTGGTGGACAAATCCTTTCTCATTGTCGACTTTGAGAGAACTTCGATCACTAACGTGGGTGTGCCGTGATACCTGCCCTTTTCATCCACTTTTTCAGGATCACAGATGATGACCACATCCGGCTGTACCACATTTTTCAGGTCAAACTTTGTAAGGGTTACGTCAAAGGGTGCTGTCAACGGCTTGCACTTTTTTCTTTTAAACCATTGATACATATAGTTAAAAATCTCGGCGATAATTCTTTGATGTCCATAGGAGGGCGAGGTTAACAGATAGATTTCACCGTCGATAAACTCGTACCGTTTATCGCTGTTTTCGGAGAATTCTATGAACTCCTCATAGGTCATGCTTGCATTCTTTGGCTTATACGCTTCACCCGCCTCAAGAACTACAGGATCACCATAATAGTCCTCGTGACATGCCTTTATGACCGCTACCTTCCTCCCGTTTCTTGTAATGAACACGTCCTCATGCTGTGCATACTTCAGATAGGTACCGAAATTATTCTGAACTTTTGTTGAAGGCACTTCCATAATGTCCCCTCCTATTAGCTAATTCTTTTGTTTTAGCTAATATTATTATATATAAGTATACAAAGCATGTCAATCGATTGAAGTTCAAATCTCCGATTGACAACAAAAAAACGGTAGGCTATACTTATTTCATACTAAATATTGCGCCGTGCGACTGGCGGAAGTGGATTTAACCACAGGGAGCGCGGCATTAAGCAGAATTGCCGACCGCCTGGGCTGAGATATATCAAGCCCGGGCGGTTTTTGTTTGCGGTGTTCGGGCTCCAGGGTCTTGATATATCCACTTTATTAATTGTTTATATCAAGGAGGCCAAAACAATGCCTGATTCAGCATGGAAAGGTTTCATCCCCGGCAATTGGGTTGATAACATAGACGTACGCGATTTCATCGTAAAAAACTACACGCCTTATGACGGCGACTCATCCTTTTTAAGCGAATCCAGCTTAAAAACCAAAAAGCTGTGGAGCAAATGCAAAAAGCTTCTGCATGACGAGCTTCTCAAAGGAGGCGTGCTTGGCATAGACACACGTACAGTTGCGGGCATCTCCAGCCATGCTCCCGGATACATCGATGAGGCCTTTGAGATTATCAAGGGCCTTCAGACCGACAAGCCCCTGAAGCGTGCCGTTATGCCCTACGGCGGCATAAGAATGGCAAAGCAGGCATGTGAAGCATATAACTGTGAGCTTTCGGACAAAATCGAGGATATATTCGGCAACTACCGGAAAACTCACAATGACGGCGTTTTCAGCGTTTATACCCAGGAAATGAAGAAAGCGCGGAAATCCGGCATAATCACAGGGCTGCCGGATGCATACGGCAGAGGCCGCATCATAGGCGATTACAGAAGGGTAGCACTTTACGGCGTCGACTTTTTAATCCGGAAAAAGGAGCAGGACCTGGCAGCACTTCAAAATTCCGACATGAATGATGAAACCATCCGGCTTGGCGAGGAATTACATGAGCAGTTGCTGGCATTAAAGGAGCTGACTGAAATGGCTGCCGGCTATGGCTGTGATATCCGAAAGCCTGCCGCCAATTCCTGCGAGGCGGTTCAGTGGACCTATTTCGCATTCCTGGCTTCGATAAAGGAAACCAATGGCGCAGCCAATTCTCTGGGAAGAATCAGTACCTTCCTTGACATCTATATTGAAAGAGACATACAAAATGGTATTCTGCCGGAAATCGGCGCACAAGAGCTGATTGACCAGCTTGTGATAAAGCTCCGAATGATCAGGCACCTGCGTACTCCGGAGTATGACGAGCTTTTTGCCGGAGACCCCGTCTGGATCACAGAGGCCCTGGGAGGAGTTTGCGAAGACGGCCGGCATATGGTGACAAAGTCTTCTTACCGCTTTCTCCAGACACTGTTCAACCTGGGTCCTGCCCCGGAACCAAATCTCACGGTCCTCTGGTCTGAAAAGCTTCCTCACCATTTCAAAACATATTGTGCAAAGGTCTCCATGGTGACAAGCGCAATCCAATATGAAAATGACGATCTGATGAGACCGGTATACAATGACGATTACAGTATATCCTGCTGTGTTTCGGCCATGAGAACCGGATTGGACATGCAGTTCTTCGGCGCGCGCTGTAATCTTCCCAAGCTGCTCCTGCTGGCATTGAACGGCGGCAGGGATGAGATCAGCGGAGAACAAATCGGTCCTCCCTCGGACCCTTACCCCGACGAATACCTGGATTACCGCAAGGTCCTGTCTGCTTTCAAGCATTATCAGAAGTGGCTGACCAGGCTGTATGTCAACACAATGAATGCAATCCATTATATGCACGATAAATATGCCTATGAGAGGCTGATGATGGCGTTTCACGATACGGATGTCCGACGGCTGATGGCCTTTGGAATCGCAGGACTTTCCGTCCTTGCGGATTCCCTCAGCGCCATTAAATATACCTATGTCCGGGCAATCAGAGACGAACGCGGCCTTATAACCGATTTTGAAATAAAAGGCGATTACCCTCAATTCGGAAACGACGACGACAGGGTGGACAACATAGCTGTCGATATCGTCAAAGGCTTCTGCAATGACCTGAAAAAGCATGCCGCTTACCGAAATGCAAAACACACGCTTTCCATCCTTACAATAACTTCAAATGTGGTATATGGCAAGAAGACCGGTTCCACCCCCGACGGAAGGAAAAAAGGCGAGCCTTTCGCTCCCGGCGCCAACCCCATGCACGGGAGGGATCTGATGGGAGCTCTGGCCGCACTAAATTCCGTAGCCAAAATACCCTACAGTTATTGCAGGGACGGCGTATCCTTAACACTGACCCTGGTGCCCAAAGCTCTGGGGCGGGAAACGACGGCGCGCATGAATAATCTTGCGGCCCTTCTCGACGGCTATTTTGCCCAGGGCGGACATCATATCAACATAAACGTACTGGAACGTGTGGTCCTGGAGCAGGCAATGAAGGACCCTTACAACTACCCTCAGCTGACCATAAGGGTTTCAGGCTATGCCGTAAACTTCATTCGACTGGACAAAAAGCAGCAGTTGGAAGTCATTGCCCGTACCTTTCACAATGCCATGTAATATTGCAAATAGATAAATTTTATTGCACTGTCGGATTGGCGGCAGCATCATTGCTCGGAGCATTATTGCCGCGGAAGGATAGGATGCTGGCTCTGGATATGGTCCCCTTTTCCTTGTCCGCATACCATAGCTGCAATATCTCTCCCTGCTTCAATTCACTCACAGCGACGGTATTTTGCTGGTTTCCGTTACTGCCTCTTCCAAAGGTGGTAATGGAGACATCCTCCGGTATGGTAACCGTTTTTGTTTCCCCCGTATATTTCAGTTCCGGCTGGCCCTGTCCCTGCCATCCCCCTGCCGGCCGGCTCCCTTCCGGTCTGCTCCCTTCCGGTTGACTTTGCCCTTGCGGTCTGCTGCCCTGCGGCGTGTCATTATTTCCGCTTTGTGCCAGGGCATTGCCGGAGTTGCCATCGGTCGGCTGATTTTCCGCACCGTTTTGACCTCTGCGGCCTCTTCCGAACATACCGGACATATCGATTACTTTAATCGAGACCGAATTTCCGGACACCGAAACAATTTCACCGGCCAGATCAGCTTGTTGAAATTGACCTCTGCCATTGGGAAACGCGCCTTCTCCGTTTGGCTGGTTTCCCTGGTTTTGCACCGCGTCCTGGTTTCCATTGTTCTGACTGTCCGCTCCGCAGCCTGAAAATAACATCGTCATCATTATCAGTAAAGCAACCATGGTTGATAGAGCTTTCATATGTATTCTCCTCGGTTTTTATTTTTTATTATAGCAATTGGTTTTGAATAAATTGTAAACAAATTAAAAAGTTTCTGTTACGAATCCTTTTCCGGGGCAAGATCATATAGGGATGTGCCGGATACGGCCTCTCCGTGTCCCCGGACCCAATCGACGATTTCCGACTGCTGCCCCATGCCTCTGCCGCTTACCTCAAAATATCTCACTTCACCGGCTTTAACCATTTGTTCAAGCCTCTCCACCGTCAGTATGCGGTCGGAACCTGAAAACCCGCCGATTGCCAGTACCGGCTCCCCTGTTTCTATAATGATCGGAGCTGCCGAATTGGCATCCTGGACCGCGACCAGATACTTCTCCCCTTGCTTTTTACTTAAAAGGAAATCCACATTGGCGGATAAATTATTAAAGCGTCCGCCAGGTTGGCCCATGCCGTCATTCCGCAATTCCGGTCCAGCGATGGGAAGAGTTGTCTGGGATCCGTACAGTAAAGGAGTACACGCCCAGAAGGCGGGAGCTATAAGCAATCCGACAAAGCCTGCAGTGGAAATCATCTTTATGGTGTTGCGCAAGTTATCCCTTTTTACTATCCTGATAACTACCAGTGCCGCAATTGATAAAACGCATATCCCACAGACAATGAAAGTCAAAAAATGCAATTCACCGTACCGTGACAGGATAACCCCCTGACCGATGGAAGTCAGCAGCACTGCTGAAGGTAGCACTACCCATTTCCACCCATTTCTGATATAAGCCCGGTGCATTTCCACCAGACCTGCCCCGCCCAGAGCAGCAATTGCAGGGGCAAGCATCACCAGGTAATACCTGTGGTAAAAACCTGCAATGCTGAAAAACACCAATGCAGGGAACAACCAGCCGCCCCAGAGAAGCAGATACTTGCAGGCATCTTTCCTTTCAGTCTTTTTGCAGCCGCATACTTTCAAAATGAGAATAAGCAGTCCGCAAAGCGCAAGCGGCAGAAGCCAGCTAATCTGCCCTGCCAGCTGTCCGTTAAATATCCTGAAGAACCCCGGAGTACCATTTTCACCGGTCCCTCCGGGTCCTCCGCCCGGATTCATACCGTCCCCCGGCTGCCCTCCCGGCCCTCTTCCGAAATTACCGCCGTCTCCCGGAAAACCGCGCCCCCCGTTGGGATTACCTTCGCTGTTTTCCTGTGCATCCCCATCGGCAGGCGGTGCTTGAAATGTACCGTCGTTTCTGCCAATCCCGGGAGTTCCGCCATCGGGAATACCGGGCTGTACGCCGCCATCCATCCGGCCATTATCATTAAAGGCTCCCTGCCGTCCTCCATCTGTAAGCCCTCCTCCACCCGACCCGCCATCTCTTCCGGTAATTCTTTGAATCCCGTTATAGCCAAGGGCCAGTTCAATGACAGAATTGGTGCTGCTGCTTCCTACATAAGGCCGGTCAGCCGCTGGAGTCAAATCCACCGCAAAGGCCCACGACAGAGAAACTGCCAGCAAAACTGCCGTTGCCCCCGATAGCTGCAAAATCCTTTTCTTCATTTTCAAAGGCGCCGTAAGCAGGTAGGTAAGATAGAATGCAGGCAAAACCATGAAGGCCTGCAGCATTTTTATGTTAAATCCCAGTCCCACAAGGCACATGGATAAGAGTAGAAACCGGAAGCTTCCCTTTTTCAAAGCTTTAAACAAAGCCCAGGCTGCAAGGAGAAGGACCAGTACCAGGGACGAGTCAAAATTATTGGTCCGGCTGACTGCAATCAGGATGGGCGTTAAAGCAAAGATCAAAGCCGATGCAATTCCGGCAGCCTTTCCGTAAAATTTCCTTGCCATATGGTAGAGTAAAGCCGTCGAAAGGACTGCAGACAGCGCCTCAGGCAGAATCAGGCTCCACCCGTGATAACCGAAGGCCATGACGCTCAATGCTTGAAGCCACAGCCCCAAAGCAGGCTTGTCAACAGATACGAACCCTCCCGGATCAAAGGAGGCGAAGAAAAAATTGTGCAGGCTTGTAAGCATACTCTTCACAGCCGCTGCATAGTACTGATTGGCATAGCCTTCGTTCCCAATGGAATAAAAGCTTAAAAATCCCGTTAATGCCAGTATCAGTGCCAAGGCTGCCTTGTGCCAGTTATGCCTGATTTGTTTCGTTATATACTTCATACACAGCTCCTATTGTAAATAACCGCCTCATACTAATTATACCCCTGTCCTTTGGACAAATCTCAGCAAAAATAGCCGTCCATTCCCGGAAGTCCGCTGTCCAGAATCCCCCCGTATATTTGACAAAATCCCCGGGAACGGATACCCGGGTGTCCCTACTCAAACCTCAAGGCTTCGATGGGATTCAGGTTCGACGCCTTGACTGCGGGGAACATTCCGAAGACCACGCCGACAAAGAGTGAGATCCCAAAGGACAGGGACATCCATGTGACGGAATACACCTCGGGTACAATGCCAAAGCCGCCCAGAATGAATTTTATGACGAGCACTCCGGCACCAACGCCCACAATCCCTCCAAAGCCCGTTACCATGACCGCCTCAATGAGAAATTGCACAAGTATGTTCTTCTTTTTTGCACCGATAGCCTTCCGTATGCCTATTTCCCTGGTCCTTTCCGTTACCGAAACAAGCATGATGTTCATGATGCCTATCCCTCCCACGGCCAGTGAAATGGCTGCGATGCCTCCCAGCAGCGCCATCATGGTCCCCGTTATACCGCTCAGCGTATCCAGCATGTCCTGAGAATTCATAACCCTGTAAAGATTTTCGTCTTTCAGAACACTCAGGAGAAAGGCTTCCAGCTTATCCATCACGGCATCCACATCCTCAGGAGTCGCAGTCTTTACCGAAAAATCCCGTATGGTAGTATTTCTGCCGAGTCTCTGTGCGACAGTCACAGGAACTATGATATAGTCGTCTTCAGAACTGACCTCAGAGGATTCTTTTTCCGTCAGTATGCCCACTACCTTGAACAATGTCCCGTTTATTTTAATTTTTTCCCCGATGGGATTGACGCCTGGAAACAGTTTTTTCACGACGGCGGTGCCGATCACGGCTACCTTTTCCCTGTTATTGACGTCATTGTCCAGAATGAACCTGCCTGAAGTAACATGTCTGTCATTGATTTCCTCATATTCCGGTGTGGTACCCAGCATGGTTGTGGTCTTCATGCTGGCGGACCCATACTTCACCGTAACCGAACTGGTGGTAATGGAAGGCGCAATGGCACTGACCAGACTGCTGTTGTCCGTGGCAAAGGTCTTTAGCTGTTCGTACTCTACTTTCCGGTTGCTGCCTCTGCCGATTACCGTGATGCGCACCAGATTGGTGCCCATTTCAGAAATCTGGTCGGTAATGTTTTTTGTTGTCCCCTGCGCATAGGCAACTGCTGCAATAACCGCTCCGACACCAATAATAACTCCCAGCATGGTCAAAAATGACCTGCCTTTTTTGCTCAATATGCTGGTAATGGCCATTTTGTACGCTTCGAGAAATCCCATTAGCCCACCTCCCTGTCTTCATCGATTTTTCCGTCGTTGATCCTTATTACCCGTTTTGCCTGCATTGCAACATTGTTGTCGTGGGTGATGAGGATGATTGTATTGCCATTCTCATGCAGCTTCTGCATGATCTTGATGATTTCGGTGCCTGACTTGGAATCAAGGTTTCCTGTGGGCTCGTCGGCAAGTATGATGGGCGGATCGCTCACAAG
>JAEZCO010000074.1 GCA_023433505.1 Bacillota bacterium | reverse complement strand
ATTCACTTACATTATACCATAATACCCAAAGTTAAGAAATATATTTTCAAAGAAAAAATGATATCTGCTGATATCATTTTCCTTTGAGTTTCTAATTGTAATTTACCCGATCTTGAGCAAGAACCTTAGAAAATAGGCCTGTCTTTTTATTTATGCGGTTTGAATGCAAAACATTTTATTGCAAATCCAGCTTATTTATATTATTATTTTAGTAAGAAGTAAGAAGTAAGAAGTAAGGAATGATGGCGGAATATGAATTACGAAATAAAAATGACATCAAAGGGCCAAATAACTTTACCTAAAGAGATCAGGGAGCAGCTTACGTTAAATTTTGGCGACTATCTCCAGGCTCAGGTAAAGGACGGCACGATCATACTCAGACCCAAGCGCAATAACGATAGCATGGTGTTGATGGAATATGCCCAGGAGTATAGCGTGCGTAAGCCGGGGCTCAAAAAGGCAAGGGACCTTACTGCCGGATTGGAGCTCAATATGACGGAGCGTTTAAGGCAATCGAGGGATGAGGGAAAATGAGCAAAGCATGCCATTTCATAGATACAAGTGCCTTATTTAAAAGGTATATTCAAGAGGCTGGGACGGATCAAATGGATCTGCTTTTTGAAAAAGAGAGTTTGTTTGTAGTATCCAATTTATCTGTGATAGAAATGATTTCAAATTTGAAAAGACTGGTTGACGTAGATAAAAAAATCAGCATTGCCATCTACAATGCCATTAAAAGTGAATTCTTTGGTGACATTGCTAATGGAATAATAAAAGTAGAGCCGGTATCATCGGTAAATATAGTAACTGCTGCAGATATGCTGGACAAGGTCTACATTTCACCAATAGACTCACTTCAATTGGCAATGGCTAAAAACTTGAAAGACAGCTATGAGAATATCTTTTTGGTCTGCTCAGATAAGAAGCTTTGCAGTTTGGCGGAAAAAGAGGGAATAACGGTTGTCAGGATTGGTTGAAAGCCGGTACTTGCGTTTCTTTGCATTAAAAAATAAGCGGAAAGTAGGTTTATGCATTGAATATATTTTACCCAGATCTTGACTTCGGTAAGAATTCAAGCTATAATGAACACGTGTACAAAATTCGGCGATTATTTTTTTTGAGATGTATGAACACGTGTACAAAAATAGATCAAACAGAAATACGCGCCGTAAAATGAAGCTAAAGCGGCATTTACACAGACCGGCAAGGGGGTGGTATGAATCGTTAATAGAAATGACGTTGCCTTGAAGGCGGGTGTATCGGGAGCAACAGTATCCAGAGTATTCAACAATCCGGAATCGGTCGGGGAAAAAACCAGGGACGCTGTCTTACGGGCAGCGGCGGAGCTTAACTATCACCCGAACCAGATCGCCAGCAATTTTGTAAAAGGCGTAAGCGGCAATATCGGCGTGATTATACCGAACATACCCAATGTACATATATTTTCGGTCTACTACTTTTCAGAGCTTTTAAGCGGAATAGGCGAAGCCCTTGAAGACAACGGATACAATCTCATGCTTTTTTTCTGTAAAGCGGACGAGAAGGGGATCTGCGATTATACGGCCTATTTTAAAAGCGGGAAGGTGGATGGGTGCGTACTGCTGGGAACCCGTAGAAATGACACCGGCATTTTTGCCTTACAGGAGAAAGGATATAAATTCTGCCTTGTCAATAATTATATTGAAGGCTCAGACATCAGCTATATCGATGTTGATAATGAAGCGGGCAGCTATGATGCCGTCAGGCATTTGATCGGTCTTGGACACAGACGGATTGCATTCCTCAATGGCCCGGAAAGCTACACCAACAGTATTGACAGGCTTTCCGGCTATAAAAGGGCCCTGGCGGAAAGTAATCTTCCTTTTGATCCCGGAAATGTGTTCCAGGGCAACTATGGAAAAAAGAGCGGCTACAGGGCAAGCGGCGATATTCTCAAGTCCGGTGTAAAACCAACCGCTGTATTCGCCGGCAACGACAGGATGGCGGCGGGATTGATCCAGGGATTCACGGAAAAGGGGTTGAAGATCCCCGCAGACATATCCATTGCCGGCTATGACGATTCCGATATTTCAACCATCGTACAGCCTGCTTTGACCACCGTACACATTCCGTTTTTTGAAATGGGCAAAAGATGCGCAGGAGAATTTATAAAACGGATCAAAGGAGAACAGTCCGCCAGCTTCAAGGTATTGATCAAGCCTGAATTGATCGTGAGAGCGTCTACCGGTAATAATAGCAAGAATGCTTTGCCGTACTTGTAACGAGGCATCAAAAAATGTCCTCCGCCTCTGTACAAGGCGGCGGGTACCGAATAGGTGATCAGGCGGTGAACATATCTCCCGTCCGGGAAGCATGGGCAAGCAGCAAATGCAGGACATTTGCGGCCAGCCTCGTTATAACGGGTAAAGAAATCCGGCTTTTCCGGTGCAGTTCCCGGAAGGGGTAATAGTGCAGGAATCTCGTCCTTAGAGGTTTATAGAAATAATAATAAAAAGAAAGAAGGGCTGAAATGGGAAAGAATGTTTTAATCGTACAAGGCGGCTGGGACGGACATGAACCGGTTCAGGTGTCGGAGGTCTTCAAAAAAATGCTGGAGGAAAACGGATTCTCTGTAGAGATCTCCGATACATTGGATTCCTTTCTGGATGCAGAGAAGCTCAAAGCGCTCCATTTAATCGTACCGGTATGGACAATGGGCAAAATTAAGCATGAGCAGGTAACACCTGTATTGGAAGCGGTAGCATCGGGTGTAGGGATCGCGGGATGCCACGGAGGTATGTGCGATGCTTTTCGTGAAGACGTGGATTGGCAGTTTATGACCGGCGGTCAGTGGGTATCTCATCCAGGCGGCGACGGGGTTGAGTATACGGTAAATATAAAAAACGGATCAAGCCCCATTGTGGAGGGAATTGAAGACTTTACCGTCAAAAGCGAGCAGTATTATGTCCATGTCGACCCTGCGATTGAAGTTCTTGCTACTACGCGTTTTCCTGTGGCTGATGGGTATCATTCTTCCAACCGGCAGGTGGATGTGCCGGTAATATGGACAAAAAGATGGGGGAAGGGCAGAGTGTTTTACACTTCTCTTGGCCATCATGCGGATGTGGTTGACAAGGGGCCGGCCCTTGAAACCATAAGGCGCGGCTTCTTGTGGGCCGCAGAGGGCAAGGATATAGCGGCGCAGCCTGGGAAATGATCTTTTGAAGTGATAATAAAACCATAAAATATTTTACGGAGAGTATAGTATTATGAAAAGAGTAAAAACCGGAATCATAGGCTGCGGAAATATAAGCAGTATATATTTGAAAAACTGTACGCAGGTATTTAAAGCCCTTGACGTTGTGGCAGTCGCCGATCTGGATATGTCCAGGGCTGAGGCTAAAGCGGCGGAATTCGGGATACCGGAAGCATGCTCGGTAAAAGACCTGCTTTCCAATCCGGAAATCGAAATCGTGATCAATCTTACAATACCTGTGGCCCATGCCGAAGTAAATATGGCTGTCCTGGAAGCGGGAAAGAACGTACATGTTGAAAAACCTCTGGCAATCACCCGGGAGGATGGAAGGAAGATGCTGGAGTTTGCAAGGGCTAAGGGACTGCTGGTAGGATGCGCTCCCGACACTTTTTTGGGCGGTGGGATACAGACCTGCCGGAAGCTTATTGACGACGGCTGGATAGGCAAACCGGTGGCGGCAACGGCTTTTATGACCTGTCACGGCCATGAAAGCTGGCATCCTGATCCGGAATTTTACTATAAAGTCGGGGGCGGGCCAATGTTTGACATGGGGCCGTATTATCTGACGGCTCTAGTGAATCTTATAGGCCCTGTTGCCAAGGTTACAGGCTCCGCCAGAGCTACCTTCGATGAAAGGACAATTACCAGCGCTCCCAAATACGGCACAAAAATAACCGTTGACACTCCCACCCATATAGCAGGGGTTATGGATTTTGAAAATGGCGCCGTAGGGACAATTATCACAAGCTTCGACGTATGGCATGCAAACCTTCCGCGAATTGAAATTTACGGTACCGAAGGCTCCATGAGTGTTCCCGATCCCAATTGTTTCGACGGGCCGGTGCTTGTCAGAAGGCATGATGCCGCTGAATGGAAAGAGATCCCTCTGACCCATGGATATGCGGAAAACAGCAGAGGCCTTGGTGTATGCGATATGGCGTATGCGCTGCGAAACGGAAGGACCAACAGGGCCAGCGGCCAGCTGGCAATGCACGTTCTGGACATCATGCACGGTTTCCATGATGCATCAAGGGACGGAAAGCATTATACCATTACGGAAAAATGTGAAAGGCCGGCTGCCTTGCCACTAAACCTGATTCCGGGAGAAGTGGATTAAATAATAAAAAAAACGGTTTCTAAAAATTTTTAGAAACCGTTTTTTTTATTATCGGCGTTGGGCCAAAGCCCGATCGCCAAAGGTCTCGCGCTTGCTGCGCAAGCCTTTTTATTTCATCTGATTTTCAGCCATGGCGATCATCTTCTTGACCATTTGTCCGCCTATGGGTCCGCCTTCGCTTCCGTTCTGCTTTGCGGTAAGATCACCCTTATAATGGTCGTTATTTTCCTTCGTAAACTGGGTGCGTCCTATTTCCTGTGCGCATTCCATTTTAAACTTTGTCAGCGCTGATCTTGAATCCGCTACCAATGGAGTTTTCGGTCTTGACATTTTTCTCACCTTCCTTTTTTATCGTATTGACTTTCACTAATATCTTTTACAGAAATTAAATTTTATTACCTTAAAATTAATTCTTGAAATAGAAATAACTGTGAGTGTTTGTCATAAACGGGATATAGAAATATTACAATAATATTACATATAATAGAAATGTAGACAAATATTAGAATTCTATAATATAATGACTATTGACCGGCAATGTATTGAAACCGGCTCAATGAGACAAGTCAATATCAAATTTGCATATGGATGAAGCTGTTCTTTTTATACATAAATTAGTTATAGCGGATAGCTCGTTTTTGTCAATAAATTCAAATTCCGGGATTGATGAATTGAATTTGTAAGCAGGAATCGAGAGAGGTATCGTCCGGAAGGTCAGTTGCCAAAAGCGGCAAGGGCTTGACGCTGTAAAGTCTTCTAGTTTGTAAAGGAGTATATGAATGAATTGCGAAGAACTCAGAAAAGAAATAATTCAGAAAAATTCCATGCTGGATTCCCTGGTAAGGGAGAACAGTGACGACAAGGAAAGGATCAAATCCATAAAGCACGAGCTGGACCGGCTTGTATACCAGTATTATAAATTAATCCGACTGGGGTTAAAATAAGGAATTGACGCGGAAGTATGCGGTATTGAATAAATCATCCTTATTTGATATAATTCACAGGAAATATTATACTGGAGGAAATAAAATGCAAAAGCTTAAATTCGATTATTCAAAAGCAAATATGTTCGTCAAGGAGCATGAAATAGCATATCTGGATAGCTTCGTAAAATCCGCCCACGACATGCTTCACAATAAAACAGGCGCGGGCAGTGATTTTCTGGGATGGGTGGATTTGCCCGTAAACTATGATAAAGCCGAATTCAGCCGGATAAAGGCTGCTGCCGAAAAAATAAAAGCGGATTCCGAGGTATTGATTGTCATCGGTATCGGCGGGTCTTATCTTGGGGCGCGCGCAGCCATTGAAGCGCTTTCGCATTCCTTTTACAACATGCTTCCGAAGTCGGCAAGAAAAACCCCTGAAATCTATTTCGTAGGCAACAATATAAGCTCCTCCTATATTGTTGAGCTTCTTGAGCTGATAAAGGACAAGGATATCTCGGTAAATGTTATTTCCAAATCAGGAACGACCACTGAGCCTGCTCTGGCCTTCAGGATTTTCCGCGAATACATGGAAAACAAATATGGCAAGAAAGAGGCGGCAGCCAGGATTTATGCCACTACGGACAAAGCCAGGGGAGCGCTTAAGAAGCTGGCGGATGAAGAAAAATACGAGAGCTTTGTGATCCCCGACGATGTGGGCGGAAGGTATTCCGTACTGACTGCCGTAGGGCTGCTGCCCATTGCAGTGGCAGGAATCGATGTGGACCGGATGATGCAGGGAGCCCAGGATGCCTATGAGCTTTACAAAAATCCCGATCCGGCTCAGAATGACTGCTACAGGTATGCAGCCGCCAGGAATGCTTTGTATGCCAAGGGCAAAACTGTGGAAATCATGGTGAATTATGAGCCCTCGCTGCACTTTGTTACCGAATGGTGGAAGCAGCTTTACGGAGAGAGTGAAGGCAAGGACCAGAAGGGTATTTTCCCGGCAGGCGTTGATTTCACTACAGATCTGCACTCCATGGGACAATATGTTCAGGACGGGCTGAGAAACATATTTGAAACTGTTTTAAATGTGGAGAAGGCTAGGAAAAGCCTTATAATAAAAGAAGACAAGGATAATCTGGATGGACTGAATTTCCTTACGGGCATGGATATCGACCAGGTGAACAAAAAGGCTATGCAGGGCACTCTGCTGGCGCATACCGATGGCGGAGTCCCCAATCTGATCTTGAACATTCCCGAAATCGACAGCTATTGGTTTGGGAATCTGGTATATTTCTTCGAAAAGGCCTGCGGAATCAGCGGATACCTGCTGGGGGTCAACCCCTTTGACCAGCCCGGCGTTGAAGCATATAAGAAAAATATGTTTGCGCTTTTGGGCAAGCCCGGATACGAAGCTGAAAGAAAACAGCTGGAAAGCAGACTGTAGGCTATAGAAAATAAACGGTAAAAGTAAAGCAAAGGGGCCAAGCTTCTTCAATGGGAGAGGATTGGCCCCTTTGAAGCTTTAATGAATACTTTATCTGTGTCATCCTGAGCGCAGGCAATACAGCCGCAAAAACTACCGATAACTGATCAGTGATGCTTTTAGGGTATAGTGTAAATTGATATTTCAGGCCTGGAAAGGAAACGCATCGGGACCACAACATTTCCAAGACCCCTGTTAAGGTAGGCATTAATTCCGTTGATTTTGTGAAGCCCGCGTTTGATGCCGTTTTTACAAAGCTTGTCCTTGCGCAGCAGTATAAATTCCAGGTTGAAAGGCGCCCAAATCTGTCCTCCGTGGAAATGACCGCAGAAAAAGTAATCCGCATGCTTTCTGGACAGCTGAAGCACAAGGTCGGGATTATGGCTGAAAGCAATTTTTGTTGACGACGGAGAACAGCCGGCAAGGGCTTTTTCAACATCCGGTTTGCCTTCACGGAGGTCGTCGATGCCAATCAGATCATATTTCACAGAATTCTTTTCAAAATGTACGGAGCTGTTGATCAATACTTCCGCATGGTGGCTTCTGATTTCCCTGATAAAGGTCTCCAGACCGTCGTTTTTATCCTTATACGCCTTGTAATCATGATTGCCCAGACACAAATAGGTTTTATTGTTCTGTTTGATCTTTTGTAAAAAATCCAGAAACACCGAGGTCTGTACCGGTTTTTCTATGAAATCCCCTGTCAGGAGTATTATGTCGGGGTTTTCCTGCCGGATTACCTCTTTTACCTTTTCTGCGCGGATTCTCAGCAGATTGATATGGATGTCGGAGATATGGAGTACCTTCAGACCTAAACTGCTTTTTGTAAAATTGATTCTGGATACCTTTAGCCATCCGGCTTCTATATACATATAAATTGACAACAAAATAATGACTGCAAGGATTATTAAAAAGACACTCATTGATATTCTCCCATCTGAGGCTGTTTTCATTTTCAAAAGAGGACATTCCCGCCTTACACGGATTACCCCAAACTTAAAGGGCGTGTCCTCTATCCTTTATAATATATCAATTGCCTGAAGTATCATCAAGTGAATTTGACGAATTCCTCCATAAAAAACAAATAATCAGATGGAGCAATATTTCTGTATTTCATTTTCCTGTACGATATGGTAGAATATACTAAATAGCGTATTTCAGGAGGTAGTAAATGGGACGCAGGATCATACGCAGGACAGTCAATTTAAAATCCGGTCTTGATTTTCTTCTAATTCCTCTCATAAGGTTATTCTCAAAGGATAAACAGAAAGACAGCCCCCAGACTGCGGTAGAAAGTACGACCTATTATCTGTCGACGGAAGAACAAGGCAAGGAGGCACCTATACCCAGGCCTGACAATTATATCGAACAGGTTTTGAAGTACATACCCTCCGAGATTGTCGCAGCCTACCTGTTTCTGGACGGTATTTTAAGATCCTCTGATAAAGTTACCGGATTGTTCTTTTGGGCAGTCTTTTTATTCCTGCTGCTGGTTACTCCCTTTTATATATGGGCTGTAACATCGGAAAAGGCTGAAGAAACAGGTGTGATAAAAAAGCCTGCATGGGACCAGATCATTGTTTCATTTTTTTCCTTTGCAGTATGGGTATTTGCCATTGGCGGGCCGTTTACTTACCTGAGCTGGTATGATCCGGTCTATGGTTCTACCTTGCTGGTGCTTTTTACTTTTTTGCCGCCTATCGTATCAAAAATCGTCTACAGAACATGTACGCTCCTCATATGCCGGTCGGAAAACACCGCGAAAATGTGATGGAAAAAGGTTTGACGGTTTAAGTCATGTCCCATATGGTATAATATAAGTAACGAATTGTAGAAGAACGCTGCGCAAGTCCGCTGCATATACATATTATAGGACGGATATTGATATTGCTTGACAAAATGTGTAAGATATATTAATAATATAGATAGCTGGTGTAGGAGGGAGCGAATATGGCCGAACAATCTTTCAGCAAGGCCCAGGTTATAAACCTTGCTTACTTTGAAAAGGTTATTGATGAATTGCTTAAAAATGATTTATATAAAGGGAAATTCGTTGTCATTCACAAGGAGTCCATCAAAGGCGTCTTCGACACAATGGAAAATGCGCTGAAATTTGCCGTCAGCCAGTTTCCCAGGGATGAGCTGATCATTCAGCAGGTTGTGGATGAAAACGATATCGTAAGCTTTCTGGCTTGTGTCGGGTAAGTCTATGGGACAATATACCTACTATGGCGGCACATTCATTAATCCACCGACAGACACCTGCAAATTAGGCAGACCTATGAATTTTAGTCCTGAGATATTGCAGCAGACAGGTTTCTGCTTTCCTGTGGCCATGTCCGTTGCATCTGCAGAAAATCAGGCTTCCGGCGCCAAACCGCCGAATTTTATCTCGTTGATGGCACATTTTGATACCGGAACCAACGATACCATTATTGATGTTTCGATACCCAGGAGATTGGGGCTGCTGTCCGTCGGAAAAAAATACCGGCATACCGGCGGCGGGAGGATTGAGTCGGCAAATTATGTGATTGACCTGAGCTTTCCGAATACCGCATTAAAGCCTTTCCACAACTTGAGCGTTGGTACGTGCGCATTGCCCTTCAGACTGGAGGAAAATGAGCAGAATCCCGAGAATTGCAAGAATTTCGGCATACTCATCGGGCGGGATGTCATGTCACATTGGACCATTATATGGAATGGACCGACGTCAACAGTCATTATTACGGATTAAATATAAAATGGGAAGTGCCATTGAAATCTACTGCAGAACGCAGCAGGCAATTCTTACAAACAGGTTTGCCGAGCAGTGTTTTGAAGTAATTTAACATTGACAATAAGTTGAAAATGGCTTAAAATAAGGCGTATAACTTTTGCGGACATGGCGGAATTGGCAGACGCGCTGGATTTAGGATCCAGTGGTAACCCCGTGCAGGTTCAAGTCCTGTTGTCCGCACCAGAAAAGAAATAGCTCCTACCAGTAGGAAGCTATTTCTTTTTTTTCGCAGGCAGTGCTTCATCTAATTCAGATATACTAACCGGAGCTTTCACACGGACACACTTAAAACTTATCTATATTGACACACCAGTCTATTGGTGATAGACTGGCGCTGACGAGTCGATATGTAATAGACTGGAGGCGTAATAACATGAACGAATACAGACTTGCGCAGGGCGAAGCGAAATTCGCCGAACTGATTTGGCTTCACGAGCCTATCACCTCAATGGAACTTGTGAAGCTGTGCGAAAAAGAGATGAACTGGAAAAAGAGCACAACATATACGGTGTTAAAGAAGCTGTGCGACAAGGGTATTTTTCAAAACGATAATACGCTTGTATCTTCCCGGGTATCAAAGGATGAATTCTACGCAAGACAAAGCCGCCGCTTTGTTGAGGATTCCTTCGGAGGCTCGCTTCCCAAATTCCTGACTGCGTTTATTGGAGGAAACAACCTCAGTGACCGTCAGGCTGAAGAGCTTAAAAAGCTGATTGACCAGCATAAGGGGGGATAGTCTTGGGGAATTTATTTATATCCATTTTAAATATGAGTTTGACTGCAAGCTATGTGATTGCCGCCATAATCCTGGTTCGGCCGTTTCTGAAAAAAATTCCTAAGTCTATCTCATTTATCCTTTGGGCAGTCGCTGGTTTCCGGCTTGTATTTCCGTTTTCGTTTGAGAGTGTGTTCAGCCTGATCCCGTTTAAATCGCAGATAATTCCCGCTGACATCGCCATGCAACCGTTTCCGCGCGTTGACAGCGGAATTATCGTTGTGGACAATGCTGTGAGCAGTGTACTTCCTTCTGCTACATCCGTAGCAAGTGTGAATCCATTACAGATTTGGCAGGCTATAGGCGCTTACTTATGGCTCGCCGGTATCGTGGCAATGCTAATTTACAGCGTTGTGTCCATTAACCTTCTTAAACGCCGGCTGCGAGACGCTGTGCTGACCGAGGGCAATATATACGAAGCCGATAACTTAAAAACACCCTTTGTGCTTGGCTTTGTCCATCCCAAAATCTATATCCCATCCGGGCTTTCCGCAGAGGAAAAGAGTTATATCATCCTGCATGAGCGGACACACATCAAACGCATTGACCATTTAGTGAAGCTGGCCGCCTTCCTTATTCTATGTGTCCACTGGTTTAATCCGCTTGTATGGATGGCTTTCCTCCTGATGAGCGCAGACATGGAGATGTCCTGCGACGAGCGTGTCCTAAAGCAAATGGGCGGGGAGGTCAAGGGGGCATATTCAATGTCCCTGCTCTCCCTTGCAACGGGACGGCGGCTTATCAACGGTAGCCCTCTTGCCTTTGGTGAAGGAAACATCAAGGGACGCATCAAGAACGTTATGAGTTTCAAAGAACCCGCAGCTTGGGTCATTGTCATTTCAGCCGTGCTTGTCGCAGCCTTGAGTATAGCGTTTGCGGCGAATAAGGCAAGTGATGAGGAACCCCTGCCAGCGAAAGTAATTGATCTTACAGTAAAGCCCCACAGCCCGGTTTCTCCAGTTGCCACCGGACCAGTCAATATTTCGGTGCCTGTGACGCTTGAAGACCCGGAGAAGACGCTTGTGGACTACTTTAAGTCAATCGGTTATAATGCCAGGCTGCTATCAAAGGATGATAATGTGAAAGGGGGCAATGAAAAAGGTTTAATACTGGTGTTCGACCTTGGAAATGATATGAGCTTTAACGCTACGGTCTTTAAGCGCACAGGAGAGATTGATGAAACGTGGGAAATAGCCGATTCTCATTTCATAAACCCCAAGGATGATTTGCTGAAGGCATTGATTGAGCAACAGCTCGATGCGATAATTACCATGAAGAAATCAGAGGAGTCGGATTGGAACAAAACTGCATTCAAGGATAATACATTATTGGAAATAGAATATTATGGCAAGCCTGCGCTTGACTATATGCTGGAGCAGTTTGCAAAGGGAGCTGCAAAAGGTGAACGAGGAGATCTGATGGCAGAGGCCTGCATACGAATACTTGGAAATAACAATAATGTACCGAAGGGCTGGAAGAGCGGGGAAGAGTGGTACTCACAACTCAAGCCGCTGGAAATATCGGTCCTTCCTCCTATAAGCAGACCGGAAGGCAAAACTATTAAGGAACTTGTAACAGCAGCAGCTCTTGAACATTATAAACCATACAATAAAAACGGAGTCATACTGGTAGCTTCCCAAATATTTGGCAACTATGAGGAGGATAATATGCTGACCATATGGGCGACCGTGCTGAAGGAAGAGTATCTGCTCTACGGTAAGAAGCTTGTCGAGGACAACGCAAGCCATGTTCCGGCGGCGATTAAACTTAGAAAGGATTCCGACGGGTCTTTCACACTTGTTGAATATATCGAGGCAAAGGACGGAGCCGGGTTTGCACCGTCCATCAGGGAGTTCTGCAAGAGTAAAAGCAGTGTGGCGGAAAGGATTCTCGAAGATTACGGCAAGAAAAACAATCTGCATGATCGGATTTCTGAGAGCCTATTGACCTACCTTAAAGAGAATAACTTGACAGGAATATTCCTTGAGGGACGCGATGGTACGCAAACGCCTCTAACATAATTATTCAAACGGCTGAAAAGTAACCTTGGAAAGTATTCTTCGTTTTATAATATTATAAACATACCCATTGACATCTATCCTGCGTCAACTGATATAATGCATACAGGAAGGTGATGCGATATACTTGGACACATTGGCTTTTCATACGTTGGACTAATTTATATGCTGATGCTTGAAATCCCTAACATCATTTGGGCGCGGCACAAGCCGGATGGCTATGACCCGTCAGGCGAAAACAAAGTGCTGCTTGCGTTTGAGCGGGCAGGACAGGTTCTTTGCATGGTAACAATCCTGTTTTTCAGCGACTACAACCCGAAAGTGGTTGAACCCTGGATAGCCTGGCTGTTCGTATCCGCCGCTTTGATGATACTTTATGAAATTTACTGGGTTCGTTACTTCCTGAGCAAGCAGACAATGTTCGATTTTTACCGAAGTATTCTCGGTATTCCTGTACCGGGAGCTGTGTTACCTGTTGCGGCATTCCTTTTGCTCGGCATTTACGGCAAGGTAATATGGCTGGTAATTTCCGCAGTTATTATCGGCGTTGGCCATATCGGGATTCACTTGCAGCATTTGAAACGTCTAAAGGGGTAAGGCGGTATTAATCATAAAAAATAATAAACCCCAATATGCCATTATTGAAATTTGTGGAATTTACTTGAGAATTGAAGTGTGAAGAGGAAAGTATTGAAGAAATTGCGGATAGGATACTTTACAAGAACATTCATACATTTCGGGAACTTGCCAAATGAAAATGATATCAATTGAACAGGTCAATCAAACTGTAAAGGAGTTGTTGCGATGTGAAAAATGATATACCTCAATTGCTGTTCCCTACCCGTGAGGATTTTCGCAAATGGCTTTCTGACAATGCCCAGGCAGGCGAAGGGGTTTGGCTTGTGTTTGGGAAGACAAAGGCTGTCAGTACGCTTACTGCAAACGATGCGCTGGAAGAGGCATTATGTTTCGGATGGATTGACGGACAGATGCAAAGCATTGACGACACGAAGTACATAAAGTATTTTGCCAGACGCCGGGCTAAAAGCATGTGGTCGGACAAAAATAAGAAAACGGTGGAGAAGCTTCGCGAGAAAGCCTTAATGACAGTGCTCGGCGAAAAGGCCGTTGCGGAAGCCATTCAAAACGGAGCATGGGAAGCGCCAAAGCGCAATCCGGTAACCGATGAACAAATTGCGGTGCTTGCGGAGAAGCTGTATAGCATATCTCCCGCATATGATAACTTCATGGAGATGTCCCCGTCAGTGAAACGCACATATACAGGCGCTTATTTTGCTCCGAAAAGCGAAGAAGCCCGGCAGCGGGGGTTTGACAGAATTGTTGACCGGCTGAATAAAAACCTGAAACCGATGTAGAAAGGAAATTAAGTTATGAAAAAATCTGTGCCCTTAGCAAACGATTTTTGTCCGCAAACCCTGTTTCTGTACGGTACTTATAAGGAAGACGGCACACCGGATTTCGGTCTGTTTTGCTGGTTCAGCTATTATTGGGATGCCGAGATGGGCGTGATGGCGTCTATCGGCGGTGATAAACTGACGAAAGACAGGATAAAGGCAACGAAAATTTTTTCAGCCAATCTTGTCACGGAATCCATCCTCCCGCTTGCGGATTACTTCGGGAACACGAACGGTTATTCTGCCGGTAAAATGAATATCCCGGTTGGGACAACAAAAGGCGCAGTGTTAAATGTACCTGTCCTGGACGACAGTCCCCTGGCCTTTGAGCTCCAGGTTTCACAATCAATTCCGCTTGACGGCGGCGATGTGTTCCTGTGCAAAGTCCGGAATGTCCTGATCGATGAGCGGTTGAATGATAAAAGTACGAGTATCGAACAGCGTATCCAATCCATTGCGCCAATCAGTACGACCTGCCAAACATATTTTTCCTGGAACGGGAGAGCCCTCGGAGCATGGAGCGAGCCAATGAAGTCATTATAGAAATAACTATCCCATAACGAAAGCTGCCATATCAAAACCGTATGGCAGCTTTTTATAATTCCCTCTTACTTAGGAATACTGCAGATATTACTTCCCGTTTTTCCGAAAGTGCCGGCCGCAATGGACTGCATTTTCAGAAACTTATACGGGAAGTTATATATGTACCGGTACTTTATTCCACTCGGCCCTCAACCGTTTTCCGTCATCGTCAATGGATGAACAATATCTTTGATTTTAGAATACGTCGATTGTATTCATCCATGAGTTATGGTAGACTTTCTAAAAAGGTTTTTTAGTTCCAGGGCAATATTTATGCCAGTCAGAGAATGGAAAGGATGTAGGATAAACTTGAACAATTACCCTTTTGCCGGCAAAATGCTTGTTACGGATATGGATGGAACCCTGCTGGACAGGAGAAGCCGGATAAGTGACGAGAACCAAAGGGCCATAAAAAGATTTATTGCAGGCGGCGGACTGTTCACTGTGGCGACAGGCCGCATGTTTAAGGCGGTAGAGCCTTATCTGCCGGTGCTTCCGATGAATCTGCCTGCTATTGTATATAATGGAGCCGCCATTTATGATTTTTCCATGAAGAAGCTCCTCTGGCAAAATTGTCTTACGGACAATATTGCGGATGTAGCGGAAGATCTCCTTCGGCAGTTTCCGGGTATCGGGCTGGAGGTATTTCATGGAGAAGATCTATACCTGCCGGCACAAAATGCCGTAACTGACAGGCATATGATCCGGGAAGGGTTTCATCCGGTTTTCGCCTGCTTGAAGGATATTCCCCGGCCTTGGATCAAGCTGCTGATTGCCTCAAACCCCGAGAAACTGTTGGAAGTAGAGGCTTTTCTCAAAGCTAGGAAGGAAGAATTCCATGCGGTATATTCGGAGTCCCAATTCCTGGAGCTGCTGAATAAAAATGTTACAAAGGGCAGTGCGCTGAAACGCCTGGCTGAAATGGCAAATTTACCTTGCGAAGCCATTGTGGCAATGGGAGATAACAAAAATGACCTTGAAATGCTTTTGGAAGCAGGTACGGGTGTTGCCGTTAAAAACGCCCACAAGGATGTAATAACGGCGGCAGACCTTGTTTGCAGCCGTCATGACAACGACGCCGTGGCTGAGGTCATCCGCTGGATTGAGGACGGTACGATTAAATCCAATGTTGCTGTTTGAGACTTTCTGTTGACAGTTGTTTTTGACGGAATATTCATGTAGAATATTATTGTTATAACGAGGCATCAAAAAATGTCCCCCACCTCTATAGGCGGAGGGTACCGAATTGGTGTTCAGGCGGTGAGCATATCTCCCGCCCGGATGCATGGGCGAGCAGCAAATGCAGGGCATTTGCGACCAGCCTCGTTGAAGCTCCGCTGCAGTAAGGAAATTTTTTACAAACGAAAAATTTCCTTTGAATTAGGCCGTTATAAGGTGTAAATATCGGCAAACAAGTGTATGATAAATATATGGTAGTACTGCAATTCGTTTTCGGTGCAGTACTATAGAAAGAGGAAACCGCATGAACAGGAATCTGGTAAAATGGATAGCACTGATTACAGTGATTTTGTTTTTTATTACCTCACTGGGCTTGTTGGGTTATTCGGCTTTTTTCGGAAGTTAAACGCAACGGTTTGTCAATTAAGGGTCGGCTAAAATTATAAAATTCCGGTTTCTTTTTTGGAAATGGAGCGGCTAGTGCAGTTCCCCGAAAAAGATTACCGGAAGTTATATTTTAACGAATCCTAAAGGAGGCTTTTGAATTATGGGTGGAATAACAAACACATATATTCTTCCCCATCCTCCCATTCTCGTCCCTGAAGTAGGCAAAGGTGAGGGCGAAAAGGCATCCGCCACCATAAAAGCCTGCGAGAGGGCGGCGGATGAGATCAGTAAAGCGGCGCCTGCAACGATTATTCTCACTTCGCCGCATGGTCCCATATTTCAGGATTTCATACACATCTCCACCTCAGCCCGGCTGGCAGGTGATTTCAGCAGATTCGGCGCTGCACGTGTGAGGCTGGAATTCGATAATAATTTGCCCTTGGTAAACAGAATAATTGAAATTGGAAACGCACAGGGGATCTATTGCGGCGGTCTGGATAATGTATTGGCAAAAAAGTATAACATATCCAAAGAGCTTGATCATGGCGCACTGGTACCTTTGTATTTCGTCGCCCGGAAATATGCCGGATTCAAATTGGTGCATATCTCCATTGCGGGCATGCCCTATAAGGAGCTCTATAAGTTTGGCAAATGCATAGCTCAGGCGGTGCAGGAATCAGGAGAAAAGGCAGTCTTTATCGCCAGCGGCGATTTATCGCATAAGCTTATGGCAGAAGGCCCTTACGGCTTTGATAAAAAGGGTCCCGAATTTGACAGGATGCTTGTGGAAAGCCTGCAGCCTGCGATGCCGGAAAAACTGCTCTCCATGGACGAGGGCTTTTGTGAAGCGGCCGGCGAGTGCGGACTCAGATCATTTATCATCATGTTTGGAGCCCTCGACGGATATGAGATTAAATCGGAAGTATATTCCTATGAAGGTCCTTTTGGCGTGGGCTACAGCGTGGCAGCCTTCGAGCCGGGAGCTCCGGCCGGGGGCAAGGGAATACTGGAATTGAAAGAGGAAGCTGAAGCGGCGGAAATGAAAAATACAAGAGCCGGAGAGGATCCCTATGTGGCGCTTGCAAGGGAAACGCTGGAAACCTATGTGAAAAGCAGCAAAGTGACATCGACGCCCCAGGGACTGCCGGATGAAATGCTGGAAGAACGCGCGGGAGTATTTGTTTCAATAAAGAAGTTCGGTCAGTTAAGAGGCTGTATCGGGACGATTTCACCGGTCAGAAAAAATATTGCCGAAGAAATCATCAACAACGCCATCAGTGCCGGAACCCAGGACCCCCGATTTGATCCCATAGAAGCAAATGAATTGGGCAACCTTGTCTATTCCGTCGACGTTTTGATGAAACCGGAGCCAATCCTGTCGAAGGATGCCCTGGACGTCGTAAAATACGGTGTGATTGTCAGGGCAGGCACGCGCTCCGGTCTGCTGCTGCCAAACCTGGAGGGCGTGGATACGCCGGAGAAACAGGTTGCCATTGCACTGCAGAAAGCGGGAATAAGGCAGGATGAGAAATATAAAATGGAAAGGTTCGAAGTCATAAGGCATAAATGAAGAAAGCGTTATATTATGAAAAAGCTGAAGACGGAAAGGTACACTGTTACCTCTGTCCCCATAATTGCGTAATCAAGCCTGACAGCACCGGGGTTTGCAGGGCGAGGAAGAATAAAGGCGGTGAGCTTTATTCGCTGAACTATGGAAGAATCGCGTCGCTGTCGCTGGACCCTGTTGAAAAAAAGCCGCTGGCCCGTTTCCATCCGGATGCCATGATTTTATCGGCCGGCACTTTCGGCTGCAACCTGAAATGCTCCTTCTGCCAGAACTGGCGTATAGCCCATATGGAGGCGGATACTTCGGAAATGCTGCCGCAGCAGTTGGTCAGCAGGGCGGTTGAAGCCAAAAAGTCGGGCAATATAGGCATAGCCTATACCTATAACGAGCCGTCCATCTGGTACGAGTATGTCTATGAATGCGCTGTTCTGGCAAATAAAAGCGGGCTTTCAAATGTCCTTGTTACAAATGGCTTTATTAGTGAAGAACCGCTGCTGGAGCTGCTGCCGTTTATCGATGCGATGAACATTGATGTAAAAGCTTTTACTCCGGGTTTTTATAAAGAAATATGCAAAGCTGCGCTTGATGAGGTGAAAAGGACGGTTGAACTGGCGGCGCCAAAATGTCATGTGGAAGTCACAACCCTTGTAATACCAGGTTTGAACGACTCAGTCAAAGAAATAGGCGAATTGTCGGCCTGGCTTGCTTCCATTTCCACAAGCATCCCTTTGCACCTTACCCGGTTTTTCCCGAATTACCGGATGACTGACAGGGCCGCTACACCGCTGAGCACTCTTGAAAGGGCCAGGAAAAAGGCTTCGGAGTACCTGGAATATGTATATGTTGGAAATGTATAAATATATTTGTGAAGATTGCACAAAAAAACTGCGGAAAATTTTTAATAAAAATATTTCAAAAAAGCTTACATATGCTAAAAAAAAAGGTATAATTCTATTGTGGATTTATAGGTCACCTTGAGGCAGGGGTGTGAGGGTTATTGGACTTTATTAACAGTATAAACATCAGCGATTTGATCGACAATTTTGCCGGTTACATAGGCATCAAGGATCCTTTGTCCATTCTTAGGGCTGTCATTGATGTTGGAATTGTTTCCTATGTGATTTATAAATTGATCATCCTGGTGAAGGAAACAAGGGCATGGCAATTGATCAAGGGCATTCTCTTTATCCTTGCGGCGACGGAATTGAGCAAGCTGCTGGGTCTTAAAACCATAAATTTCATTCTTCAGAATACGCTGTCAGTCCTGGCCATCGGTGCAATCGTCCTGTTCCAGCCCGAACTGAGAAGAGGACTCGAACAGATAGGGCGAAGCCGTTTCAAGGATATTTTCAACCTGGATGAAACCAATATCCGCATACAGACCACCGCCCTGATCGAAGAAATCGTAAAGGCATGTACCGAGATGTCCAAGACCTATACGGGCGCCCTGATGGTTATTGAAAAGGATACCAAAGTGGGGGAAATAATCAATACCGGCATACAACTGGATTCCAGCGTTTCAGCGGAATTGATCATGAATATATTCACGCCCAACACGCCTTTGCATGATGGGGCTGCAATCATAAGAGACAACAGAATCAAAGCGGCCGCCTGCTTTCTTCCTCTTACGGATAATCCCAACCTGAGCAAGGAGCTGGGGACAAGGCACCGGGCTGCATTAGGCATCACCGAAGTTTCGGACTCCATTGCAATTGTTGTGTCCGAGGAATCAGGAAAAATTTCCTTTGCCCTAAATGGAGGACTGACAAGGAATCTGACGTCCGATACCCTCCGGAAAGCTTTGAACAAGAACTTGCTTGAGAAGAATACACCCAACAAAAAGCTTACGTTATGGAGGGCGAAGGCCAAGTGAAAGATCTGTTAAAGAAGGATCTGAATATAAAGATAATCTCTGTTTTAGCGGCCTTATTGCTGTGGCTTTATGTCTACAATAATGCGGATAATCCGTTTCGGAACAAGACCTTTTCAAATATTCCCCTTAAGATAGAAAATCTGGCCTCACTGGATGAAAAAAGCCTTGAGGTCAGAAATGATTATAAAAAAAGTATAGACATTACCATCAGGGGACGGCAGTCTGCTATCGAGAAGGTAAGGGACAGCGATTTTGAAGCGATCCTTGATTTTTCCAGGGTGAAATCGGCCAATGATACCTTTATCGAGATCATCGGCCCCTATTGTACGCAGAAGGATGTAACCATAGAATCCTATGGTCCGGGTAAGATCGATATTTCCGTGGTAAAAATCAAAGGCAACACCTTCCCTATCGAGATAACACCGAATGTGACGCTTAAGTCCGGCTATAAAATATTGAGAATCACACCGGCCTTTGAATCGGTGACCCTGGATGACGAAGAGGCCATTATCGACAGCGTTGATAAAATTAAAGGGAACCTGGATATAAAGGACCTTGACAGAGACGTAACCAAGCGGGTGGATTTGAAGGTTTACAACAAGGATAACAAGGAGATACCTTCCCTGAGTAAGAACCTTAATGTGGATGTAAAGGTGGAAGTGGCCAAGGAAGTGCCGGTGAATATAGTTATTACGGGTACTCCCAATGAAGATTATGTGGAGATATTCAGAAGCGTCACACCGGATAAAGTCTTAATAACAGGCGCTCCGGATGTTTTAGCCGCTATTTCCTCACTGGGTACGGAACCGATAAGCATTGACAAAATAAAGCAGGATGTGAATACTACAGGTGTGTTAAAGCTGCCTGACGGCGTGAAGCTGGCGGACCAGACTAAAGAGGTAACGGTTAATGTCGGTGTGGAGCAATTGGTTTTAAAAGATTTCACGATTGACAAGGGCGCTGTAAATATAAGGAATATTGCCGACGACGCAACCCTGGTATATGAAATTAAATCGGAAAGCATCGGTATGCAGCTTAAAGGCAGGTCTTCCGTTCTGAATGCCCTGGATACAGGCAGTTTTCAGCCCTCTGTTGATGCCTCGGGACTGGCGGAAGGAACACATAAGCTGCCTCTGAATATTACACTGCCTCCACAGGTTAAACTAATGGGTGAAGTACTTGTGGAAGTTAAAGTGTCGAAAGCTCCTGTGACGGAAGGGCAGTAGGGACGGAGCCGTACGGGGGTGCAAGGGCGGATTCCATATCCGCCTGCGAAGGATTGGGAGATTTATGAAATTAATTATAAATAATTTGAGAATGTCTCTTGACAGCGGGACAGATCAGCTGAAAAAGGCGGCCGCTGCAAGGATCGGCATTCGTGCCGGCGATCTGAAGGCTTTTAAGATAACAAAAGAATCCATCGATGCAAGAAGAAAACCCGACATTAGCCGGGTTTATTCAGTTTTGGCGGAAACGGACGGAAATATCCGGCTGCCGGACAGCAGCGACGTCAGGATTCTGGAAGAGTCTGTCGTAGAACCACTGGTTTCAGGAAGCATAAAAACCTCCAGCAGGCCGGTTATTATCGGGAGCGGGCCTTCCGGTTTATTCGCAGGCCTGCTTCTTGCCCAGTACGGCTATAAACCTCTTATATTTGAAAGAGGAGGATGTGTTGAAGAACGCAGTGCCGCTGTAAACAAGTACTGGACAACCGGAGAACTGGACCCGGAAAGCAATGTGCAGTTTGGAGAAGGAGGCGCAGGCACTTTTTCAGATGGCAAGCTCACGACCCGGATTAACGACAGGCGGTGTGACAGGGTCTTGGAGGAATTATTCAGGTCAGGTGCAGGAGAAGAGATACTATACAAAGCCAAGCCTCATATCGGATCAGACGTACTGAAGCATGTAACGGTGGAGATGAGACGAAGGATCGAGGCACTGGGCGGGGAAATAAGGTTCAAATCCAAAATGACTTCTCTGCGGATTAACCATGGAAAAGTTACCGGAATCATTATCAACGGTTCTGAGGAAATAGACGCCGAGGTGGTGGTATTGGCTGTGGGGCACAGCGCACGTGACACCTTCCAGAGTCTATTGGCGGGCGGAGTGCTCTTTGAGCAGAAACCCTTTTCCATCGGCGTCAGGATCGAGCATCCTCAGCAATTGATCAACCGCGCCCAGTATGGCAGGGCGGAAAGCCATCCCTCACTGGGTGCCGCAGATTACCAGCTCTTTTATAAAACAGACGGCAGAACTGCCTATTCCTTTTGCATGTGTCCCGGCGGGCTGGTGGTCGCATCGGCGTCGGAAGCAGGAATGATTGTAACCAACGGGATGAGTGAATACGCACGGGACAGGGATAATGCCAACAGTGCGTTTGTAGTTTCGGTGGAACCGCAGGATTTCGGCGGAAACCATCCTCTGGCCGGAGTGGAATTTCAAAGAATCTGGGAAAGAAAAGCCTACGAAGCAGGAGGCAGCAATAATTCAGCCCCGGTGCAGCGGTTGGGGGATTTCATGGAAGGCAGGGTTTCCAATGGCTTTGGGATTGTAAAGCCAAGCTACACGGGAGCAGTAAGACAAGCCGACCTGAATGCCTGCCTGCCGCCCTTCGTATCCAGTATATTAAAAGGATCCGTTGCGGACTTTGACCGCAAATTGAAGGGTTTTGGCATGGGGGACGCAATGTTGACCGGAGTGGAAACAAGGACGTCTTCTCCCGTCAGAATTCCTCGCGGAGCTTCTCTCGAAGCTGCAGGTATAAGCGGCCTTTATCCCGCGGGGGAAGGCGCAGGCTATGCCGGCGGAATTATGAGCGCCGCAGTGGACGGAATGCGGATAGCGGAGCAAATAATCAGGACCTATGCACCTTTATAAAATAGCTGTTTTTATGAGGGGCTTAAAAACGTCTCAATCTCTGTAGCTGCGGGTACTGAATTGGTTCCAGGCGGCGAGCATATCTTCTCCTCCTCATAAAAAGCTTGTTAGAACAATTCCGAATCGTTATAATAAGATTGATATGAAGCTGTGGTTTTTGCTTATATAAAAAATTTCTATATTGTTGGGGGTTTACATAAATGGGAAGACTTTTTGGAACTGACGGCGTCAGAGGCGTCGCAAACTCGGAACTTACAGCAGAGCTTGCCTATAAGCTGGGCAGGGCAGGGGCCTTTGTGCTTACGGCAGAAACGAAGCATGTGCCCAAAATACTTGTCGGCATGGATACGCGGATATCCGGTCACATGCTGGAAGCAGCCCTGGTATCCGGGATCTGCTCCGTGGGCGCTGAGGCCATATGCCTTGGAGTCGTTCCGACACCTGCAGTAGCGTATCTTACACGTCACTACAAAGCGGATGCGGGCATTGTTATTTCGGCATCGCACAATCCTTTTGAATTCAACGGAATCAAGTTCTTTGACGGAAAGGGCTACAAACTTCCCGATGCCATTGAAGACCAGATCGAGGCCATCATCCTGGATGAAAATGACCAACTGCCTTTTCCCACAGGGGTCCAGGTAGGGGTAAAAAGCGTCAGGGAAGATGCGTTAAATGATTACATCGATTTTCTAAAGCAAACTACTGCCACAGACCTGAGAGGCATGAAAATCGCAGTGGATTGCGCCAACGGCGCAGCCTATAAAGCAGCTCCCGAGACATTAATCCAACTGGGCGCAGAGGTTTGCGTCATTCATGATGAGCCTGACGGAATCAATATCAATAGCAACTGCGGTTCTACCCACATGGAAGGCCTGCAAAAATTCGTAGTTGAATGCGGTGCGGATATCGGCCTGGCATTTGACGGTGATGCAGACAGGATGCTGGCAGTGGATGAAAACGGCCACCTGATCGACGGGGACCGGATCATGGCTATCATAGGCCTTGAGCTTAAGAAAAGAAACAGGCTTGTCAAGGATACCATTGTTGCAACGGTCATGAGCAATATGGGCCTTGATATTATGGCTGGCAATCATGGCTTGAATATTGCAAAGACGAAGGTAGGAGACAGGTATGTGCTGGAGGAAATGCTGGAAAAGGGCTATGTATTGGGCGGAGAGCAGTCCGGGCATGTAATTTTCCTGGAGCATAATACGACAGGAGATGGCCTTTTAACCGCCCTCAATCTCTTAAAAGCAATGAAATCTTCCGGCTGCAAGCTTTCGGAGCTGGCTTCCGTCATGCAGGTGCTGCCTCAGGTCATAAAGAATGCACGGGTAAAGAATCAGAACAAACATAGATATATGGAGGATGAAGTTATCGCCGGATTATGCCGACAGCTGGAATCCGAATTCCACGGCGAAGGAAGGGTTCTCATCAGGCCCTCAGGAACCGAACCTCTTGTAAGGGTAATGATTGAGGGCAAGGACAAAGAATATATTACGGGCAGGGCCTTTGAACTGGCAAAAGTTATCGAAGAAAGATTGAACTGAAAATTTACAAATTCCGGGAGCAAGCAGCGAAGGAAGCCTGTATTGTCAGATATTTAGGGTTACTTCAACTCAACGGCGACGGTGTAAGGATGCAAGCAACGGTAAAAAAATAAGTTGACAGTCCGGGCGTATTTTGAATATACTGAGTATGTATTGAATATTTATTAAAGGTAAAGGGATACCCCGTTGCAGGGAGCAACCTTGGAGTTAGGAAATGTCCCTTATGAAAGGCAGGTGATTGATGGAGCAGCGAGAGATTGGATGATAGCGGGATTATTGTATTTGCCCGGAAAGGAGAATTTCATAAGGGTACAAAAAGGCGCCAGGACATGGAATAACAGCCATGTCGACGAGGGGAAGGACGCTTGGCAGTATCGGTAGCTTTACCGAGAAGCCAGGTATCGAAATATTCGGCGGATACCTTCCGGTTTATCACGATCGAAAAGGCTTAACAAAAAATGCAGGTGACTGCATGAGCAAAAAGAGCCTGTGTGATTAATCCTAAATATCTAATAACTGCAGCCAGCTGCAGGCCAGAACGAGCAGGTTCATATTCCTGTTCATTTTCAATGTAATTTAAATAACTCAAAAGGTTAATTAATCCCATGTCTGCGTGTGATAAGAACAGATACTTATTGCTGGTAGGCGGTAAAAGGGGTTTTTGTCCCATTTTAAAAAAGTTTCCACAGCATGTGGTTCTGCTCCGGCATATATTCGGCAACATGGGAGAACAGGGAAGGTTTATATTTTATGCCTGTCTATTAAAGGCATGGCAGGTTTTAATGTATTGCTGACAGCATGCAATGCTGCAGCCGTGAATATTTTATTGTAAAGGAGATATAAATATGTGCGGTATAGTTGGATATATAGGTGAAAAGACGGCAGCGCCGGTATTGATCAACGGTCTTAAAAAACTTGAATACAGAGGGTATGATTCCTCAGGAGTAGCTGTATTTGATAAAGCGGATTTGAAAGTGATAAAATGCAAAGGCAGGCTTGCCTCCTTGGAAGAAAAACTTGGAAGTGAAAGCGCCTCAGGTACGGTGGGAATTGGCCATACAAGGTGGGCTACCCACGGAGAGCCCAATGACGTAAATTCCCATCCCCATATGAGCCAGTCCGGAAGAATCGCCGTTGTACATAACGGCATTATAGAAAATTACATGAAAATTAAAGAATTTCTTCAGCTTAAAGGCTATACCTTTGTCTCCGATACGGATACCGAAGTGGTTGCCCACCTTGTGGAATATCACTATCACGGAGATCTGGTGAAAGCTGTGACAGATACTGTCCATGAGCTTGAAGGCTCTTATGCGCTTGGCGTTATCTGCAGGGACTGCGATGGGATGTTTGTGGCCGCAAGGAAGGATAGTCCCTTAATCGTAGGCATCGGCAAGGGTGAGAATTATATAGCCTCCGATATTCCGGCGATACTTGAGCATACAAGAGAGATTTATATTCTGGAAGACAAGGAAATCGCCGTTCTCCGCAGGGATGGCGTCACAGTTTTTGATAAATACGGCGTCGAAGCCTCAAAAGAGATTTTCCATGTGGATTGGAACGTCGAGGCCGCAGAAAAATCCGGCTACGAACATTTTATGATGAAGGAAATGTGTGAAGAGCCCAAGGTGTTAAGGGATACCATCAGTCCCAGGATTATGGACGGTAAAGTAGTATTGGACAAAATCAGCATTACCCCGGAGGAATTAAAAGGTCTGGAGAAGGTATATATTGTGGCTTGCGGAACAGCCTATCATGCAGGCGTTGTTGGGAAATACCTTATTGAGAAGCTGGCACGGATTCCTGTGGAAACGGACCTGGCTTCCGAATTCCGGTACAGGGATCCTCTGGTAAATGAAAAGTGCCTGATGATCATTATCAGCCAATCCGGAGAAACCATCGATACCTTATTCGCCCTGAGAGAAGCACGGAAAAAGGGAGCAAAGGTGCTGTCAATCGTAAATGTAGTCGGCAGTTCCATTGCCAGGGAATCGGATAACGTGCTGTATACCTGGGCCGGGCCTGAGATTGCGGTTGCTTCCACAAAGGCTTACAACACGCAGCTTTCAGCACTATATCTCATCGCTCTGGATTTTGCATACAAAAAAGGAACCATTGATCAGAAAACCTTTGATTCAGTCGTTGCAGGACTGCAAAACATGCCGGCGGCAGTGGAAAAGGTTTTGTCCAGCAAAGAGGATATTCAAAAGTTTGCGGCACAGCATTATAACGCAAAGAGCATTTTCTTTATCGGCAGAGGCCTTGACTATGCGCTGTCCATGGAAGGCTCCCTCAAGCTTAAGGAGATTTCCTATATTCACTCGGAAGCCTATGCAGGCGGAGAACTGAAACATGGCACCATCGCCCTTATAGAGAAGGGGACGCTGGTCGTGTGCCCCATGACGCAAGACTCCCTGCATGAGAAGATGGTAAGCAATATCAGGGAAGTAAAGGCAAGAGGCGCTGTCGTCCTGGCAATAACGCAGGAAAGGAATGCCGAAGTGGAAAAGGTAGCCGACATGGTGATTAACATCCCTGATGTGGACCCATTGCTGGCACCCCTTGCAGCAGTAACTCCGATGCAGCTTTTTGCTTACTACATGGCAGTACTCAAAGGCTGTGACGTCGACAAGCCCAGGAACCTTGCCAAGAGTGTTACTGTGGAGTAGGGATGGAAGGTTGGTGCATACAGCTTGTGTACCCAACGAAAAAGTTCTTCAAGTGAAAATAAAGTTCTTCAAAGGGCAGGGGAAATCGGACGCAGAATCCGAGGCAACCCCTGCCCTTTGTAGACGTTGATATAAAAGACGAAAAAATGTTAAATCAAACTGCCACCATACTCTATGAGCTTTTCCTCATAGCTGGACAAATATGGAGGAAGTACTTGAGGAAGTACATGAATGCACAAGCAATGACAGAATGATTACTCCGAACCTTATATAGGGAGTAAAAATAGTGTATGTATGAAAAAGGCTCTATGAATAGACGTCTTACCTTTATGAATGTATGGAATTTATTATAATTATTGCACAAACAATAATTTGATATAGACAAAACTGTAATATATTGCTAATATTATTAGAAATATATTTTCATGAGGTGACAGTATGAATAGAAATGACTTAGCCTGTGAAATCTACAACATTTCTCATTTGACTGGAAGTTTTGTATTGAGGTCAGGGCAAGTATCCAATGAGTATTTTGACCAATATCTTTTCGAATCAAATCCCAAAATTCTAAATTGGTAGCTTGAGTTATACAATCATATGGTTCGTGACGAATAAAACAAATAAAAATTTTCGGGTGGAGGAGAAATATGGATAAGCCTTTCTGGGAGAAGACCTATAGGGATGATTCAGTGACTACATTTGGGGTACGACCCAATAGAATAATTGAAACAATGTGGGAAAGTTTTGACAAGAGTTGGTCAATTATAGATGTTGGATGTGGAGAGGGAAAGAACTCAATTTTTTTGGCTGAAAAAGGCTTCATTAATATTGAAGCATTCGATATTTCTCAGAATGGTATAGATAAACTTTTAAGGATTGCTTCAGCTAAAAATATACGGATAAATGCATGGGTTCAAGATTTAACCGAATACATTTTCGGTAAGAGGTATGATTTAATAATAACGTATGGAACTTTACATTTCGTAGAGAAGGAGAAATGGAAAAAATTTATTAATGATGCTAAGAACAGCACAAACATCGGTGGCTTAAACATAATCCAAATATTCACAAATAAAGTTCCTGCATCCTATGATATTGCTCCCTTTGTAAAAGGATTGGCTGATGAAGGGGAACTTGAAGCGATGTATGATGACTGGCAAATTATCAGTTCAACATCTCATGTATTTGAGGATGAACACCCAGGAGTGGAAAAGCATTTGCACGCCTCAGATACTGTGGTTGCTAAAAGGATTTAATACATAGCAAAGAAATTAATATTACAGGTTTGGAGGTGTTAGACAGATGAAGATGACTGCTGCAGACCTTGATGGTACTCTGCCGAGGACTGACAGGAGCATTTCTGCCCGAACATTTCAAGCGTTGGAGAAGCTTTAATGCAAAAGGCATCAAGCTAGCTTTGATATTGGCAAATTAGTTATGTATCCCAGAGATTCAATTGAAATATATGTAAAATAATGATATTATCAAAACATTCAAACCAAAGGAGAAAACAGGCTATGCTGGTAATCGGACTGAAGCGTGGCAGAGTGGAAGTTGCCGACCATAACCCTGAGTGGAAAGCAATCGCCCAAGAAACCATTGTGAGGCTTTGGCGTGTCTTCGGTTCGGTTGCGAAGGATATTCAGCATGTCGAGCACTTCCATTGTTGGCATAAAGGCGAAACCGATTATAGACATCGCCGTGGCTGTGGAGGATTTTACCGAAGTCGAAAGGCTTGCTTCAGCTCTCGAGGCTGAGGGTTTCCCCAAGTTAGACGAAATCAGCAACGCAGAAAACTTTACGGGACCGATTCGGTTGTATAAAAAAGCTGGATTTGTGGAAGCGGCAAAGATGGATGACAGGGCTGTGGTGAGAAAGACGCTTGAACAAACAATAGAAAACCATATTTATGAGGCACTCACCGGAGATGCTCAAAAAAGCGCCCTGGCATTTGTCGCCCATTTGCGGGCGAACAGTATGCTGTTTGAAAAAGGCACAGGCTATTGGGTGGACAAGCGTTATTGGATGGCAAAGTATAACGACGAATATGTATGTTTCATTTTAGATAATGCTAAGACGGAAATATTCTGAATTTTCGCAGTTTCCCGAAGGAGGGATAGCCTATGGCTGCTTTTGATAACAAATGGGTGCGACAAATTCTTGTTCTTCAGCAGGAGGACGGCTCTTGGGGGCATTTTCATACATTGAGCCAACCAACGAAGCAGCAACCCATTACAACCGAACAAGCCCTCAGACGGCTTCGGATTCTCGGCTTGACAAAGCATGATGAACCGATAGCCCGCGCACTTGCCTATATGGAACACAATCTTTTACAAGCGCACGCTACTGTCTTTTATGAAAAAAAGCATGACTCCAAAACATACGGCGACTTAATGCTTGCGGCGTGGATACGTCTGTTTGACCCTGATAATAATGCCGCTCTCTTTATTGCAAAAAAGTGGGCAAAAGTCATCACTTGTGCGTTTCAAAGCGGCAAATATTCCCACGCAGAATATGTTGTTGCTTATGAGTCTGAATTTACAAAGCTGAATCCGAAAGCAGGCTGTTTGGCTGATTTTGTTGTGTTTTATCAACTTGCTCTGCTGCCGGGGCTTTTAAGCCGGGAAGTTGAGTCCTCAATGCTTGACTATGTGCTTATACATCCACGCAGCATTGTCTATATATATAATAACCGCTTGAATACGCTGCCTGAACAATTTACTTCACGCAAAGCCAACGGCTATTTAGCTGCAATGGAGTTATTGGCTGATTATTCGCTTGCATCTGAAAAGTTGGGCTTTGTAGTGGATTGGTTAAAAAAGCAGCAAGACGAAAACGGATTGTGGGATATGGGTTCTGCCGTTAAAGACGGCATTCACTTTCCATTATCTGATTCGTGGCGTAAAATTGAGGACAGAAAGCGGGATTGCACTACAAGGGTGATACGACTTTTAGATAAATTGGAGGTCACAAAATGAACCAAACTTTTGAAAAAGCCCACACTTTTATTTATCGTAACGCACGTCCGCTGGACTTGGCTCGATGGCAATATCACTTTGAAAACGGCTCGAAAGAAGCCGTGCTGACTGTCCTTGCCTCCTATCAAAACGAAGACGGCGGTTTTGGTCACGCCTTGGAGCCGGATGCATGGAATCCACACTCCGCACCTATGCAAACATGGACAGCAACAGAGATTCTTAGAGAGATTGCTTTCACAAATGCCACACATCCTATTATTCAAGAGATACTGCGGTACCTTGCGAGCGGACAAGAGTTCACGGGGCAGTTTTGGGACAATACACCCAGTAGTAATAACAATTATCCTCATGCTCCGTGGTGGCACACCGATAGTAACAGTGCTTGCCATCATTCTTACAATCCCACAGCTTGCCTTGCTGGATTCATTATACGCTTCGAAGACAAAGGGAGCGAACTTTATAACCTCGGCTGTCACATTGCCAAAGAAGCCTACGACGCATATTTCAAGCAAGACTTACTCAGAGATATGCATACTGCGGGCTGTTATATCCGTCTTTGGCAGTATTGCGAAGAAGCGGGAGTGACCGACATAATTGACCTTGCTGCATTGAAAGAACGCCTGCGGGAGCAGGTTAAGCATAGCATTACTCAAGATAAAGCTAAATGGGAAACAAGCTACATCTGTAAGCCGTCGCAGTTTTTCAATACCCAGGGCAGTATTTTCTACGCTGATAACAGAGATATTGCAGACTATGAATGCGAGTTTATTGTCAAGTCACAGCTTGACGACGGCTCATGGAGTATTCCGTGGGGATGGAATGACTACCCCGAAGAATGGGCAATCAGCAAAAACTGGTGGAAAGGCAACGGAGCGATATTGAATATGCTCTATTTGAAAGGGATAGGAAGGTGTGAATATTGAACCTATGAGGGTGTGAAGCATTTTGTTTACAGGGAGTGATGAAATTGAGCGAGCCACACGGCATAATCTTACTCGGTGCTAATGGTAGCGGCAAGTCTACACTTGGGCGTGAACTTGCTCGTGCGTTAAATACTGCTCATTTTGATGTAGAAGATTATTGGTTTTATAAAACCGACATACCATACACCGCCATTCGACCACAGAAAGAACGGAATGAGTTGCTGCTTTCAGATATGAAGAAACACGGCTCATTCGTAGTATCCGGGAACATTTCAGGCTGGGGCGATGAATTTCTGACGATGTTCGACCTTGCGGTTTTCCTTATAGCACCTGCTGAGATTCGTATGAAGCGTATCGAAAACAGGGAATACGCACGATGGGGTGTCCGAATATCCGAAGGCGGCGATATGTATGAGTCGCAGAGAAAATTCAAAGAGTTTGCCTCCACACGGGATGTTGGTTTGCTCGAACAAAGTGCCTTACGATATTCGTGTCCTCTTTTTCGCGTTGACGGAACAAAAACGCTTCAAGAAATAGTTGATGAGATTTTGACCTATATCAACAACCAAGGAGATTCGAGATATGAATTGCCCTGAATGTGGCTCCAACTCTCAAATCATTTTCAGGGTTTGCTATAAAACTATCCAGAGAGGAGGAGGATGGTCATATGGCGACTTGGCTTACCCATCTGCGTGTTGCTGAAAGGGTTTCTGAGCAAATAGATGTTTTTGACAGAAGCTTATTTTTTGCAGGCAGTATTGCGCCAGATTCCGATATATTCCCGGATATATCACATTGGTGCACCAGCGGGGACAAAACAACTTGTGATGTTCAAGGGTTTTATATAAAATATATCTCAGGTCATACTCAAGCAATTGATACAGATTTTTATTGGGGATATTATGTTCATTTACTTACGGATGTCTTATGGCACGAGCAAAAAATTGTGCCCATAAAACGCGAAAGCTATGATAGTATAAGGGTAATAAAGCAGAAGTGGGAAGATGCAGATAAATGCTTCATCGCCGCTCATAGTGATTTTCAGCCGCTTACGCATATGAAATACGCAATGGAATATACGAGCAAGTACGATAAGCAGTGGCTTGATTATTATGCACCTGGTAAAGTTAAGAAGTTGGTTGGTGGTATCTTCAATAACCTTGATATTGCGGAAAATGAAATCCAAAGCAGGGATACCGCTATGGAAACAGAAATTGAGCGGTTTATTGGTGAGTGTACAGAATTCATTACTTCGAAGCTGAAAGAGGTGCTAAATGAAGAAATTACTGTTCATATGCGGTTCTAACGGTATCGGGAAAACAACAATCTGCAAAGAAATCATCCGGAAGCTGCCCAATTCTGCTTATGTTGACTCTGACCCTTGTAGGATTATGAATCCGTCTATTCTGAATGACGAAACCATTCCTACAATAGCAAAAAACATAAGCGACTTAATTATCAATTACATAGATTGCCCAGTGGTTGAAACTGTGGTGTTTTCATATGGCTTTCATGGGAGACGGAAAGAGATTTTTGAAAAAGTAATGCAGGCGGTTTCAAAAAAGGAGTTCAATTTTGTCCCATTTCTGTTATCGTGCAGTGAAGAAGAAAATATTAAAAGAATGGATATGGACAATCGAAGCTCAGAACGGAAACGACGTGCGATTGAGGAATCACGGAAAGCCTTTGATGATATACCCTATCCATCAATCGACATAACGAATTTTTCTGCATCGGAGGCTGCTGAAAATATAATCAAAAAAGCTGGATACGGAGAAGCAAAAAGAAGTTGCGCCGTGATATGACGGAGGAAGAAATTTCCCGCGAGCGTGAGCGCGACAAAATCCGTTACGCCAAAAAAATAGCCGCGAAAAAAGCCGCCGGGCAAGCGGAACGGGCGGCAATCCTGCAAGGCACAGCTTACGAAATCCAACCCGAAGAAAGCGAGGTTAGAAAAATCGCAAGCTAAATTACCACCACCCCATCAGACCGCCGCCGAGCCGCTGCGCCGAAAAGAGCATGGCGGCTTGACGGAGATATATGATATAATTTTTTTATATAATTTTAGTTTTCATGTAGTTTTTCTGTCTGAAACCGTAGTACATAGGTGAAGCAGAAAGGGGACGGTTGCTAATGGAAGATGAAAAAATCGTTGGATTGTTTTTCAATCGTTCAGAACAAGCCATACAGGAACTTGATATAAAATACGGCAAGTTATGTCATAAGCTCTCCCACAACATTTTGAATAGTTGGCCGGACGCGGAGGAATGTGTAAATGATGCCTATTTGGGCGCGTGGAACGCAATTCCCCCCGCAGAGCCAAACCCTTTGTTAGCCTATCTCTGTAAAATCGTTCGCAACATTTCTTTGAAACGCTATTACATGAAAGAAGCGGCAAAGCGAAACAGCGTCTATGATATTGCTATTCAAGAACTGGAAGCCTATTTATCATCTCCGAATACTGTTGAAGCCGAAATAGAAGCAAGGGAACTGGCGCGTATCATTGAAAGTTTTTTTGGTACGCTGACCGTGGAAAACCGTGTCATATTCATGCGGCGGTACTGGTTTTCAGATACTTACGCAGACATAGCCGAGTTTGTAGGGCTTACTGAAAAAAATGTGTCCGTTCGGCTGACCCGCATTCGTCAGAAAATGAAAGAATATTTGATTGAAAGAGAGGTGTTCGTATGAACACAAAGAAGTTTTCCGAAGCGATGGGCGAAATTGACGATAAGTATGTTGATGAAGCTATATCCTACAATGTTGGAACTTTACCGAAAAAAGGTCGCAATACAAAAAGGACAATCATCTTGATTGCCGCTATCATAGCAACACTATCGCTTTGCGGCTTTGCCGCTTATGAGCTTGGAGTATTCGACCCGTGGTTTCAGAAGCCGTCTGATAATCCAATAGAAACTGTACAAAGTGCCATTGTGAGGCAGCTTGATAAGGAGTACACAGTCAATGTCGGTATAGAAGAAATCGCTATTGATGAAACGGAAACAACCCGTATCATCGCAATGTATTCGGGTAGTGAATTGGCACAAGCCAGAGGTTGGACAGACGATTATTTAGCAAAGCATTTTATTGTTGTAAAGGCTATCTATTATGTTGAGTATGACCACACAAAAACATTTTTAGATGATGGCTACACGGAGCAATACTTTTATCTTGCAGAAAATACTGAAAGCGGGAAATGGGAAATCATCGACAATACGGCTCCGCATATCGTAAGCGAATAATATATACAGTACATTCAGACCCAAAACCTATAATCGAAAAGAGCAGTTGAAACTAATTCGACTGCTCTTTTCATTTGCCCAAAAACAAAAAGGAGTTTTTCATTATGGCAAAGACGATTGACGAAAGAATTACCGAAGCAAAACAGAAAATCGAGCAGGAACAAAACAGCATGAAACGGCTTATGCAAGTACAAAAATTACAGGAACGCAAGAGCAGGACAAAACGCCTTTGTAGCCGTATGGGACTATTTGAAAGCCTTATCCCCGACACCATCCGCCTCACAGATGAGCAATTCAAAACCTTTCTTGAAAAGGCCCTTGTCACTGAACACAGCCGCCGCATACTGGACGGATTGACCGCGCAGACCGCCGCCGCAACTGAGCCGCAGACCGCAGGAACGGCGGCGCTTACCGACACTGGCGAGAGCAAGAGCGAGGGCAACGGCGCAAGGGTATCGGGTTAATCCCTTACCCTTGCTTTAGGCTAAGGGCGCATTTATATACCACATGAATGTGGTATCGTGCGATCTGCCGAGGGCGTTTTGTGCCTGTCGGCACAAAAGGAAACGGCTGGGGAATTAATTTCCCCAGCCCACTTGCTGTCATATTCATTTAAATGCAGTATGTTGGCCTGTTGCTATTTTGGGTTGTCTGCTTTTTTATCTTTATCAGCTTTGTCTTTCCTAATGCGGCCGCCAACATTAAATAAGCGCAATCCAAACTTGCGTTTGTGTTCTACCTCTTTTGGAAACAACTCATCCTTTTTCAGCATGGTAACACCTCACAATCATCGTTTAGCTTCTGTCAGCTTTAGCACCTTAATTATATCACTCCATCATTTATATATTCAACGAAAACCGAAAGGAGGCTCACTATCGCAATCTATCAGCCGTGGCAAAGGCAAGTCCGCAGTTGCGCCGGCGGCTTATCGCGCGGGGCAGACCATCACGAATGAATATGAAGGAGTAACCCACGACTACACCCGCAAGGGCGGCGTAGTCCATACCGAGATTTTACTGCCCGACAATGCCCCCGCCAAGTATTCGGATAGAGCCGTTTTGTGGAACGCCGTGGAGAAAATCGAAAAGGCGAAAAACGCACAGCTTGCCAGAGAGATTGAAATTGCCCTGCCCGTTGAACTCACACAGGAGCAAAATATTTCACTTGTCCGTGAGTATGTAAACCGTCATTTTGTATCGGCGGGAATGTGCGCCGACATTTGCCTGCACGACACAGGCTGCGGCAACCCCCATGCCCATATCATGCTCACCATGCGCCCATTCACCAAAGAAAAAACATGGGGCGCGAAGCAGAAAAAGGAGTACATTCTTGACAAGGACGGTAACAAAATCTATGACCCGAAAAAGCGGCAGTACAAATGCAAATCCATTCCTGCCACCGGCTGGAACGAGCAGACCAAAGCCGAGGAATGGTGGCTGGGCTGAAATCTGCAACCGCTTTTTGGAGAAGAACAGCCACGCCGAGCGGATAGACCACCGCTGCTATGAACGGCAAGGAATAGACCAAATCCCCACCGTTCATTTAGGCATTGCCGCTTCATAGATGGAACGGCGAGGTATTTTGTCAATAACATTTGACAATGTCCTTTTCACAAACTCATCAATTTTTCTCTGCTTACTATCAGGTGCGGCTAGCGGATGGTCAATGTTGTAAATAATTTTATCGAAAAGATTCAAGTATGACTCAACTGTGCTGCCAAATATATTTTGCCAGCCAGCTTCTCCAATTTCATGCAGATGGGTTAACCCATCTGAGCCTGTGAAAAAATTAGCAGACAATTGTTCTGCCCGAAATTTTGCCATTATATGTGACTTCTCACCAAATGACATCCCTTTAGTTGCTTCTTCCCATGCTGATTTAACGCTGGCTGGGGCATTTGGAGGCGGGAAAAACATTCCCTTACCCTCTCCTATTTCTACAACACCATCATTGTTTAAATCAACAAGCTTATCAGTGCCTAACGGCCTTAAAAACAAATTTTCAGCTCCTTCGCCACTTAATATATTCACTCTTATTGAATTTGCAAGACCGTTAGCCTTTTGAATAGTATAAAGCTCATTTGGCGTTAACGTTGATAAAAATTGCTTTGCACTCATATTGGAATGGTTTTTCTTCTCCAGTATCTCTGAAAAGATTTTGTTTCCGTCATTTTCGTTTTTAGTAAAAAAAGCATTATAATTGTATTTGGAAGCAGCACCAGAAATCTCCATAATAGCACCTCTGTTATTATTTTATATTTTGGCCTTTATATCTTTATATATTATCGGTATCTTGGAGGTAAAACTTTACAGCCCGTAAAAACATAAATATCGAAATTCCTCATTAAAAATGATTTGGACTGGTATTAATTTATAGCCATTAAACTTTTTAAACTTCTTTTCTACCGCAATAAATCCGCACGAAAGCCATCTTAGTACCTGCGTACCTCTTTGCCACAGTTTTACACGCCCGGTTGATACTTTGACAATTCCTTTCCTTTTTTCTAGCCAACATGGTATAATTCCATTGTGGTTGCTCCTTTCATAAAATTTGTTTAGCCAACCATAGTTTACCAAGACCATCATTAGGAGCGCTACACTCAAATTCTACGAATTCGGGGGGATATTGTCATGTCTTCATTGGATAGAATTGAAAATGTCAAAGAGCAATACAGAAATGACAGCAATTTATCAGTCAGAATCAATCTACATGCGAAACATAGTACAAATAAACAGGGTTTTATTCCTTGGCTGTTTGAAAAATATCAGTTTTCAAATAGTAACCGTATATTGGAATTAGGGTGTGGTACCGGTGAGCAATGGCAAAACCGTATCCAACAGCTACCATCGGATTGTATTATAGTTTTGTCGGATTTATCAGAAGGTATGGTAAAAAGTGTATGGGAAAAGTATTCAAACCATAAAAATCTGTTGGTACAGACTATAGATATTCAGAATATACCATTTGCGGATAACTGTTTTGATGTTGTCATTGCAAATCACATGCTATATCATGTTCCCGAGTTGTCAAAGGCTCTTTCCGGGGTCAAAAGAATTTTAAGAAGCGGAGGTGTATTTTATTCAGCAACAAACGGGAATGGCGGAATGAGAACATTTCTGCATAATGCCTTCAAGCAGGTTAATCCTAATTCGAATTTTTTCACAAAAAACTTTTTATTTAACCTCCAAAATGGAAGGGAAATATTAAACGGATACTTTGACGACGTTCAAAGATGTGATTATGAAGATTCATTATCAATCACTGAAACACAGGACTTAATAGACTGGCTAAAATCTACAATTTCTATTTCAAGCTACTCTGAAAATGACATAAATGGCTTATATGATTATCTTGAAAGCATCCGACAAAAGGAAGGGGCTATTCATATTCCCAAGGAAACAGGATTGTTCATCTCTACAAAGGCATAGGTATTTCCCATACAGCTTATTTGGTGAAGGAGGCATATGATGAAAAGGTCAATGATGCAAATTTATGCAATAGGGAGTGGAGAGGCTGTAGAGCTGTATCTAAGAGCTTTTAACGGTATTTTGGGTTATAATGTAAAAAGCTCTGAGGGCTCATTCTATCATGCGGAACTTGATATTGATGGTCATACCCTGGCAGTAGCCGAGGCGAATGATGCTATGGATAAAAGGATTACAGGCAATACAATGCAGTTTTGCTTTCATTATGGTAAAGGAAATGAGAATAAGGTTAAACAAGCTTTTGAGATACTTAAAGAGGGCAGCGAAATCCTTTTTCCCTTAGGTCCATGTGAGTTTAGTTCGTTGATGACAGATTTTATTGATAAGTTTGGCATTAGGTGGTGCCTTTTTGTATAGAGGGAAAAATGATATACAAGGTTAAAATGAAAGAGTCAATTGAATTGCAGTTTGATAATACCGGAATACGTGAAGCAGTAGTTCGGCATCATTCTGTATTTATAAAGATTAATATGGCACGACCTGCAGAACCTGGGCATCCCCGTACTGACCCTTTATTATTGTCGCAAATCATTCATTATATTAGTCTCTATGGGGGTTCCTGTACTATTGGAGAGTGTGCCAATGGGTATTTAAGAAGTAACCTCGAGCATTCAGGTCTGGGTGAAGTGATTGAAAAATATAAGGTGCAAGTCATTGACCTGGATAATGATGAAGTAGATAAGGTCGTAGTCAACAGTGAAGAACATTTTCTGCCAAAGCTTTTAAAGAACTTTGGAGTGAGAATCGGAATACCTGCTACCTCAAAACGTCCTGAGATGATATTCTCCAACAATGTTAAGCTTTTTGTAGGAATTGTCCCGAGGAGAATGTACCAAATCGGAGATACTGCAACCACCTGGCGGCCTCGTGTGCATGTTGATTTGCATACCTCCGTAGCGAATATATTTCAAGCAGTTCATCAGTACGCACCTTTTGATTTCTTTATTAACGGCGGTATGGCAATGGACGAACAGAAGAGAGAGTTCATGATGACAGACATATTGGTTGGAGATAATGCGATAGAACTAGATATGTATGTATTGCAGAACCACTTTCCCCGCCATAAGATTCCAGAATACCTGCAAATGTTAATTGGGGGATTAAAATGACTGTGGAATCAAATGTTAGAAGCATGGAGTGGTCCCCGTGATCATAAATGGAAAGAGGATTACCTCATTGAAGCTGGAATAATCCAGAACACTTTAATGAAGTAAAGCTAAACAACAATAATGCTCAGAAAACATCGATATATGAAACTTTCAGATTGAATTATTCGTCTTATTTTTGGAATATAAATGAAATAGGAGAGAAGTCATGAAGATTATAACAGGAGTAGCCATTGGTTTGATGGCACTATTCATAGCTATTTTAATGTCAGGTTGTCATTTGGGATCATCAACTAAAGGAAGTTCAGAAATGAGCTATAATAAACTTATTGGCGAGCTTAAGTCCTCGGGGTATAAAATCGATGAAATTGAGTTGACCGAAAATGAAACCAAGTATACTTTCTTTTCAGTATATCCCCAATTCGTTGATATAAATGGTCAGAGAATTTCTGTTTATGAGTTTCCTGATAAAAACACTGCCGTTTCTCAAGCAGAGACAATTTCAAAAGACGGCTTTACTATTGGAAATACAAAGATAGACTGGATTGACAAGCCTCATTTTTATAAACAGGGGAGGTTGATTGTCGGATATGCAGGAAGTGATAATGAAATATTAAATAACTTGAAAAAAGTACTTGGTGAACCTATTACGGAATAATCATTTTTTGTTTAGCAGATACAAATTCAGTAAGAAGATTGCCCTGAAGGAGGATGTTTTATGATAACTGGCAATATAGGAAATTTGGAAAATGAAATTGACATTTCTTTACTCGGTATTTCTTTTTCATCAAAGCCAATTATCCATGGCGGAGCGGCAATGGAGTATTACGGATTGAGAAAACGAGGCTCGGATTTTGATTTCATTATTACAAATGAAGACTATCAAGCGCTGGCAAAAAAATTTCCTGATAACAGGAAGGACATGTGGGGAGACCTGGGGCTTTTGGTTGGCCGGTATGAGTTGTTTAGGAGCGTGTATCGGTTTGATTATGATTTTTATTCCGAAGATGCAAAAGAGTATGATAAGTTTAAAGTCATATCATTTGAAAAATTGTTTCTTCTGAAAGCTTTACCTTTTAACAATGATTCAGTAGCCTGGAAACTTGCAAATGACTTTCATATAATGGTGAATTATTGTTTCAACACCTTCCAGAACAAAGACTACGTTGAAAATGCCATGAAGCATATTGAAAAATATGAATCAGCGCCAAACGGAACAATTTACAATGAAAATTATTAATTACGGCGGTTGAAAGGACTTATTTAATTTGATAATGCAAATATTGGTTATAAGGGAATTGCAAAATAATGAGTGAAGTACAGTATAATCTGCAATTTGAGAAGTTGTGCAATAACTTGAATCTTGGTACTTTATCCGGAGCTCCTGAAGCAATTCCGGGTGGGCTTCTGCACAGAATGTATGCCGTAGAAACCTTCCAGGGAAAGTATGCGGTAAAAGCCCTAAACCCTCAGATAATGCTCAGGCCAAAAGTGATAAAAAATTACATCAACTCTGAGAAAATCAGTAATTTGGTTGCCAAAAATGTTCCCGCCATGCCGGCAAAGATCATTAATGGAACATCAATTCAGGATTTGGACAACCAATTCTATCTTGTGTTTGCTTGGATAGAAGGCAATAGCCTGAAACCAAGTGAAGTGAATATAAACAATTGTGTAAAAGTTGGAGCAATCCTTGCGGATATTCATATGACCGATTTTTCTAAGCTGGGTATCGTAAATAGTTGTGAACAGAGCACTAAATTGACAGACTGGAATTACTATTTGCAAAAGGGACAAGAAAGTGATTCAGAATGGGTAAATATAGTGCTTGAAAACATAGATAATCTGTATAAATGGGATGCACTGGCAAATAAAGCGGCAAGATTGCTTGAATCAGAGATGGTTATTAGCCACAGAGACTTAGACCCAAAAAATGTTATGTGGAGTCAGGACAACCCCATTGTCATTGACTGGGAATCTGCCGGATTTGTAAACCCTATGCATGAGTTGGTCGAAACAGCAGTCTATTGGTCGGAGAATGACACTGGAGGCGTTGATAAGGAGCGGTTTTTAGCTTTCATTGGCGGATACAAAGCCAGGAAGGGAAAACTTCATGCAAACTGGAGAGCAGTTTTAGAAAATGGATTTTTGGGCAAACTGGAATGGTTGGAATATAGCTTGAAACGGTCATTGTGCATTGAATGCACGGATGCGGAAGAACAAAAGTTAGGGACAGCTCAAGTGACAGGAACAATAAAAGCCATAAAGAGTTATTCGGATATGGCTAATGATCTGGAGAACTGGTTAAACTTTGAAACTTAAAAAAGAAATAACTATTTACAGTATTTCAGAATTGGAATATAATCATAATACGAACTGATGTTCTTTGAATATTGCATTAAAGGTGATAGTAACAATGCTAATTGATAATTGTAAAAGCTACAAACATATTATATGGGATTGGAACGGCACATTGCTCGATGATGTAGGTATTGTTATTGATGCAATGAATAGCCTGTTGAAAATGCGTAATCTACCCTTGCTTGATGAAGAAAAATACAAAGACATATTTACCTTCCCAGTGAAAGATTATTATGCCCAGCTTGGATTCGATTTTATTGTTGAGCCATTTGAAAAGCTTGCCGCCGAATACATAGCAGAATTCAATTCGGATAAATATCGGTTCAGCTTACATTCTGATGTGGAAACGGTATTACAATTCATAAGCGATTTGGGTATGGGTCAATCAGTTCTATCAGCTTCAAAGGAACAGGAGTTGATTGAAGCAGTCAGTAAGCTTAATATTGACGGTTACTTTGAAAGAATAGCAGGTTTGAATAATATCTATGCAGTCAGCAAAGTGGAAAGAGGGAAGGAGCTTCTGTCTGAGCTGGGTTTAAAGCCTAATGAAGTACTCCTGATAGGAGACACCCTACATGATTATGAAGTAGCAGAAGAGATGGGATGCAGCTGCTTGCTCGTATGTAACGGTCATCAAAGCTATCAGCGGGTTAAAGGCTGCGGTGCAGATATTATTGAATCGATTTCTGAGGTTTTAAAATAAAAAGGGTACAATTGCCGAAGCAATGCTGGATAAAAAGCGATTGGAGCAAAGAGAAATGACGGCTTTAATGTGCTATAATATAGTTGGCAATGGGGATAACTTTTGAAAACACGGAAAGGGGACGCTATTATGGCGGAGCTTACAAAAGCCTGGGATTGGGACAGGAACACGGAAAAAATATGGTTTACTCCTTCGGATAGTTCTTATTTCCTGCTCAACCGCTGGAAAGAGAAGAAGTTCAACAGGTTTCTTGATTTGGGCTGCGGCAGGGGACGGCATTCAATTCAGTTTGCTAAAAACGGTTTTGAAGTAAATTCTGTTGACCTTTCAAGTGTAGCAGTAGAAGGGCTAAACGGATGGGCTGCAAAAGAAAATTTAAGGATTAGCGCTGTTTTAGGAAATATGATGAACTTGCCCTTTGAAGACAATACATTTGATTGCCTGCTTGCATATCATGTTATTTCCCATACAGACTCCAGAGGGATTATAAAAGTAATAGCGGAAATAAAACGCGTACTTAAAGCGGGCGGAGAATTTTACATTACATTCTGCTCTAAAAATGCATGGACCTATAAAGAATCCGGATTCCCAAAGCTTGATGAAAATACGGTTGTGAAAATAGAGGATGGGGCTGAAAACAATGTTCCTCATTTTTTTGTAGATGCTGAGGATATTAAAGAGTTGCTGAAAGAATTCAGGTTAATAACGGTCAGACAGGTGCAGGATGTTGTTTTAGAGCATCGCGATTATGTTTCATGGCATTATTTTGTGCTGGGAGAGAAAAAAGAATAGGCATGCGTCTTTTATCGAGACCCCGGGGAAGGGTGCATAGCACTGCCTGTAAAAGAGTTAAAGGATAGGGATGCAAGAGGGAAAAGGCAGAGGCTCTGAGCGGATTGCTGGTTCGGAACTTATCAGTATTACTTTACGTAGGGGAGTACATATGAAACTCTTTTTTATACGACATGGTCAAACAGACTGGAATATGGAAGGAAGAATTCAAGGCAGTCATGACAGTGAATTGAATCAAACCGGCATTATCCAGGCAGAAAAATTAGGTAGTAAACTATTGGAATCGAATCATAAAGTCTCTAAAATCTATACGAGTCAACAAAAAAGAGCTGTAAGGACAGCAGAAATTTTAAGTAAGGCTATCGATGTTGAGTATATCCCGGCAGAAGGTTTGCAGGAGATGAATCTTGGAAAATGGGAAGGACTGCTCTGGCCAGAAGTACAAGAAAAATTTCCGGAAAAATACAATGAATGGATCAATAATCGCAGATATACCAAAACCCCTGGGGGAGAGTCATATCAAGATGTGTTGGAACGTGTTATGAAGACTGTGCAAAAAATTATTAATGAAAACAATTCCGATGTCGCAATTGTAACTCATGGCGCGGTTATTATGTGTTTGCGATGTTATATAACAAATACTCCTTTTAACGAAATGCGAAGGTTTAGAACGGAGAATGCTGCAATTATTGAGTTTGATAGCGAGTCATTCAACATAATAGGGGAATGAACAGATATAGCTCAGCTTTGCCTTACACATGAAGGGTGAGTTTTGCTGGAACTTAATCCCCGTTCATTCGTCTATATGAATCAAAGTGATATACTTTGAAAAGATGCTTTTTCTTTGTCATAAGCGTGGCAGAAGTAGAGGGACCATATGAAAAAAATTATTATCATATCGAGTGCCGTATTATTAGTTTGCTGTTTGATATTCGGGTATGGATATATCACCCATTTCCAGCTTAAGGATAGCAAGCAGGTAGAATTCATCCGTACCTTTATTTCGTCCTTTGAGCAAACGGATGCCTTAGATGGGCGGAATCTTATCAGGGATCAGCTATATGATAAAAAAATAATCGGGAATCTATATGATTTCGGCTGGTATCATGCCGCTTCGGTACATTACAAGAGCGCTAATTCCGTTCAAACGGATAAAACGGAAGAAATTGCCGAATGTATGGACTATCTTTCAAAAGTATATCCTTCAACGAATATTGAAGTGTACCAAGTTCATCTGGGGTCCGTAATGGATTCCGACAAACCTGAATCCCCGGAAAAAGATGCATATGATGTTTTCTATCTTGCCCCTAAAGACGACAAGTACTATCTTCTTTACACACAGGACTTGTTTGAAAATTCAAAGCAAACAGCGGAAAGCGTGAAAGCATCATCCGATGGATATATCAATCCCGAGGATATCGAGTGGGTAACGATGCAAGGCGGCTTACATATTCATACGAAGGCTTTATTCCCGGGACATGACGATGAAATAATTAACAGGGTCGTAGGCTTGGTTAACTCCGGTGTGGAAAAGACAGCATCGACAGATACGGAAATCAATGTTGTCAATTCGCAAGCAAGGCCCATGGGAATCTTTTTCATGCTCAAGGATGGGAGCAAAGTCTATGCCTGGACTGATTACACAACAAAATCATTCAAGGATGGATGGTCTGCGACTACTCTTGACGACAGGTTTGTAATGCAAGTACAGAACAACAACCATGATGAATACTTCACCATCTTTTCCAGGGACGTAGCAAAGTATCTCAGGGAAGGGTGGAAAGAAGAAATGCCAATCGTTCCTGAGGTGGAAGTGAAATCCGGATCGAATGCCGATGGAGACAAGGTCGTCATTAGAAATGGCGATAAGGCTGTCGTGTCAGGAGATGGCTGCATTGCAAAAGAGGTCGCCATACGCATCATGAGAAATGGCAATCCTGAGGAAATTTATCCTGTTGGCAAGGTTGTACCTGAATATGGGCATTGGAAATGGGAGGGAAACATATCAGCGCAATGTAAAACCTTAGACGGTGAAACTGTCACTCTGGCAAAAGATCTGTATGATATTATAGCGGATGCCGGCGGAAGCCAGATAGGGGTCTGTGGGGTAATCGACTTGCGGGACGAAAAAAAGGCAGAGGAGTAGTTGCTCATTTTTCAGTAAAAAATTTCTCAAATTACATCTTGACAACACAATCGAATAAATATACAATAATTAGGAATAATTCCTATTCGCGAATATAGGGGTGTTAATTTGACAAAGCAAAGAAGATTGATTTTGGATATTATCTTGTCGTCGTCAATGGAGCATATGACGGCAGACGAAATCTATATGAATGCAAAGAAGATACAGCCTTCAATTGCGATAGGAACTGTTTACCGCAACCTGGGTCTTATGACCGAAGCTGGAGATATCAGGCGGGTGGCCGTCCCAAATGGGCCGGACAGATTTGACAAATTACTGCATCCACACGAGCATATTATTTGCCAAAAATGCGGGAAATTATCGGATATCTCTGTCTCGGGCCTGAAGGATTATTTGGATAAGCAAACCGGCATAGAAATCTTAGGATATGATTTGAGTTTGAGATATCTCTGCAATGACTGCAAAAGTGGAGAGGTCATTTGAGATAGTCAAATTTCAAGGGTTTGCGGATCGGAATAACTAAGCGGATAAACCCAAGGAAAAAGAGCAAGATCAAAAAATGAAAATAAAGGAGAGTTATGTTATGAACGTCAAAGGGACCAAAACAGAAAAGAATCTGGCAGCAGCATTTGCCGGCGAATCTCAGGCAAGAAACAAGTATACCTATTTTGCGTCGGTTGCAAAAAAGGAAGGCTATGAGCAGATCGCCTCTATTTTTGAAGCAACCGCGAACAATGAGAAGGAGCACGCAAAGCTTTGGTTTAAAGCTCTTGGCGAGCTTGGAAATACAGCAGCCAATTTGCTTCACGCCGCCGAAGGCGAAAACTACGAGTGGACCGATATGTATGAAGGCTTTGCCAAGGATGCGGAAGCAGAAGGTTTTCCGACGCTTGCAGCTCAATTCAGAATGGTTGGAAAAATCGAGAAGGCCCACGAGGAAAGATACCGTGCACTCCTGAAAAATATTGATATGCAAAAGGTGTTTGAAAAAGCAGAGGAAACCATATGGGAATGCCGTAACTGCGGCCATCTGGTAATAGGCAAAAAGGCGCCTGAGGTTTGTCCCGTCTGTGCACACCCAAAGAGCTTCTTTGAAGTGAGAAATGAAAATTATTAATCTTAAAAACTGTTAAGATATCTCCGGTAATAAAGCCGGATTAACCCAAAATCACGGTCAAAACAACGAGATGCATATTTCAGGTCGATTAGAATGGGAATCTAAAAGAACTGGAATATGCATCTCTTATAGTTTCGAAATTTTTAAAATCCCTTATAGCGGCCGAAATTTTCTCTCCAATCCTCTTTGGTTCCAAAGACCTCCTTGCTTTTTTTGGCAAGCTTGAAAAGGCGGGGGATGGCATATTCTTTTTCCGGCATTTGATCAGCCACAAATTTGCCGAATTTTTTCAAGTTATAGCAGGGTATCCCCGCAAACATGTGATGCTCGGTGTGATATTCCATATGCCAGTAAAGGGTGGAGCTGATGGGATCAAGTATCGCATCTCCGCAGCTTTTCCGAAAATCCGGGTTGTTGGCTTCGCAGCAGGCATGCTGGTGTATGCCGCATATAAAACCGTGGATACCGGGGCCGTAGAACGGCGCCAAAGTTATCAATATCACCAGGAACCAATTGCCGCTTAAAATGCAGGCAGCAGCAAAGAGAACATGGAAGACCAAAGAGATGACTGTAAACCGCTGAACTTCCTTTTTTTCTTTTACAGGAGCCTTTTCCATTATAAATTGCTCCCATTTATCCAGAGAATACCCTCTCATCCTCCAGCCCAGGCTTGTGGGCTTTAATGTGAAGAGCCGCCCGACGCACTGGAAGAAAAGCTTTATGCGCAGAACCCTGAAAAATAAGTTGAGGACGGCCATTGTACTTAGATCAACGTAATTCGGCGTATCTTCCCCGTCACTATTCTGGTGGAGGGTATATTGGTGGTGAAAGTGCACATGGCTTAATCGATAGAAGTATGGGTTGTATGGCCAGTACAGGAGTCCGAATAGCATTATAACGGCTTTGTTTAGAGTTTTATTTGCAAAAACCGTGTTATGGGTCAATTCATGGATTCCGTTGCCGAAATGGCCGTATATCATGCCATGCAAATATAATCCTATGGCAAGTAATATCCAATGGTGTGTTGCGAACATGTAATACGAGAAGGCTGCCGTTACAGCAATGATCAATAGGAAGCTGAATGTCTGGATCAAGCCTTTCAAATCACTCCGCTCTGTAAATCTTTTCATGTCCTCCTTTGAAATGTTGACCTTGACCCATTTTATACTGGTATCGCGCCACTCCGTAAAAGGATCCCATACAGGTAATTTAGCCATAAAAGTCCTCCACCATCCTTGTTTGATTATTTTATAATTGGGAAAAAATCATGACTTAAACTTAATACCCGAGTAATCTAATTCAGAAACATGAAATCCTATAATTCAACATCATTTTGAGGTGCCGGGCAGTCTGAAAAATCTCCCCAAGGGTAATAGAGAATGAAAGGTGAGGATATCTGGCGAAACTCTCCTAACTTAATTATGACATATTATACTTTCCTGCTCTCCTTACAGTAAATACTGGTTCAGAACAGCGGCCCTTTCCCGCATTTGCTTTTCAAAGTCAAAAACCTCTTTGAATTTGGCTTGCCCGCAGGCAGACATCCTATACAGTTTTTCAGTATCATGGTAATATTCCATTACGTTAGCAGCAATATCACTGGCACTGAGCGGGATTATGCAAATATCCCTTTTGTGCTCAAAATGCGCATTCTGATTGAGTATGTCGGTGCAGAAAACTCCGACATTATGTAATCCCGCATCGATGCAGCAGCCTGTAGGGAAGCCGTCATAGTTTTTACCCGGTATCAGTAAGAAAGGAGCATTGGGTGAAAGGATAATGTCCATGCCCGAATAAAATCCGGGAAAGAAGCTATGATCCTTAAGTCCGTAAAATATGATCCTGTCGCCAAGGGCGCTGGTGTCGATTTCATTCTTGTCAAAGTTGCCCACTACATGGAATCTGATATCGCCGGCAGCTGCCGCAAGCTTTTTACACACATCGATAAAAATATGATACCCTTTATCAAGACCTAAAGGCATATATTTATGGGCGACAAAGCATATGTCGAAGGTTTTCTTATCCCTTCCATAGCGCTTTTTGGGTACCGTATTGTGAAAATACTGGGGGTGTGTCACCATTCCATAGATGTATGCAATTTTATCCGGCGTGGTAAAACCATGGCTTGTAATATAGTCATAAGTCATTTTTTGAGTGACGATGACTTTTTTAAAGAGCGGAGATCTAAAGACCTTTAACAGCCTTGCGTCAATTTCGGGATCGTTGATCCAAAATCCTCCGCCGGGATACAGCTCAAATATAAATGGCGTACTTGCCAGATCATAAACAAAGTGAAAGCTGAATGCATTGCTTAGAAAAACCGTATAGTATAAAGAGTAGGACTTACCTGTCCAGTCAAACTGTGTAAACGGTTTGACCCTATCCCTGAAACGCGGATAGGCTGCCGCATACTCAGGATGGTGCATGTCATACCTCGTTGAGTAAACTTCACAGCCGGGATATTGGTCAAGATAATAATTGAATTCGGATATTCTGAAACCTGTCTTTAAATTTGGAAAATAGTCGTCGAGAATGGCCAGTTTTTTTTGGGTCATATCACTTACCTCAATTCTTTTAAGATGCTAGGGTCTATAACAGTGCCGTGCTGTCATGGAGTGAACTCTTTTCGGCCTGCAGCCTTCTTTGATCCCAATACATTATAATTATGCAGGGGACTGGAACTATGTTAATTCGAATTCGTCACATAAAAACCGAAATTTTCAAGCGCCCAATCCATATGATAAACATGGGCCTTACGGGATTCGGCGTCATGGATGGACGCGCAGTAAACCGTCCTCTTTCCCTGGTTCAGCTCATTAAAATACTCGAAGTATTTCCATCGGAATTTCTCAGAAAAGGACAAATTTTTGTGTTTTTTGTTCCGGATGTCAAAGCAGGTAGTGTGAACCCTGTCAAGCTTGCACCACTTGGTGCCTTCGCATGCCTGGCAGGGGATGGTTTGCGTCATATCAATGGGAACGTCGACAGTAAATCCGGCTTTAAAAGGAGTATATTTGTTTACCCGGATGGAGAGTTCGGCATCGCCGTAGCCGTTTTCTTCGCACCAGTACCCGAGGAGGTTGATAAGCTCCGGCCTTAAGAACTGGCAGTGCCCGGGGATGAAATCGATTGTCGTGCCAACCTCGCTCTTCTTCAGCTGCAGATAGCTGAGACCGTTTTTCACCACGGGGACGGTATCCGGCTGAAAAGCAGGCAGCGGATAAGGTCTGGGTGCTCCGAGGAGCCCCACCTCGGGAAAGGTCTGAAAGATTCTCATGAAACGGGTGATCCAATCGGGGGCATATAAATATACATCGCTTTCCAATACGACAAAATACTGGTCGGGTCTTCTGCGCGTCAGATTGAAATTGATGGGGTAAATAGGACCGGAATTGACGGGAAACTTGGTCCTTGACTTGATGCGGCTGTCTTTCAGGTCTTGTATGTATTCCCATGTGTTGTCCTGCGAATTATTGTCGATAATATGGAGTTCAAAATCATCCGTTGTCCTTAAAAGTGAATTTAAGTTCCTTACGGTCAAACCCATCCTGTGGAAAGTGGAGTAGCTGATTAAAGGTGGTGTCATACATTCTCTCCGCACTATGCCGGCAAGGCCTAAATCGTAAATACTGCAATGGATTTAGGATTACTGCAGCTATTGCTTCCCGTTTTTCTGAAAATGCCGGCGCTCCGAGACTGCATCTTCAGAAATCCATACGGGAAGGTATATTTGCACCGTTACTTAGCATTTTCTGCCTTTTTATATTTGTTTATAATAACATATTATGTGATTGCAGGACCGGTAGCTACAAAAGTTACTGATTTTTTGCAAAGCGCTTTTGTTATTTGCCCAAGGATTCGATTAATGATATAGTAAATTATGTGGACTTGGTAAGAATAAATCGGGATACACAGCAAGCAGCAAAGAAAATTCAACCTTTAAATGAACCGGAAAGGATCGATCGAATGGATAAATTTGTTCCTGAAATTGAGGGAAACCTTAGAAGACACATGGTGAAAATTCCTGAAGTAATACAGCAGGTAAGCGGGATAAAGATTTTTGGAAAGCTGATAAAATCCATCGTTTTCACCACGGATGTAGCCATCATCAAGAATTGCAACGCCAATGCGGTCATTGCCGTCTATCCCTTTACGCCGCAGCCGATTATTACCCATTCCATCATAAGCGCGTCGGATATACCGGTCTTCTGCGGCGTCGGAGGAGGGACCACCACGGGAAAAAGAGTGGTGAACCTGGCCATGGATGCCGAATTCCAGGGAGCTATCGGCGTGGTGGTGAATGCGCCTACATCCAATGATATCGTTGTCAGGCTTAGAGAAAAAATCGACATCCCTGTTGTGGTAACCGTTGTTTCTGAAAAAACGGATTTTAAAAAGCGGTTGGAAGCCGGAACTACCATCTTCAATGTATCCGGCGGGTCCAGGACGGTTGCCATAGTCCAATTGATCCGGGAGCAGTATCCGGAGGTTCCTGTAATAGCAACGGGAGGCCCCACGGAAGAAAGCATCCTCCAAACGATTGAGGCGGGGGCTAACGCCATTACATACACGCCTCCAACCTGTGGCGATATATTTAAAAGGCTGATGAACAAGTACAGGGATGAAGCGGATATTGTGTAAATAGTCGGGAGAATGCTATGAATTCAACGATTCCTTGCGTAAAAAGCAAACGATGATGGGCTGATACGTCGCTTCGGAGATCAAACCGAGGAAAACGGATTTTTTAAGAAAATAGACCAGCAAATGCAGTGCAGGAGGATTCAAAAGGGCTGTCCTTCACAGGGGTTCTTGCTCAAGATCGGGTAAATTACAATTAGAAACTCAAAGGAAAATGATATCAGCAGATATCATTTTTTCTTTGAAAATATATTTCTTAACTTTGGGTATTATGGTATAATGTAAGTGAATCGAGGTGC